>CAXNJE010000062.1:0-16998 GCA_964202565.1 Breznakiellaceae bacterium | reverse complement strand
CGGTCGAGCACGACGCTTTACGTCCGCGAGTTTGCAGCCGCCTCCACCGATGCAGGTGCCCCTGCCGACCTGCAGGTGATCGATTATTCCCGGGCTGGCGTGGTGGACCATGTGTCCTTCGACGTCCGGAAAGGCGAGATCTTCGGCATAGGCGGCCTGGTGGGTTCGGGGCGCACCGAGCTGGCGCGCCTGATTTTTGGCCTGGACCCCAAGGATACGGGCCAATTGATGTTCCGGGGCAAGGACATAACGCCAAAAAATCCGGAAGACGCCATCCGCAAGGGTATCGGCTACCTGACGGAGGACCGCAAGGGGGACGGGCTCGTGCTTTGCAGGCCCGTCTCTGAAAACATCAGTCTGGCGCGTTTTGCGAGCAACGGCGGCCTGCTGATGGACCTGGTACGCGAGCAGGTAGAAACGGGGGAGATGTCCGGCAAGCTGGACATCAAGACCCCCTCCATCGCCCAGCTCGTCATCAACCTGAGCGGCGGAAACCAGCAGAAGGTCGTCTTGGCCAAATGGCTTTTCGCGGGCTCGGAAGTACTCATCATCGACGAACCGACGGTGGGCGTGGACGTGGGGGCGAAGGCAGAAATCTACCGGATGATGGATGCCCTGGCCAGGGAAGGCAAGGCGGTCATCATGATCTCCTCGGACAACCCCGAGTTGGTGGCGGTCTGCGACCGGGTGGCCATCATGCGTTCCGGACGTTTTGCGACGGTGCTAGCCGGTGCGGACATCACCGAAGAAAATATTCTCCGCCTTTCCATGGGCGTAGGCGAAAAAGGATAAGAGGACAGTATGGAAACCACACTCAGACAAGCGAGACCCAGGGCAAAAGCAACGCAGGCGCTGGTCCTCATCGTAATCATAATCGCAATCTGCGTCGTGACGGCGATAGTGAACCCCCGTTTCCTGCGGATACAGAACATCATCAACATTTTCCAGCAGATTTCCATACTGGGGATAGTCGCCTCCGGCATTGGCATGCTGTTGGTGGCCGGTCAGATAGACATCTCGGTGGGTACCCAGATTTCGTTCCTGGGAATGTTCCTGGCCATGGTCATCCAGAAGATGCTGGGACTTCCGGAAGGCGAGGTTCCGGCGTGGCGGGCGGCGCTGGGCATTCCCCTGGCGGTCATCGGCACCTTCGCGGTGGGTTTCCTGCTGGGACTGCTGAACGGCATAGTCGTCATCAAGTCGAAGGCCTCGTCGTTCATCATCACCCTGGGTTTCCAGGTTGTGTACAGCGGTGCAGCCCTCCTGCTCAGCGGTGGCGCGTCTTACATGCTTTTCGGGGAATTCGAGCTGCTTGGTAGGGGGCGCATTTTTGGGGTCATCCCGGTTTCCATCATCTTTTTCATTGGGATGATGCTGATCGCCTTCCTCGTGCTCAAACGTCTGCGTTACGGGCGTTTCCTGTACGCCATAGGTGGCAACAAGAAAGCCGCCTACGTGTCGGGCATCAACACCGACAGGGTGACGATAACCGCCTACGTCGTGGTAGGCCTGTGCAACGCACTGGCCGCGATCATCCTGATCTCGCGCGTAGGTTCGGCGTTGGCCACCACCGGCGACACCTACGCCCTGGATTCCCTGGCCGCGGTCATAGTCGGCGGCGTCTCCCTTTCCGGCGGCAAGGGCAGTGCCCTCAACATCTTCCTGGGAGTCGTGCTTATCGGCCTGATCGGGAATGCCCTCATCATCATGAACGTGAATCCCTACGTACGCCAGGTCGTGTTGGGGATCATCATCATCGGGGCTGTCACCATCGGCGAGCGCCTGAGCGCCCGCGCCTGACTCACGATCGCTTCACTATTTCTCCAAGGAGCGTTTTATGGAAAAGATCACCTTGCTGAACACGATCAAGGATTCCCTTTTCGAGGGCTTCTACCCTGCGGCGTGGGATCTGGCCAAGATAGACAAATGCTGTTCGATGAAGCCAGAACAGGTATTCGAGCGCGAGAGATGGTGGCACAAGGATTTCGCGCCCGTCAGTGCGGACACCCTGGAAGATTTCAACACCATGATGGGCCATGAAATTGCCTGGCAGATCAAACTTGCCAAGGACGAGGGACGCCAGCTCATACTGATCTGGTCGGTGGGACCCATGGGCATGTACCGCTGGGCGGTGGAGTTCCTGAAACGCTGGAACGTGGACTGCAAGCACGTGCACGGTTTCAATATGGACGAGTGGAGCGACGAAGACGGCAACACGCTTCCCGCCTCCAACCCCGGAGCCTTCCGCAACGCCATGGAGACGGCCTTTTACGGTCCCCTGGGCAAGCTGACCGTACCCGTGGCCCAGAGGCATTTCGCCACCCGGGACGAATTGCCCCTGTACGAGAAAAAGATAGGCGGGTTGAGGGCGAAGAACGCGAAATTCGTGCTCATCTGGGGCATAGGCTGGGTGTTCCACGTCGCTTTCTGGGAACCCCACTTCGCCGCCGACTACAAGAACATCAAGGAATGGTCCAAGGCTACCCACCGTGTTGGCGCCAAGCTCCATCCCATGACGATCATCCAGAACTCCATCACCAGCTTCAAGAGCCGGATAACCCTGGTCCCCGCGCGGGCCAACACCATCGGGCCAGGAATCTTCCTGCAGGCCGATTATACCATCGGCGGCGTGGACGGCTTCCTGCCGGTGCGCAACATGATCTACCAGGGCATGACACTCTGGGTCACGTTGAAGTACGGGCCGGATATGTGGATACCCTCCTCCGTCATGCCACAACTGCCCGGCAAGCTGTTCTTCATCAAACCCCTGGCCGGCCCGCTGGAAGCCGATGTGAACTGATAAAGAGGCCCCCATGAAGAAGCTGTTGGTCCGGGGCGGCAAGGTCTGCGCCGAGTCCGCGATTATCGAAGGCGGCTATGTCCTGGTGGAGGACGGCCGCATCGTATCCATCGGGGCCGAATCCGAACTCGATCAGCCCCGAATGAACCCTCTTCTGGCGGCGCGTATCGCGGATTGCGAGACAATCGACGCCAGCGGACTGCTCGTGGTGCCCGGCTTTATCGACATGCACACCCATGGAATGCTCGAGGTGGATTTCATGGAGAGCAGTATCGAGGCCACCGTGGGAGTGTTGCGGGAGTACGCGAAATTCGGCGTCACCCGAGTGGTGGCTTCCACGCTGGCCAATCCCATGGATACCATCATCGCCCAGGTGAGGCGGCTTGGCCGCGCGATGGAGGACCGGGACTACGGTTTCCTCCTGCACGGTGTACACGTGGAGGGGCCGTGGCTGGCACCGCGCTGCCGGGGCGGACACGCGCTGGGCTACCTGAAAGCTCCCAACCCGGAAGACGTGAACCGCCTACTGGGCGAGACGGGAACTGCCGTGAAGACCGTGACCTTTGCGCCCGAGCTGCCCGGCAGTGTGGATCTGGTGGAACGCCTGGTCCTGCACGGCATTGTGGCTTCCATAGGGCACACCGAAGCCAGCTACGAGGACGGCGAACGGGCCATCCTGGCCGGGGCGCGGCACGCGACCCATATGTACGATACGAACCTGGGCTACCGTGAGGACCCGGACGAGGCTCTTGTAATGCTTCCGGGGCACGAGACCGCCCTTCTCATGCACGATGAGGTGAGCATCGAGCTTATCGGCTGTCCTGTCCACGTTCGCAAGCCCTTCTTCCGCTTCATCGACAAGGTCAAACCGCCACTCAAGAAGGTGATAGTCACCGATTCGCTGATAGGAACCGGCTGTCCCGACGGCAAGATAATCACCTACGCGGATGGGCGCAAGGTGTACCCCGAGGACGGCGTGCTCAGGATGATCGACGACGACCCCAAGGTGAACGGCAATCTTACCGGCAGCGCGGCGACCATGAACCTGGCGCTCAAACGCCTGGCCCAGTTCGCAGGACTCCCCGTGGAGGAGGCCGTCCGCTGGGGAAGCATCAATCCGGCAACCACCCTCGGCATAGCCGGAGAAACCGGCAGCCTCGCAGTGGGCAAGTGGGCGGACATCGTGGTTATGGACGGGGATTTCCAGGTGAAAGTGACGATAGGCCGCGGCAGGATAGTCCACGGAAGTGTCACGAAGTTTAGGGGTAAATAGAGTCTAAATATATACATTGTATTGCTTTAATAGAATTCGTGCATGCTGTGTGCAGAGTTTCTGCCTTTATCCTTACACAGCATGAGCTTTGGGTCTTAAAAACCGTAATCTTCGTGACACTGCAGGCGGCTTAGTAAAGGCGCCTGCCTTCCCACCAGATGCCTTTATCCCCAAGCGCTTTCAGGGCTTTCTGTTCGTGGGCTAGGCAGGCCGCGCATTCGGCCTCTGTCTGGGAGGCGCGGGCCGGGCAATAGCCGATCTCCAGGCCTGGCAGGAACCGGGAAAAGATAAACTCCGCCCTGTCGATATGGTAATCCGAAGTCACCACCAGCGCATGGTCGAAGTTCCTGCCCGAGAGGATGCGTTTGGAAAGCACGGCGTCCTCCACGGTGTTGCTGCTGAGGGCGGGTTCCAAAAAAACTGCTTCCGGTACGCCCTGCCCCAGCAGGTATTCCCGCGCGTAGTCGGCGTGGGGGCGCGGACTGGTATTGAAGTGGAGGCCGAAACCCCCGGTAAGCAGGATGGCCGCCTCCGGACGCTTCCGGTATTCTGCCAGTCCGAGGTCCAGTCGGGACTGTGCGGTAGCGGAGAGCCTGCCCCGGTCGTCGTTGGGGGATCCCAGGATTATGATGACCCAGCCCATGGTCTAAGCGGTATCCGTGGGTACAGTTATGCTGGCGGATGTAGCTTCGTTGCAGGCCCGGACTATGCCGTCCATTTGTCGGTCCATGGAATCGACCAGAGCTAGTTGGGTACGGGTGCGGTCCAGGTTCTGTCCTGGACGGTGGATGCGGTAGTAGGTATCCCCTGCGATGTAGTCCCCCAAAAAGCGCAGGGCCTGTTCGACGGTGATGCTGCGCCCGGCTTCCGGCAACAGGTTTCGTTCGCCGGCTGTAAGTATGGAAGCGGTCTCGCCGATGAAGCCCTTCGCCAGGGCACGGAAAAAGGGCAGGCGCATTTCCATGCGGGACGCGTCGGCTTCGTCCTCGGCGGCGGTGCCCGTGGAGGTGCGGACCAGGTCGCCGAAATCGAAGAGCAGGCTGCCGGGCATGACCGTGTCCAGGTCGATGACGCAGATGGCCTCTCCGGTCGTCTCGTCCAGCAGGATGTTGTTCGCCTTGGTATCGTTGTGGGTAATGCGTTCGGGCACCGCTTCGGTGTCCATAGCCCGCGCGATGGCGCAAGCACGTTCCTCGTTCTCCAATACCCAATCGATTTCCGCACGCACCGAGGAAGCCCGGCCTACGGGATCGGACTCCAGTATCCGATGGAAGGTTTTGTAGCGGGCGGGGGTGTCATGGAAACCGGGTATGGTTTCGTGCAGGCGCTCTCCGCCCAGATCCGCCAGCATGAGCTGGAAGCGACCCACCGCGCGGGCGATGTTTTCCGCCTGCTGGTCGGATTCAAGGACTTCGCAGGTTCTGGATTTTTCGATGAAGACGTAGGTCCGCCAGTAAGCGCCTTCGGCATCGCGGACCCAGGGCTCGCCAGTCTTGGCCCTGACAAGGCGCAGGCAGCGGCGATCGGAATCGGGTAAGCCGGCTGCCAGGATTTTTGCACGCAGGTGACCCAGTATGCGGTCGATATTTTCCATGACCTCCTCGGGCTTTTTGAATACCTGCTCGTTTATGCGCTGGTGGGTATAGCGCGCCTTCGTTCCCGCTTCGTCGTACACGGAACGGTAGGTGTTGTTGATATGCCCGGTGCCGAATGCGGCCACCTGCAACAGTTTGCCGTCCAGGTCGAAACCGTCGAGAACCTCCCGCAATTGAGCAGTGTGCAGGGTGGCGGTCATGCCTTTCCCCATAGCGTGCTTGGGTACAGGCCCTGGTCGATCAGGATGCGTATCCGTTCCACGACCAAGGGAAGGTCTTCCCGATAAGTGACGCCGAACCAGGTTTCGGGGGTGTCCAGCACGGTCATTCTGGCGCGGCCCTCACTTATGGCCTTGTTCACCACCAGGGGCAGGTAGCACTCGGCCTTGGGTTCACCGCCTTGGGTGGCCAGGAAATCCAGTAGCTGACAGGTTATTTCACCCAGGACGGAGCTCGTAAAACCGAAAAAGTTCATGGAGACTATGGTCTCCGGCGGGAAAACCATCTTGGTTCCGTCGTCCAGGGTGGAGATGATACTGCTGGGTCCGGCGTCAATATTGGTGGGGTTGGCGGTTTCGGGAACCCCCGCAAGTTTCTTGTGTTCCTCGATGCCGCGAAGGAACCCGTCCTCGCCGGTGTCGCAGATGCCCCGGGAAACGGTGCCGTTTTCGCTCAGGGTCTTGTGCAGGTGGTAGCCGGTCATGACCCAATCGGTTTTGGAAGGGTCGCAGGAGGCGAGCCAATCGTGGATGATGCGGAACGAGCGCCTGCCGTAGAAATCGTCGGCATTGATGACGGCGAAGGGGCAATCCAGAACTTCGGCTGCGCTCCAGACAGCGTGGGCGGTTCCCCAGGGTTTTGTCCTGGTTTTGGTCAGTTCCGAATCTTTCCAAGGGGCGGGCAGGTTCCCGAT
Organism: Breznakiellaceae bacterium; assembly: GCA_964202565.1. Classification (GTDB taxonomy): domain Bacteria; phylum Spirochaetota; class Spirochaetia; order Treponematales; family Breznakiellaceae; genus SZUA-426. Next base: position 10,417 of record CAXNJE010000062.1, on the reverse strand, counting down.
CTCCTGGTGGACCAGTTTGACAGGAATGGGCAGCTGCATCCGATCCAACAGGACACTGCGGAAGTCAGGTTCTATATCCTTGCGGATTATGAATACCACCTCGCTGAAACCGGCGCGGACCGCGTCGAAAAGGCCGTACTCCAGAATGGTTTCGCCTGCGAGTCCGACGGGTTCCAGCTGCTTGATGCCTCCGTACCTGCTGCCCATACCGGCCGCCATGACGACCAAGGCCGTTTTCGTAGTTTTCATTTCTGTCCTCCATTCAATGCCGGACACGTATTATCTCATAGCTCCAGTTCCGTATCCAGACGGGGAGCCTGTCTGCGCAGGGTTCCATCTCCGCGGCAAGGCGGCGTGCTGTGGGCGAGCCGGACGGCAAGGCGGGAAGGACTATGTAATCATATTCGGTTATGGCTCCGAAGGCATGGCTGAGTGTCGGCGCACGGGCTGCCGTCTCGTGTCCCGTCAGCACGAGTACCTTTCGGCCCTTGCACTCACGTAGCATGAGAGTTTTGACCCTCGTCTCGTCCTCCCGTTCTACATACAGCAGTCCCTTGGACATGAAGGATGCTCCCTGGATGATCCAGTCGAAGGTCATGCGCTTGTACAGGGTTTCGTTGCTGCCCAGGATGAGATAGGTGGTGGGGTCGAAACAGCCTTCAGGGATTGAAATCTCAACCCGCTCGAAACCGGGAGAGGTCTTTCCCAGGGCTTCCAGGACCCCCAGATTATGGGTTGCGATCCGCCAGGTCCAGGGGAGCTCGGATAGGCTCTCGGCGATTATCTCCGCCACCCTGGTGACGGTGCTTCCGGCACCCAACAGGAGAGAGACGGGTTTGTCCGGCACGGTTCCCGCGCGCTCATTTTTGATCAGGTCCATGACACCGTTGGCCACCCGTATTTTTTGGGTCACATATAGATGCTGCTTCTGGCTGTAGGTCCTGATGTCGCGGTTCAGGCCCAACATGGGACCTGTGGTGGAATCGTGCTTGCGGAAAAGCTTCGTGCCTATCTCGCTTTCGTACTTGTGGATCTGGGTAGCGATCCAGGTGTCACTGGTGTATCTGATCCCCACGTGCTTTTCGAGGTAATCCCTGACCGTGTTCATGGGCAGCTCGATGTCTATGATGGAATCCACTTCGGTACGGTCGTATTCCTCGGAAAAGAGGATAAAAAGCAGGGCTACCAGATCTTTTTGTTTGAGTCGATGTCGCTGTTCGAGTGTAGCCATCCTGTACCTTCCATGCTTGACAGGTAATATACGCTTAATAAGCTAAATTATGAAGCTATGCGATTTTTAATGAAACAAGGCTAAAACTCATAATAAGTATAGCACGGATTTCCTTTGCGCTCCTTCAGGAAGGGGGTTTAAAATCGATTCCACACGGTAGGCTGACGATTTTCCCGCAAATATGGCCTATTGTGTCCTGATATTTTTTAAGGAGGCAGATTGTGTTGAAAAAGACCATTCTCATTATTCTTGCGCTGGCCACCGTTGCAGGCGGAGCTTTCGCGCAGAAGTCGGTCAAGCTCGTAATTGCCGGACGCGATGGTGATTACGGTAATGCGATGCAGATAGCGGTGGACGCCTACGTGGCCAAGAACCCCAACGTCAGCTTCGAAGTTCTCAAGCTTTCAGGCGACGACGTCTACCAAAAGACGGTCATTGACCTTAAGACGGGCACCGGAACCTACGACCTTGTCCTGATAGACGACCCCAAGGCCATGCAGTATCAGCAGGCCGGTTGGCTGGAAGATCTGGACGCCATGCTCAAAAGGGCCGGAAAGACCGTGGATACGGATTTCATTTCCACCACCATCGATCTGTGCCGGTATCCCAATGGACCCAAGGGTCGATTATATGGGCTTCCCTTTGTAGGCAATGTATCGCTGTTCGCGTATAGAACCGACCTGTTTGCCAAATACGGGCTCGGCGAACCCAAGACCTGGAACGATGTCCTGGTCGCGGCCAAGAAAATTTCCGAAAGCGATCCCGCCATATCGGGCATTTCCTTCCGAGGTGTAAAGGGCAACCCCATCCTTACTGCCTTCCTTCCCATTTTCTGGTCCTTCGGCGCGGATTTCATGGACGCCAAGGGCAAGCCCACCGTCAATTCGCCGGAAGCCATCAGAGCGCTTAAATTCTTCATCGAACTCGCCAAGTATGCTCCCAAGAGCACGCCGATGAACAACACCGCCCAGGTTCGGGACGGCCTTCTGGCAGGTGCCGTGGGCATAGCCCCCGAAGTATGGCCGGCTTGGTTGGCCAAACTCGACGACACCAACGAATCGAAGGTAGCCGGTAAGGTAAAAGTCACCAAGCACCCGGCGGACGTCAAGAAATCCTCCCCGATGATCGGTATCTGGCACGTGGCCATTCCCTCGGCATCCAGGAACAAGGCTGCGGCCTTTGATTTCCTCACCTTCCTGACCAGCAAGGAAACCCAGAAACTCATGGTCATGAAAGCAGGCCTACCGCCAAGCCGGATATCCCTCTTTGCCGATGCGGAGATCCTTGCCAAGTATCCCTGGTACCCCGCAATCCGCGAAGCCCTTGAAAGCGGCGTGGCACGCCCACGCACCCTGTATTGGGCGGAGATGGAAACCACCATGGGCAGCTTTGTCCAGGAAGCCCTTATCGGACAGAAGACCCCTGAAGAGGCGCTGAACGAAGCCAACGCCAAACTGGTCCAGATCCTGAAATAGCCCGCATCCGAAATCTCCGCCGGTCGGGCTGAAGGCTCGCCGGCGGAACTTTTCCACCGCCTAAAAATTCCCGGAACGGAGTCCATTCATGTCATCTTCCGGTCGTTCGAAAGTCAAAGCGCCGTTCTTCTGGTTCATCTTCATTCCGGCCTTGGCCGTCATGCTTTGGCTCACCATTTACCCCATGATCACGGTGTTCCTCACATCCTTCCAGGATTACAACTACATCAGCGGTTCGCGTAGCTGGGCAGGTCTGGCGAATTATGTGGATATTCTGGCCGACGAGGTTTTCAGGACCTCCTTCATCAATACCCTGGTGTATTGCATCGCCGCCACGGCCATCGAAGTCCTTTTGGGCATCGTCCTGGCCCTCATGTTCTACGGGGAATTCAAGGGCAAGAGCCTGTTCATGATCCTGATGATATTGCCCATGATGCTTTCGACCATGGTCGTTTCTGCCGTCTGGAAGACTCTTTTCCATTACGACATAGGCCTGCTGAACCATTTGCTCCAATTGCTGAGTCTACCCCGGGCTGGGTGGCTTATCGATCCGAATATGGCCTTGGGGTCCCTCATCCTGGTGGATGTGTGGCAATGGACGCCTTTCGCCTTCATAGTTGTCCAGGCTGGCCTGGCCTCGGTACCGCAGGAAATCTTCGAGGCTTCCGTCATGGACGGCTCGAATTACCGACAGACACTATTCAGGGTTACTCTGCCCATACTGCGCGACCAGATACTCCTGCTCATCCTGCTCAGGACCATCGACACCTTCAAGGTGTTTTCCAAGGTTTTCGCCCTCACCCGCGGTGGCCCCGGTAATGCCACCGAAACGACTTCGTACTTCATTTACCGTGAGGCTTTCCAGTACTTCAAACTCGGGCGCTCGTCCACAGCCTCCATGATTACCCTGGTCGCGGTCGCTGCCGTGTCCGCCATCTACCTCAGGAAAATCCTGAACACGAAGGAGGTCTGACATGGCCTCATTCGTAACCACGAAAAAAAGTGCCCTTTTTCCCATATTGATGCTGGCGATGCTGATCCTGTGCCTCTTTCCCATCTACTGGATAGTCATCACCTCGCTCAAAACCCCAGTGGAGAACATTTCCCGGGTTCCAACCCTGTTCCCGGAAAAATTGACCTTCGAAAACTATGCAATGCTTTTCAAGGAAGGCTACCTAAAGCACGTCTGGAACTCGGTATTCGTCACCGCCGCCGCCACCATCCTCTCGCTTATCCTGGCCTTTCTGGCGTCCTACGCCTTGGTCAGGCACCGCTTTCCGGTCAAGCTGAACTCTCTTTTCCTGATATGGATCATACTGGCCAAGATGTTGCCGCCTGTGGTGCTCGCGGTGCCCCTCTATGACATGTTCGCAAAGATGAGGCTGCTCAACAACCTGTGGGGGCTCATCCTGGTGTTCCAGGTGTACACGCTGCCGTATTGCATCTGGATGCTCTTTGGCTTTGTGAAGAGCATGCCGCTGGAATTTGAGGAGGCCGCAGAAATTGACGGGGCGACCCAGTTGCAGGTGCTGCGCCTTATTGCCCTTCCCCTCATCCGGACAGGATTGGCTGCTACCGCCATCTTCTGCATCATCGTGGCGTGGGACGAGTTCCTGTTCACCATGCTCTTTATCCGTACCCCGGACCTGCTCACCCTGCCCTTGGTCATCGTCAACTTCATAGGCGAATACGAGACCCTTTGGGGCCAGCTCATGGGCATAGGCCTGCTGGCTACCCTGCCCATCGTGCTCTTCGCCCGGGTCGTATACCGGCAGATGACGAGCGCCTATTCGCTGGGTCTTAAATGAAGGGGAAGTTTCCGCTCGTGACCGCCCACGCCGGGTGCCTGGGGACCATCCCCAACAGCATGGCCAGCGTGGAAGCGGCCCTCGCCTCCGGGGCAGATATAGTCGAGGTGGATATTCGGGCGACACGGGACGGTCGGGTAGTGCTGACCCACGACGACACGATACGGATGCCGGAAGGCGCTTCCGGCCGTATCGATGCGCTGGGTTGGGCGCACATCGAAGCAGCCTCGCGGGCAGGCGGCGAACAGGTGCTCTGCCTGGAAGACCTGCTCGACGCTGTCCCGGCAGATGCGTGTGTGCTCAACCTGGACGCGAAGGATCATGGCGCCCTGACGGCTGCCGCGGAAGTCGTGCGTTCACGGCGGCGCGAGGACGGGGTGTTCTTTTCCGGTCTTGACGAAAGCGGAATCCAGCTTGCGCGGGACCAGCTTCCTGGTTTCCGCTACCTGTTCAACGCCGACCGTTGCTTTGAAAGGAATCCGGGCCTGGACGGGATGGTGTCGGCCTGCCGCACCGCCTTGCGGTATGCGTGTTGCGGCATCAACCTGAACTGGAGGCTGGCCGACGGCGCCGTGATGGAATACGCGCGCAAGCGCTGCGTTCCCGTGATGCTCTGGACGGTGGATGATAAGGAATCCATGATGGCCAATCTTTTGTTCGGCCCCTATTCGATAACCACGAACCGTCCTGATATACTGAATTCGCTCCTGAACTGATCCTGCGGAGGAAAGCCTAATGAACTACGACATCATCATGCTGGGGCATATCTCAAAAGACGTGCTTGTGGATCATCTGGGGGCTGAAAAGCGCCTGCTCGGTGGGGCCATAGTCCACTCCGCCATTTCCGCGTCCAAGGCGGGGGCCAAGGTGCTGGCCATCACCAAGACGGCACCGGAAGATGCGGGTTCCCTGGGCTTCCTTCGCGACCAGGTCGCGGAACTGATCGTGGGTCCGAGCCCTGCCACCACCTCCATCCTGAACGTGTTCCGCACCGCCGACCACGAACGCCGGGACACGACCCTGCTCTCCCGGGCGCAACCCTTTACGGTTTCAGACATTCCCGCCGGCGCGGAAAGCACCATCATCGACCTGGCCGGGCTTTTTGTGGGCGAGCTCCCCGATACCCTGATCGCCGAATTGGCGGGGCGCGGAAAGATCGCGGTGGACGCTCAGGGTCTGTTGCGGAACGCCATGCCGGACAAGACCATGAAGTTCATGGATTGGGCGGAAAAGCGCCGGTACCTGCCGCTGGTGACCTGGTTCAAGACCGACGCGGCGGAGGCTGAAATCCTTACAGGCAGCAGCGACCGCGAGGCGGCGGCGCGCATGCTCGCGTCCTGGGGCGCCAAAGAAGTCATGGTTACCCACAACACGGAAGTGATAGTCCTGGTGGACGGCGTGATATACCGCGCGCCCTTTACGCCCAAAAACCTGTCGGGCCGAACCGGCCGCGGCGATACCACCTTCTCCTCCTACCTGACCCGCAGGTTGACACACGGACCGCAGGAAGCCGTCAGTTTCGCGGCGGCCCTGTGTTCCATCAAGATGGAAAAGCACGGGCCTTTCTCCGGCACCCTCGACGAGGTGTACGAACGGATGGAGCGGGATTCAGGACTGCGGGGATGACCGAACGGGAACGGGTAATCGCGGCGATCCAACACCGGGAAACGGATTACGTGCCCTATCACCTGCGCTTTACCGCGGAGGAACGGGCCAAATTTGTCGCGGCTACCGGCATCCCCGATCCTGAAAACCACTACGGCAACCATATCGACCTTGCGACCTGCATGGATTTTGCCACCGAACCCGAGAAAGGCCTGTTCCGCGACGAGTTCGGCGTGGTTTGGGACAGACGTGATGGTGCGGACATAGGCATGCCTGTCGAATGGTTGCTGAAAAAGCCCGACCTGACGGGATTCGCTTTCCCCTCACCGGTCGGAAGCGAGATAGACAAGCAGATGGCCGCCCTGACCTCAGGACCCTGGAATACTTTTCGCGCGGTCACCGTCGGCTTCACCCTTTACGAACGCGCCTGGTCCATGCGGGGTATTGAAAACCTGTTGATGGACATGCTGCAGGAAGAGGACTTTGTGGGGGAACTGTTCGACCGCATCGTGGAATACGACATCCGTGCCATGGAACGGGTCCTCGAGGCAAGTACGGACTTTGACGCCTTCTATTTTGGCGACGATTGGGGGCAACAGACCGGACTGATCATGAGCGCCCGGCTCTGGAAGAAACTGATAGGCCCTCGGGTGGCGAAACTTCTCGCCTTCAGTAAAAAACACGGCAAGTACACCATCTTCCATTCCTGCGGCAAGATCATCGACCTCTTTCCCTTCCTGATCGAAGCCGGCTTGGACGTGTACGACACCTTCCAGCCCGAAATCTACGATATCGTGCAGGTAAAAAGGAAATTCGGCGACAAGCTGACCTTTCTGGGCGGCATCAGCACCCAGGTCTTGCTGCCCTACGCCTCACCAAAAGTCGTGGAGTCCACAACCCGGGAAATTATCGGCATCATGGGAAAAAATGGCGGCTATATCGCCGCACCCACCCACGCCGTCCCACCGGACGTAAGCACGGCAAACCTGCTGGCGATGATCGGGGCGTTCAGGGAGCGCCAAAAGCCCTTGGCTTGACGGTGAGAAAGAGCCAGCATGGTGATTGGATACGACCGGGTACTTGGCGAATTGTTTGGTCGCTCCTCTCCATACCGCGGGATTCCTCACCCATACAGCCTGAAGCCCAGGCCGAAGAGGGAAGCCGGATTTGGCCCCTGTTCAAGTTCCTCTGAATCGTTGGAATGGTAATAATCCAGATAGAACTGAAGACGGCCTGAGCCTCGACCGGCTTCGATGCCAAGTTCTGCCCAAAAGTCGGCATCGAAACCGCCTTCACGCAGGACCAGCGCATCGAGTTGCAGCTTGCCAAAGAGCGAAAACCCGGGTGTCAGGCGATACACCGTCCGGACGGCAGACGATGCCACCCATTCCGTGCGGGGCTTGGGCACCGAGCTTTGCCAGAAATCGAAAAGGTCGATGTAGCCGGCGGTGATCCGGAAGTCGGAACTGAAACGCCCGCGTCTCAAGCCCCCCAGGGTGACGCCCAAACGCAGGGCATCGGTGGTGACCTGTGAAAAGGCGCGTCGCCACGGGTGCTGGCTGGTCCTTGCATATTCCAGCGACACGTGGGCTTCGGCAAAGTTCCAGGCAGAGACAACGCCGTATTCGAATTGGAGGGCGTTCATCCACCATTCGGCAACGGTGGCCGGTGTCTCGTCCGCGGCAACCGGGCCTACCAAAAGATAGGTGCCCCAATACAGGTTGAGCGCGAATGCGGAATCGAGATCCAGCAAGGTAAAGGAAGCCAAGCCGCTCACATTGAACGAATCGTCCTTTCCAGACATTAAGAGATGGTTGTTGTACGCGATTTCGGTATAGGTCCGCGGCAGCAGGGTACTGTCCCCAACTTGGGTCTTGTATAAGGGGTCCGTGACTTCGAAGGCTTGGGGGAAATCACGGCCGAAAGCGTGGGTGGAAATACCGAGTAGCAGAAGCATGCAAAGGCCGGGTTTTCGTACGATTTCCATGCATCAACTGTACACGATTCAAGGCTGACCGCAAGCTTGTGCCTGCAATGTTGCGCCGCAATAGTACATTTTTCCTGTCCGCTACGCGGATCCTGCTGTATAGTAACACCATGCATATAGATGATCCCGCCGTTTCGGAGAACCTGGGTGAGCTTGCGGCAGCTTTTGCCGCGACCGACGACCCCACGCTCATTGAGGCTTTTTTGCGCAGCTTGCTGACTCCGTCGGAGACGGCGGACGTGGCCGCCCGTTGGGCCCTCGTCAAGGCCCTGGACCACCACGTACCCCAGCGTGAGATAGCCAAGAAGCTGGGTCTGTCACTCTGCAAGATTACCCGTGGATCGAGGGAGCTCAAGAAGACCGACTCGCCTTTCCGCAGGATGCTGGAATTGTCTTTAAAAGGCTGAGGATTCTGGTCTTATTTTATGGTTCCCACCTGGAATGAACGCCGGAAAAGTACGCGTCTGAGGCGCTCGGACCATACTACAATCACTGCAAGTACGATGCGCGGTATCATGAGCCAGAAAAGTGGCACCCCAAGGGCGAAAAACAGCAGGGTGTCCTCCAGCAGCGAATGGCTCATGGCGACATGATGGTTGAACAGGTCACCGTCTGATAGGGATAGTTTTCCGCTATCCGACCTTTCTATCATGATGGCCGACCCGTACGCCAAGCCGAGTATGTTCGCGACTATCCACAGGAAGCTGGTTGTGGGTGGTAACCCGAGCAGGCGCATGAAGGGCTTCATGATGTTGCTGAGCAGTTCGATAAGGCCGAATTCTTCCATCAACTTTTGCGCCAGCATCAATAGGCTTATGAGTATCGCCATTTTAAGTACCAGCAGACCCGATGCGATGCCCCAGTCCCCCAGAAGTGACGGAAGCTCCCCCAGATCCAACCCGACTCCACGAAGCATTCCGCCGTGATTGACCGGGGAAGTATAGTTGAGGGCCAGTCCCGCGAAGGAAAAACCCTTACCGGCTGCAAAATTGAGGGGAAGTATGCGGTTGAGCAGGAATGCGGCACCCAGGGCCATCGTTATGCGAAGGAAGGCCATTTTGGTGACCGACGAACCGGTACGCTTCATTACGGCGCACTCCACCAGAAGATTGTGAGCGATGAGGCACATGACGGCCAGGATGGCCATCTCGCGGGGGCTGAGTTGAAGGGTTCCTATGACCGCGATGGCCGAATAATTGTTCAGTAGCACGGCACTTATGAATACCAGCGAGGATTCACCGGGCAGGCCAAGAAAGCCCATGACGGGATCGATATAGCCGGAGACGAGACGGAGCACGCCGCTGCGGTCCATAAGGGTTACCGCGAGGGATACGGGGACCATGACGGCCACCAGAAAACGCGTTGTCCGCAGTGACGGCCCGATGGATGATCGGGCAGCTGACGCGACGCGCCGGATGACTAAGCTTTGGTCCATACCGCTTATTAAGCGTTGATTGAGCTGAATTTGTCAAGCTCGACCGCATAATCGCAGGCTTTGGCGGCCCTTGCGGCCTTTATTGGCACACATTCGGCGGGGTCTTGGATTGTCGTGGATGGTGGGGTATCATCGAGGCACCATGAAAGAAGTCAGCATCCAAAGCGCCGATCGTTACGCCTACGATTTCATACCTTCCGAATACCTGAGTGAAGGCAAGACCGAATACTGGCAACGGGATGCCCAATCCCAGGCCTACGCCCGCTCGCGGCGCAAACTCCGGGCCGACGAGATCGAGGTGCTGATAAAAAATGACAATTCCAGTTCCGATTGGAACGATTTGCTGGTGTCCGACCCCTTCGACCCCTCACTCATCAAGAATTCCTCCTTTTTCGGATTGGTCCGGCTGGGAAGCCTGCGAAACGTGGTCCTGCAGCACCACGATTACCGGGTTCCTACGGGTATCCGCAACAGCACCATCATTTCATGCGATATAGGCGACGACTGCTCCATACAGGAATGCGCCTACCTCTCGCACTATATTTTTGGCAATACGGTCATACTGTCCCATATAGATGAGATGGCCACCTCAAACCATGCCAAATTCGGCAACGGCATCCTGATGGACGGCGAGGCAGAGGACGTTCGGGTGTGGATAGACGTGATGAACGAGGCCGGTGGCAGGTCCATCCTGCCCTTTGACGGCATGATCCCGGCGGATGCCTACCTGTGGGCGTCCTGGCGGGACGATACCGCCTTGGTGGGCAAGCTCGCTGAAATTACCCAGAGGCGTTTCGGGTCCGCCCGGGGTGCCTATGGCGTGGTGGGATCCGGTTCGGTCATCAAGAGTACCGGCATAGTCAAGGATGTCCTTGT
>CAXNJE010000061.1:0-17017 GCA_964202565.1 Breznakiellaceae bacterium | reverse complement strand
CACGAAGCGGCGCATCTATATAGATCAGACGACCAATCTGCCCTCGGTGTTCCTGACGACGCTGTTGCCGGGATATCTTACCGGCACGGCGGATTCCGCTACCACGACGTCCTTTACCGATGACTTCCTGTCCGGGTCCGGTGTTGTTTCCGGCTGGTATGTACGGTTCCGTGCGACCGGTGCCATCCGAAAGGTAACGGGACTTACCGGTTCAACGGTGAGCTTCACGCCGATGCTTTCTGCAGTGCCTGCGGGCGTGTATGACCTGCTTCCGAACATGCTCGGATTCCCGAGTGCTGCCGAGGGTGAGGTTTCGGATGACGATGGTGTCGATGACACGACCATCCAGATTGCAGTGGATGCCAATGGAGACGGTGTATTCTCCGGTGTGGCTGAAGATTTCCTCAACGTCGATTCGAAAACGGTGTCTGGCGGAAAAATCATCTTCAGCCACAACATCGGCAGCCGCTATAACCAGGGCTTGAGCGTCTACAGGCTCAAGGTTCGGGCCAGTGATACTGGGGAACCCGCGTACAGCGTGGCTCCCGTTACCCGGACTACCGACGAGTATGTCTTCGTGCGCGATGACGCGGCTCCGGCATCCGCCACGCTATCCTCGTTCGGCAACGGTGTGGAGACCAGAACCACCGGCATAGTAGGATCCAACTTCAAGGATTATCTCCATCTGGAAGGCGTCGCCACCGACAGTGTGGGCGTGGGAAATGTGGAGGTCGCGATTGGCTTGGCCGCGAATTTCCTGTCCGGCATACCCATCGACTTCGCATCCGCCACGGTAACGGGACGGGATACGGCGAGCGCGACCTGGTCCTTCACAAACGCAGCCGTAGGGGCCCTTCAAGGCGAGATGGCTGTCAGGGTCCGTGTTACAGACGTGGTGGGAAAACAGACAATTGAATCGTTCACCTTCAACGTGGACAGGACAGGACCGGTCTCGACTTTTGAAAGTCCTGTGGCGGCAACCCTTGCGAACGGCAGTCTCTATATCTCCGGGTCGGCCCAAGATACATACCGCATCTCAAAGGTCTACCTTTGGATCCAGGACAGCTCAAACCCAACGCCCGCCCTTCCAAGCGCAGCAGCTTCCAACGGCTGGCTCCTCGCGACCGGCACGAGCGCCTGGAATTACCGTTTCAACACTACCGCCCGCGTCAATGGCGCCAAGACGGTGCACGTGGTCTCGATAGACAATACAGGAAACGTAGGAGCCGAACAGACCCTGACCGTCACTTTCGACCAGGGTCTGAATCGCCCTATCCTCGCGGTACCCGGTCTCAGGTCGTCATCGGTCATCGGAATGATGGAGATTTCCGGTACGACAGCTTTCACCGACTCGGCGCTCAAGGGCAACCTGGACGTCCAAGTCGGCTGGCTGGCCACTTTCCCTGACGCGACCGAAAAGATCGTCTCAGCCTTCGATTCAGGTACCGGCCAGGTATCGTGGACAGGTGCCCTTGCATCGGCCTTTCCTGTAGGCTCCAGCTATACCCTTGAGGCGCCTTGGTACACGGTTACTGGACACGTCGATGACAGCCTGACGGTATCGGCCCTGAGCAACGCGAACCGTGGCTCGACTCCCGCCCCGGTTGCGGGTTCAGTGGCCATGATTGAGGTTTCTACCGGCGTATATGTCACCTACCTCGTTTCAGCCTTCGATGGCGCCACCGGTACCCTGACGCTCGTTTCGGCTCCTGCAGGCGTGACCAATGGCTCGACCCGCGTGAAAGTGCTGCCCAAGACACTGCTTGGGCTGGGCGCCTCCCTGAGCGGGACCGTTTCGGATGACGATGGCGTCAATACCGGTACCATCCAATTCTCGATCGACCTGAACAACGACGGTGACTATGCGGATACGGTTGGGGGCCAGTCAGAGGCTTACCAGAATATGGCATCCGTGTCCGGCTCCGGCAATGCGGTGTCCTTCAGCAACAGTCTGGCCACACTGGTACAGGGTACCACCGTGTACAAGCTCAGGCTGATTGCGTCGGATGTGGGCGAAGCCGTGTTCAGCATAGACGCGGTAACCCGCGAGTCTTCCGAATACCTCGTCGCAAAGGATGACGCGGTCCCGAACGATTCGGCCTTGCTCTCCTTCTCGAATGGCTTCTACGGAGCATCCCTTGCCGTTCCGGCAAAGGACTCGAACATTGCGGGTTCCTATATTGCGAATGGAAAGGCCATTACCCTCACCGGGTCGGCTTCCGATACGGTCGGCGTCGCCGCCGTGGACCTCAGTCTGGATGGTGGGACCAACTGGTTGCCCGCCTCCGGGACCATAGCCTGGACCTGGACCCATACTTTCGCCGGACTCGTGGACGGAGACAACGTGCCGGTCCTGGTGCGGACCACCGATTATTGGGGCAGGACCGCCTCCACGCAATTCTCGTTCAAGGCCGATTCAGAGCTACCCACTGCGACCTTCCCCGCTTTCGGGCGCAAGCTCAACGGTCTGGAAACCCTGCAAGGGACGTCGAACGACCTCAATTCCGGTGTCCACGCCGTCTACTTCAACAAGACGATAGCCGACACCAACGCCGACGGGACTCCCGATACCTTCACGGCATTCAGCCTCGCCGATCCCAACGCCAACGGATGGACAGTAGCCGGGGTCACCGGAACGACTTCCTGGAACACCAGCTGCGACACCGTCGCTACCAGCAATACGGCCGTGGACAAGAATGTGCGCATAGCCGTTACCGCGGTGGACGAGGCGGGCAATTTCTACAGCTTCGAGCGGGTGGAGACTATCAACCAGGATTCCGACAGGCCCGTCATCTCGTTCAGCAACATCGGTATGACCTCCTCCGCCTCCGTCAACCGCTTCGACGCCAATCCCAAAATAATTGGCGCGGCAATTGACGATGATGGCGTGGATATGGCCAAGGTGCTTGTAAGCCTGGATGGCTCAGCGTACGTCCTCGTGACAAACCCGCCAAGCGCCAACGGCAATGCGGGAACGACCGTAACGTGGTCGCATGAGCTTACCGACTTGACCAGTACGGTCCCCGCAGGGGCGACCGCAACGGCGCTTACGGATGCTGCCCTCATCAACCAGAGGCAAATCGTAGCTGGCAGCTGGCAGCTCGTCCTCACTATTGCCGGCTCAACCGTCCTTCGTGATGTCGCGACCTTCAATTCGGCTACCGGTGTACTTACCTATGCAAGTACGGGAACTGCCCCTTCCAATCCCGATTCCTATACCTTGCGGCTCAAGGAAGGACTCCACACGGTAAGCGTCCGTGTAGGTGATATGGGGTCCGGGGCGGATTCCATCCGGACCAACAGCTACCGCTGGGAACAGAGCGACGGAAACACGGCCGCATCCTGGCAGGATGACCCGACCGACCTCACCTACGATACCGGAGCTCCGGTGATCGCCCTGACCCGCCTCCAGATGGTGGACAGGTATGCGGGCGCTTATCTGCCCCTAACTCCCAAGACCTGGGATCTTACGGATGAAAACCTGATGTCGGCGGTAGTCCTGAACAACGATTGGACCTTGTCCGGTACTGCCTTGGACGGCAGCCTGGCTACGGTGACCGTGCAGGTGGATTCCGGAACCGTGAGCGGGAACATCGCCACTGGTTCAACCTGGACCTACGACTTCGATTGGCGCTCCAGTCCTCCGGTCGGCTTCCTGCAGGGCAGCCACACGGTAAAGGTTACGGCTACGGACAGCTTTGGCAAGTCTACGGTAAAGACGCTCCCGGTTATTTTCGATAGCGCCGAGCCGGCCAGCACCCTGTCCTCACCCGCTTCGACAAGCTTGGTCTTCAATTCCTCCGTCAATGGCATCGTGTATATGAACGGCAGCCTGGGCGAGGCCTCTGTTGTCGGCATCGATGTGGGATTGGCCGGGCGCGCGTCCTATTACGCCACCTATACGACTCCCACCGCAGTGGCCAACTGGACCTATAACTTCAACAGTGGAACGATGCTCACGGATCCGGGTGCTCCTGATTTCAAGAGAACCTTCGCGCGCATCGCCGGCGACACCGATGACGACGGCGTCAAGGACGGAGGTGAAACCTGGACCGGTGACACCAACAATAACGGTATCGAGGACGGTACCGAAATCTTCGCGTACATTTCCAACATCCGCATCACCGCGACCGACACCGCGGGCAACGTGACCAGGGAAACCTATACCTTCACGATCGACAACAGCACCGACCGTCCGACGGCAAGCTTTACCCTGCCGGCAGACGGCTCGTACCGTTCGGGCGACGTCCTTGTTTCCGGCCTTAGCTCCGACGACAACCAGGCCGACGATGGCGTCTACAACGTATGGGTGCAGCTGGATGTAAATGGCGACGGACTATTCACCGGCAACTGGGAATTCCCCGGGGGTGCGACAGCGGGTGCGGGCAACGACCCCTACGAGAACGAAGCCCTCTGGTACAAGGTTCCCGACGCCCAGCTCATCAACGGCGCGGCCTGGTCGCTCAGCATCAACGGCAACGGCACGCTCTACTCCGCAGCCGCCCCGGCGAAAACGCCAAGCCTGACAGCGGTGACCATCGCGGCGGGTCAACTGTACGCCACCGAGACCGGATTCTCGGGCATGATCAAAATGCGGACCGTCGCGGTGGACAACCATGGTACGGTGGGTGTCCCCTCGGCTCCGCGAACCATCTTCCTGGACGAGAGCTACCCCAGCGTGTCTGGTATCCTCATCAACGGAACGGCGCACACGCCGGGAGTCGCGACACTGGCCAATGCCATAGTCAGGCTTTCGACGCTCTTCTCCGACGACCAGAACCTGGGGACAGCCAAACTGGAAGTCAAGTACAACACCGCCGCATTTGCTGCGATCGCGTCCAACGCCCTGGCCGGTCCCTACGACTGGAACGGTGACGGGATCAACGAGATCCACGCCATCAAGAAAGCCGGCTCGACCGCAATAGGCGGTACGAGCGGTTCGACCCTCGCCACGAGCCTGACTGCCACGGCCTTGGACGGCTTGGCCTTCGTGCCGGGCATGGTCCTGCATACAGGTTCGGGTTCGAGGGTTATTACCGGCTTCGTAGACGGGGTGGGTTCCGGTACGGTTTCCTGGACCGGCGACCTGGTCCTATCCGCCACAGAACCCTTCATCGTGGTGGAACCCTTCGAGATAGATACAAGCTCCGCAACCGCAATTGGCGGGACCGTCTACCAGGACAATGAAGGGGTACTCAACGTCACCTTCAGGGTCACCGACGAGACCAACCAGGCTTCCCAGACCACCGTGGAACTGGCGGTGGACAACAAGCGGCCCAGCGGTATCTTCAACCACAACGATTCGCTCACCTATATCGGCACCGACAGGACCAGCGGTCTGTACAGCTTCTCGGGCAACGACGGAACGGCCAACTTGCTCGTGGGAAATATAAGCGATACCGGCATAATCAATGGCATCAGGCAGGTAGGGGTTTATTTCGTCAAGGATATGAACTCCGATGGCCTGTACGACGCGGGGGACAAATTCTGGAGCCCGCGTCTAAATCAGACCAGTACCGCTATCGGATCAACCGTGAGCATGTACGCCACCGGATCCGTCAGCACAAGCTCCGTGCCGTATCCCGTTGATGTTGACTACATCATCAAGGTGGACAAACGCACCGAGAATCTGGTCTACGACACCGATCCTGACAACGATTTTGGCGACGACGACGATTTCCAGGAAAGCTTGCTGACCAAGGCCGGGTACGACGAGTGGAAGGTCTATTTTGATACGGCCAGACTGCCCGATGGCCCGATATGGATATTCGCCGTCTACGAGGACGATGCCGGCAACCGGAGCTATCAACGGATCGAGGCGCAGATATCCAATAATCCTCCGTCCATCGGCAGCGTGGTGGTTGGTTCTTCCACGATCAACGCTTCGAACGATCGCGCCAAGGTATCGGGCACCGTAGGGTTCACCATCAATGCCACCGATGCGGAGGGCGTCAAGGTTGCCAACTTCAAGCTCTCGGTGACCAAAAAGTACCTCGTGGGCAGCGGCGGAATTATCGGGACCGAACAGGCCTTCACTCCCTTCTATTACGGGGACCAGGCGATCTATGGCGCTACGGGCTTCAAGGCTGCCTTCACTACCCTGACACCCGCGACCGGAAGCGCCATCACGACCAGCGCCCTGGTGAACATAAACACAAATACTGCCGACTTCCCCAGCGGGTATTGGTATAAATTCCAAGCCCAGGCGGTGGACACCGACGGTAATACCATCACCAGGGATTTCTTTGTCTGGGTGAACAATACAGACGACTCCGCGCCGATAATCACCTTTACCAACCCCGCGCAGACAGCCATCGCGACCGCCACCGGGCATCTTGACGCCTGGACGGAAAGCCTCAACGACGGGGCTTCCTCTGTGAACGCAGGCTCACTCAACGCCAATGTCTGGTATACGATCCTCAGCCTGGGCACGACTGACTTCACGACAATAGGAGCAGCCACCAACGCCGTAGGAGTAAGCTTCAAAGCTACCGGAGCCGGTAGCGGGACTGGTACTGCAACAATCGCCGATGCCGACCTTTCGGGACTGGTGACGCTTTCGGGTACCGTATACGACGATACCTCCATCGCCTCGGTGACACTGCAGATTTCCTATAACGCAGGAGTGGACTGGACCGACCTTCCAAACCCGGTAACCAGCTTTGGAATGCCGATCAGCGGGGACGCCATCAACGGTTACACCTATAATTGGAGCTACCCGCTCAATACGGCGGATGCGGCTCTTATAACCGGTTCTGCCGGTCTGAATCTGGTTTTGCGCGCCAAGGCCCAGGATGGAAAACCCAACTACGGCTACGCCGCCAAACCGGTGGATGTGGTACCCTACATTACGGACATCACCACCGGACTTGATTCCGGCTCTGCGGTCTATATAAAGCGGAGCGCCCTTGGCCGGTACCCCATCTCCTCTGGCGGAGCCAACTTTACCATCAGGGGTTTCAACTTCGGTCCTTCCAGCACCGTAACCATCGGCAATGTGGCGGTCACCGTGGCAAGCAGGGTCGGGACAACCAGTCTTACCATCACAAACAACCTGACCACCTCGGGTGCTGTCGTTGTCACGACCAATACGTCGGTATTGTCGCGCAACAACAGCAATGACAATACCTTGACGCAGAACAAGGAGGCCAAAACCTTCAATCCCAACCTGACCGATGACAGATATATCTCTGTCTGGCAGCTGACATCCAATAGCACCATCCCTAATGTGACCGAGGCGACCATGCGACCTGGCATTCCCAGGGATGGCAAGTTCAACTGGATGTACGTCAAGAACGGCGCCGAACTCCGCTACTACCGGAAGGGAACACCCAATACCGAATATTGGATCACCAAGGGCCAGGCGCTTTCGGGGGGTGACTTCGTCTACAACTCGTCGGGAACCATGACCTTCCTGTTCAACAACAACGAACAGTGGACATCGATCGACGACAGCTGGAACTTCACGGGTTCCATGCAATGGGGTGCCCTGCCTCTGACAGGCACCTTGGGTTTGACCGCCAGTTCGGCCGCTTTCCCGGCAAACGCGGAAGCCTACAACTGGAACCTTTCGGCGACCGGTAATTTCCCCAGGCTCGGGCTCGGCAACACCTCTTTCGTCAACGATAGCGCCGAAGGTGCCACAGACGGTCCCTTCTGGTACACTTACGGCACCAAGGCCATCAACCGCTATTCAAACGCCAAACTCCGGGTCTTGGGTACCAATGCCACCAATTACAACTATGCGGCCTACTTTGACTCGGCGACCGAGTCCCGCAGCATCGTGTTCTACGCCTTCTCCTCCGGGACAGCACCGGTAGCGTCGGCGCGTAACGTATTCAGGGGTACCACCGCGACAGCCACGACCATCGCTATAGGTGGTGACGGAACGACAGCCTGGAAAGCAAATCTGGACAAATTCAACGGTGACCTGACGGGCACGGTAGCTTTCGCGGGAACCCAGAAAAACAATAAGATGGGTATCTACACCCCACGGGGGCGCTGGAACATGACCTCCGGTTCTGCCGACTCGGCGCACTTCGACCTGCAGGTATACGATACTGGCACCGCACATTACGGTTACTTGGCCTACTACGATTCGAGCGGTAGCGGCGCGTTGAAGATCATCGCGAACACGAACCTCAAAGTTGCCGATCCCATACCCGCGACAGGTACTACAACACCTACTGCCATGGGATCCTGGACCAGTCCTGAAATAGTGGATACCGGGGCAGGTGCGTATGTTTCCATGGTGATCGATCCGGCGGGAGGCATACACCTAGCCTACCAGGACGGTGCTTCGGGTTATCTCAAGTACGCGTACCTGACTTTCGATGGTACGGATTTCTCGACGCCGGCTCCGGTCACCGTGGATGCGCTCCTTTCTTCAGGGCAGTACAATTCGATCACCATCCGCAACTTCTCGTCCACCGGAACGGACTACAGGCCTGTCATCACGACGTATTCATCGGTCTTTAGTGGTTCACCCACCGCGCTGCGCATGGTCTACCCGGTCAATGCCCTTAGTGCCGGCTCCTTCGGTTCCGGGGCCGACCCGGAAACGGGCACTTTCAACGGCAATTGGGAATCCATCGCGGTCCGTGCTTTTACGAGTCCCCTGACCGCCAACACGTTCATAGATACGACGGCCACCACTCCGGGCGGTTATGGAAAGCCGCATATCGGCTACAACGGGAGCTATCCGGAGGAAGCGGAACTTCTGGACTTGAATCTCTAGTAGGATGCTGGGATCCTGCTGTTTGCGGGCGAAGGCTCGCGGTGGACAGAAGTCAACAGCCACGAAATGTAAAAAGGCAAGGCAAACGGGTCATACTCACTGTTGGGCCCGTTTGTCTTGCCATGGTTTAAATCCTTTACGATGAATGCCTGAAAAAGGTGATTCCTCAGCTCCCCATCGGATTACCAGCTAGTCTGGTACATCCACGAGCCTGTCCGGTGCGTCCACCAGCGGAAGCTCGCCCTCTTGTGGTATCTCGGTCCAGCTATGGAAATCCCCTGGCAGCTTCCCGGCGAGCAGGCGGGCCGTGCCCTTGCTGGTGAGGTAGGTGGCAAGGGCGGCGGAGGCGCGGGCGGCACCCTTTTTTGATCCAGGCGAGAGCATTATGCGCTCGGTGAAGCCGATTGCCCAGGACACGCCGGGAGTCCGGCTACCGGGCAGGGGGAGGGCTTCCGGGTGCGTGTCCGGGGTGCGTTGTATCCAGGTTCCGAACTGGTCGGGGGCCAAGACGAAGAGTGTTTTTCCCCGGGAGAGTCCGTCCAGGGCGGCCTGGACTGTCCTGTCAGGGGCCAGGTAGAGTTCTTTTCGGGTCTCGGAATTCTTTTCCGCATGTGCGGCGGCAGTGAGTTCCAGCCAGAGCATGAAGGTTGCCCCATATTCCGGTGGAGCTTCGGGGACGGCGAAACCGGCGACTCCGAGGCCGCGCGCTTCCCCTATCAGGCTGTCAAAATCGGCTCCTGTCAACTTTCCCGTCCGCAACGACAGGATGAGGGGCCTGCCCAGTTTTCCTTCCAGCCAGGCCAGCGTTTCCAGGCGGCTCCACAGCCTCCAGCCACGGGTCCTCCAGGGGAGGCCTTCAGGAATGCGCCCAATGGTCAGATCAGCGCTGGAAGTATCATCCAAGGGCAGGATGAGAGCCTCAATCAGGCTTTCGCTCTCGTCGAAGGCGGCGATCGCCTCCGATACTACCGGCCGGGTTTCCCCATCCAATTCAAGGCGTACCCGGATGGCTTGGACCTGGGGCCTCAACACTTTCGCGATCGTAACCGAAACGACTGCCACGAGGACCAAGCCAATAAGGACGCCGGCAACCAAGCGGCTTTTTTTCATGGCGCCTTTTTCTCCCCCGCGGAGACCGCGTTTGACAGGGCGGTGGCGAAGGCGTCGCCGGACATACCACCAGGTGAGAAGAATGTCGCCCAGAGGGGGATGGTGTTCTGCATGGCCTGGGCAGAGACGGTACGGTCAAAGGCGGGTACTACGGAAACGGAATGTTTGAGTGCCGTAGCCTGTATTTCCTGAATGGGGTTGAGGTGGGCGCTGGATACTGCCTTTCGCTTGTTTTCGGTGGCGAGGGCGTGAAGCGGCAGCTTGTAGGTATCAAACGAAGCGCCGGAGGCCATCAGATACGCGTCCATGAGTGCTAGGACGGTCTCGGCTTTTTTGCCCTGGATCTTTGGGGGTTTGAAAAAACCGGCTATTCCGGCTAGCTCCCCACTAGTGTTGCCGGAAGGGCTTTCAACCGGCGGAAAGGTCGTGAAACCCACCTTTGAGGAATCACTGAAGCGCTCTTGGGCGAAGGCGCCCATCAGGGTACACAGGGCTTGGCCGGATTCGACCTCGGCAAGGGACTCGTCCATGCCATTCCTGGAAGCATTCAGGGAAAAGTATCCCGCATCCCTCCAAGAAGCCAGACGGTTTGCGACCGCCTTCCCTGTCACGTCGTCCCAGGTCCGGGTCAGCCCATAACGTTCACGGACAGCATCGGCCCCGTTCATGCGCAGGTCCAGTATGGTGAACCAGGCGGCTCCGGGCCAACCGAAGGCCGACCCGAGAGAGACGGGTACGAAACCGGCGATTTTGGCCTTGGACAGGAGCGCTTCGAATTCGCCCAGGTTGGATGGTTCATCGGCTCCCAAGTCCTCCAATACCTGTTTGTTGTAGAAGAGCCCCCACATATAGATGCTGGTTGGATAGAAACCCCTGGATGGGCCGATTTCCATTTCACCTAGCCAAGGTGGGGATATCTTGGAGTACCCAGTCCGGTTCCAGAGCCCTGTAAGGGCTTTATCGTCCGCAGGTGGTGCTATCGCGAACAGTTCCCGGCCCCAGTCGACGGTGTACAAATCCGCAGGGGACGACGTTTCCAGATCGGCCTTGTAGCGCTGGAGCCAATACTCGCGGTGCCGCGCTTCCTGAAGGTCGACACCGATTGCCCTGGCGGCAACCATGAGCAGTGGATCCGAAGTCTGGCTGGCGACAGCGACGCTGCCTTCTCCCTTCAGTCTCATGGAGCACGCGGCAAGAGAGGTGGAGAGCGCCGTGGCAACAAGCACGATTGAGACTGCAGAACGGAAGAAAACGAGGTGTTTGACCATAGAACCCCCGTCTGATTATAGGTATCCGCGCTTTCCGATCAAGGGCAATCAAGAGCGACCGACGGGTACGCTCGTCCGCACTGGCTGGATTCCCTTGCTACTAAGGCCCGGCGGGTATACATTCTACCGTATATGCTGAAAGAATACAGAACCCTGCTCCCCTACATGAAGAAGTACCGTGCCAAGTATATCGCCGGATTTATCTGCCTTATAATCGTGGATGGCGCCCAGCTTTTGATACCCCAATTCATCAAGAAGGCCATCGACACCGTTTCCTCCGGAGAATTCCGGATGGAGACCATTTTGGGCATCTCGCTGTCCATAATAGGCGCGGCGGTGCTGATTTCCGGCGGCCGTTTCCTGTGGCGGCTCTTCATAATCGGGGCATCCCGGCGCATAGAAACCGAGTTGCGGGACAAGCTTTTTGCCCGGCTGCTCGTCCTGCCGGCTTCCTTCTACCAGAAGAACAAGACCGGCGACCTGATGGCCCGGGCCACCAACGATATGGGCGCGATCCGTCAGGCCACCGCGATGGGCTTCGTCGCCTTCGTGGACGGTGCCTTCATGTCGGTCGCCATCCTCTCCATCATGATAATCCAGAACCCGGGAACGGCCCTGCTGACCGTCATCCCGCTGCCGCTCATCTCGGTACTCATAATAATCTTCGGGACGATGATAGGAAAACGCTTCACCCGGGTGCAGGAAGTCTTCTCGCGGCTTTCGGATATAGCCCAGGAAACCATTGCGGGCATACGGGTGGTGAAGGCTTTTGTAAAGGAAGACCATTTTGCCAAGGAGTTCGCCGCCTCCAACGACGATTACCGCGACGCTTCCATGTCCCTGGTCAAGGTTTTTGGCCTTTTCTTTCCGCTCATCAATTTTTTGGCAGGACTGACCATACTGATCCTCCTGGTCGCCGGTGGCGGCGCCGTCCTTGAGAACCGGATGAGCGCGGGCGATATAGTCGCCATGCTGGCCTACCTGGAAATGCTCATCTGGCCCATGATAGGCGCCGGGTTTACCGTGAACCTCATCCAGCGCGGCGCGGCCAGCCTGAAACGGGTGAACGAGATCCTGGACGAGAAGAGCGAGGTCGAGGCCGCCGCCGAATCCTGCCCCGCCTGCGGTTTTGGCGGTGCCGACGCGCCGGAAGGGGTGTCCGGAAACCTTGTGGTGAGGAACCTCAATTTCGCGTATCCGGCACAGAATACCGAAAGTGAGGCAAAGCCTGTCCTGGGAGGGCTCTCCTTCGATCTGGAAAAAGGCAGGACCCTGGGCGTTCTGGGCAAGGTGGGTTCGGGCAAATCCACCCTCCTCAAACTACTACCCCGCCTTATCGAGCCGCCACCGGGTACGATGTTCATCGGCGGTCGGGATGTGCGGGATATCCCCCTGGATTCGCTCAGGAAAATCTTCGGTTTCGTGCCGCAGGACTCGTTCCTTTTTTCCGAGAGTGTGGAGGAGAATATCCGCTTCGGCGGTCCCGACATCAGCGCCGGACGCTTCGCGCGGATTTCCGACATTTCCACCATCGCACGGGACGTCGCGGACTTCCCCGCCTCGTGGGAGACCGTGGTGGGCGAAAAGGGCCTGACCCTTTCTGGCGGACAAAAACAGCGGGTAGCCATCTCGCGGGCCCTCGCCGCGGACCCGGAAATACTCGTGTTCGACGACGCGCTGTCGGCAGTGGATGCGGAGACCGAGGACCGCATCCTGGAGGCCCTGCTTGAGGAGCGCCGTTCGCGCACCAACATCATCGTCTCCCACCGGGTATCCACCCTGCGCCACGCGGACCTGATCATCGTGCTAGACGGGGGCAGGATCACCCAGAGGGGAACCCACGCCGAACTCCTCGCGCAGGAAGACGGATTCTACGCGGAAATCGCCCGGCTCCAGGAATTGGAGCGGGCAGTGGAAAAGGGAGCCTGAGCGCCATGTCCGATTTTTTTGAAACCGACGAGATAACCAAAGGCTACGACTCCCGCATAGTCGCGCGCATCCTCTCCTACGTCCGCCCCTACAAGGCCATGGTGGCCGTGGCGATCTTCGCCTTGGCGGTGTCCACGGCTGGCGAATTGTTCGTACCGGTCCTGGTGAGGAACACGGTGGACGACGCCCTCATGTCTTCCTGGGTAACCGTAAACGAGTCCCTGTCGGGTACTCCCGAAGCCCACAAGCTCGGCTTCGTCTACTCCGATCCGGTCATAGCCGGCCACCGCTACCTCAGGGCCAAGCGTCTGGGCGCCCTGTCCGGCGCCGAACGCCGGACCCTGGAGACCTCGGGGCTCCTGGATAACAGCCCCCGTTACCTCGTGCCCCTGCAGGCGGGCGACATCGAACAGGAGCGGGTCCTCACGGAGCGGGCTGAACTTTTCCAGACCGAGGGTTCCTGGGCTTCCATCTCCGTTGCCGACCTGAAAGCCCTGCCCGGCTCGGACGCCAAGGCACTCCGCCGTCGCGATACGGCGGTCATCTCCGCGAACGTGGGCATACTGCTTTTCGCGCTGGTAGCTGTCCTGGCCGCCGTGTTCGCCCAGGTATTCTTCACCAGCCTGATCGGCCAGAAAATCATGAAGGACCTGCGCATCCAGCTCTTCCGTCATACCTCCAGCCGGTCACTCGCGTTCCTTTCGCGCCAGCCGGTCGGACGGATCGTAACCCGCCTTACCAGCGACATCGAAACCATCAATCAATTCTTTACCGACGTTTTGGGGGCCTTCCTCAAGGATGCCAGTCTCATGGCGGGCGTGCTCGTGGTGCTTTTTGCCTTGGACCTGCGCCTCGCCCTTGTCGCGCTGGCAACCCTGCCGCCGGTGGTCATCCTTACCCTGATCACGCGCACTCGCGCCCGTGACGCCTTCCGGAGACAGCGCGTCTGGCTGTCCAAGGTTAACTCCTACATAGCCGAGCGGCTTTCGGGGATCAACATCGTAAAGCTCTTCGCCGGCGAGAAGCGGGCCATGGCGGAATTCGAAAGCCACGACCGGGAACTGATGAAGGCGAACCTGGGGGAAATGTACGTTTTCGCCACCTTCCGGCCTCTGGTGGATTTTTTCTCCAGCACTTCCATGGCGGTCATCATCTATTACGGCTCGGGCATGTACCGGTCGCAGCTGATCTCCCTGGGGACCCTCATCGCCTTCGTCAACCTCATCCGCATGTTCTATTCCCCCGTGCAGGACATGGCCGAAAAGTACACCCTCCTGCAGAGCGCGATGGCGGGTGGCGAGCGCGTGTTCAAGCTGCTCGATGCGGACGACTCCATCCCGGACGAAACCAAGAGGGCCATACCCGCGAAGATAGAAGGCACCATCGAATTCGACCACGTCTCGTTCGCCTACAAGAACGAGGAATGGATACTCAAGGACCTGTCCTTCAAGGTGGAAAGCGGCGAGATGGTGGCCATAGTCGGTCCCACCGGCGCCGGCAAGACCACCGTCGCCAACCTGATCACCCGCCTGTGGGACGTACAGAAGGGAGAGATCCGCTTCGACGGCATCCCCGTTCGGGACCTGCCCCTGAACGACCTGCGACGTGCGGTCCAGCCGGTGCTGCAGGACGTGTTCCTGTTTTCCGGTACCATCGAGGATAATATCCGCCTGGGGAACGAGGTGACCGAGGAGCGCATGCGCCTTGCCGCCAAGGCCGTCCATGCAGACGAATTCATCGAACGCATGGAGGACGGATACAGGACGAAACTTGCCGAGGGGGCCACCAACCTGTCCCAGGGCCAGAGGCAGATCGTATCCTTCGCGCGGGTGCTCGCCCACGACCCCAAGGTCATCATCCTGGACGAGGCCACCAGCTCCGTGGATACCGAAACCGAGCGCATGATCCAGCGCGGCCTTGAGGCCCTGCTGGAAGGCCGCACCAGCATAGTCATAGCCCACCGCCTGTCCACCATCAAGCACGCGGACCGCATCCTCGTCATCGCCGCCGGCCGCGTTGCCGAACAGGGTACCCACGACGAGCTGCTGGCAAAGCGCGGCCTGTACTGGAACCTCTACCGGCTGCAGTACGGCGGCGCCTAGGCGTCTAGTCCCTGAGCACAGCCAGCGCGGTCTCGATGTTGCCGAAAGGCGCGCTCACCTGGACCCCCGCGATGTAGGGCCGTACCAGGGCCAGGATTTCGCGGGCCGTCTCGATGCCAATGCGCCGGGCGGCTTCCTTGTCCGGGGCGGCGCGCATGCGCTCCATGATGGACTCGGGGATGCTTACCCCGGGAACCTCGTTGTTCAAAAAAAGCGCATTGTTGTACGAGGCCAAAGGCCAGATGCCCGCGATGACGCG
Source organism: Breznakiellaceae bacterium (assembly GCA_964202565.1). Classification (GTDB taxonomy): domain Bacteria; phylum Spirochaetota; class Spirochaetia; order Treponematales; family Breznakiellaceae; genus SZUA-426. The sequence goes on along the minus strand of CAXNJE010000061.1, from coordinate 1,612 downwards.
GACGCCGGTGTTCCGTATGCGTTCCAAAAACAGTATCAGGGCTTCCGCGTCGTACACGGGTTGGGTGATGGCGAACTCCGCACCGGCCTCGGCCTTTTTGTAGAACCGGTCTATCTCCTTTTCCAGGTCCAGGTTGGTCGGGTCCGCCCCCACGCCCGCGACGAAGCGGGTTTGCGGGTTGACTGGCTTGCCGCCTATGTCGAGGCCACCGTTCAGGCGGTGGACGGCACGGGTCAGGCCGATGGAATCCATATCGAAGACGGCGGTGGCGTTGGGGTAGTCCCCCAGCTTGGGCGGGTCCCCGGTAACAATGAGCAAATTATTGATACCCGCCGCCGCGCAACCCAACAGGTCCGACTGCACACCGATGACGTTCCGGTCCCGGCAGGTGACGTGGAGCACCGCCTCGATGCCCGCCTCATTCTGTATGCGCAGGGCAGTGATGACCGGGCTGACCCTCGAGCTGGCCCGCGGGCCATCGGGGATGTTGATGGCGTCCACCCCGGCTTGGGCGCAAAGCTTGGCGCGCTCGATGGTTTTGGTAAGGTCGTAGCCAAGGGGCGGTGTGATCTCGACGCTCGTAACCCAGCGTCCTTCCGCCAGGGCCTTGCCGAATATACTACGGTCTCCCAGTGGGACGGCCGGGGTGAGCGGTGGGGAAACCGGTACTTGGTTCACCGGCTGGACGCTGATATGGATGGCCTTGAGCGCCCGCGCCGCCTCTGCTATGTGTCTGGATCCCGTACCGCAGCAACCGCCCACGGCCTTCGCTCCCAGCTCCACGAAGCGTTTGGCATAGCTGGCGAAATATTCGGGGCTTGTCATGTAAATCATGCGGTCGCTCACGCGCTGGGGCACGCCCGCGTTGGGCATGGCCAGGACGGGGAGGGGGGAATGGGGTAGCCAGTCTTCCAAAAAATCCAGCATCTGCCGGGGACCCACCGAACAGTTGAATCCCAGCATGAGCGGCGCCGCGCCTGCCAGGTCGCCAGCGGTCGCGCCGGAAGGAGCCAGCACGGAGGCGAAAAAATCTTTTATCGTCTCGCCGCCCATACTGGCCTCGATGTTTCCAAAGGCCATGCAGGGAATGAAGGGCGCGCCGCAGTCCCGGGCGGCCTTTACGGCGTGCACCAGGTCGCGGCTACGTCCGAAGGTCTCGAAAATGATGAAATCAGCCCCGTTGGCCATCAGGGCAGTTATCACTTCCCTGAAAGCCCCCTCAGCCTCCGCGGGGCTCAGTGCCCCGCCCGTCGAATGGCGCCCCAGCGGCCCCACCGAACCCGCCACCAGCAGTTCCCCGCCCGCAACCTCCCGGGCCAGTTTCGCCGCTGCGGAGGCAAGCTCGACCGTTCGCTCCGCCAGCAGGTAATCCGCCAGCTTGTAGCGGTTTGCGCCGAAACTGTTCGTCGTCAGGACGTCGGCGCCCGCATCCTTGTTGGCCTGGTGCACCCGCGCCACAAGCTTGGGTTCCCGGACACACAGCTCCTCGAAGCAGACATTGACAAACTGGTTGTGGTTGTACAGCTCCGTCCCCATGGCACCGTCGAAAATGACCGTCCTCTTTTGCAGCAAATCCGTCAGCGATCTGGGCATGGGGACCTCCGGGGGGATG
>CAXNJE010000060.1:0-17452 GCA_964202565.1 Breznakiellaceae bacterium | reverse complement strand
CAGAAATTGCCGGGCATGGACGACCAACAGATCGACGATCATGTCAAATATGTCATTGATATCATGGCACCCGGCGGCGGGTATGTGTTTGCGGCGACCCACAACATCCTGCCGGAGACTTCCGGCGAGAAAACCTACGCATCGTACATGAGCGCGGTAAAGAACCGGGCCCTACGATAACTCAAGTTTGATACCCGGGACTGAAACTCCCGGGTTATCCGCATGCTTCCCTCTATCCCTCCCCTCTATCTCACCCCTACTTCACCTCTATCGTCCAGCCGGGGAATTCCTCCTGGAGTGCGGCTATCAGGTCCCGCTCCAGACGTTCGGCCACGAAACCGTTGACGGCGGCGCAGGCCATGCATTCCAGGCGGGGTGAAAGGATATCCATGTGGGCTACGATGGTGTGCTCTTTTTCGTGGTAACTGATTTTCTTTACCAGGCCCAGTTCCGCAAAGCTGAGTTCGGATTGGGGTTCCTTTAGTTTTTCCAGAACCGCATCGAATTTGTCCCGTACCGCCAGATCCAGTTCCTTCATGTTTGATCTTTCTCCTTCGTCACGAAGCCGGGTAACCGGACGTAGATGGCCTCTAGATTTCCCCTGATGGTTCCCTTGTGCGGCACGCAATGGATGAACAGGGTTTTGGTCTCCGGGAAGGAGCAAAAATGACGCAGGTACAAGGAGTCGGGCAGGGCTTCAAGTAGCTTTTCAAGATCGGCGGAAAGATCGGCTCCCCGCCATAAAAGTACGAAACGTTTATCATCCTTTACGACTTCACGGCGCTCCATCTGGTCCATCCCCGTAATGTTCGCTTTTTTCAGATACGCCGCCGCCACCAGGTGACCCTCACCCCGCAGTTTCTTCTTGGTAAATATATTGACGAAGAACCGGTCCCGGACGCCTATCAGCAACGAGAAGGGAAGGTAGAGCAGGGAGTGCCGTGGGCTCAGGGTGATGGTTCCCTTGGCGCTGGCATAGGGATTGGAAAGGGCGTAGGCAAAATTGTAACCTATGGCGCCACCTATATTCACGTAGTTCGTGGTGATGGGTTTCAACAGGTCCTCGAGTTCTCTGGTAAGCCCGGAAACGATCCAACGGTTTTTCTTGGTGCCGTAGAAATAGGCCCCCGTCGAGGCCAGGGCGAGGATGACGATCGCGGTAAGGGTGTAGGAATTCATGGTTGTCCTTTCATTGTCAGCTCTTCGTGGCCAAAAAGTCGGCTACAAGTTCTTTGGTGTCAATGCTGGCAAGGTCATTGCGCTCGTGCAGGCCTTTCGGCAGGAAATCGAACTCGAAAAGGGGAGAGGCTGCCAGACTGCGGTCCAAGGACCAGGCTGTGGTGGATACCCCGCGCTTGTTAAGGCAAAGCCCCGACAGGGGTATGCCGATCCGATCCAGCTCTTCCTTTATGCGGATGGCCTCGGACACGGACAGCACGTCCGGGTTCAGTACAACCGCCATATAGCTTTCCTTGCAGAATAGGGACGAGAGGTCGGACAGGCGGCGTTTGATGGAACCCAGCTTGCCGTAGATCTTGTCGTCCGCCTTGTCTACGCAGCTGGAAGCCACGACCGAGGTCGGGTTTATCCTGGTTATCGAGGTCCGCTTGCTGAGTATCTTCTCGCGCAGCTTGGTAAGCTCCGCTATCCACAGGTTCGAGATGGCCGGCATGGCCAGGAAACGCAGGGAAAGCGCCGTGGGTGGGGTATCGTAGACCACAATATCGTAGTCTCCCGCCAGATTGCAGCGTATATGTTCTATCGCCCAGAGCATGGCGTACTCTTCGGTGCCTGGGGAATACTTCATGATATCGAAAAAGGAGTTCAGGTTGAGGGTGAGATTGTAGGAATAGGTCCGGGCTAGTTCCTCGCGGCTTTCGTCCAGATAACGCTTTACCCAGGAGTTCAGGTCGATCTCCAGGGCATCCAGGTTCGCCTCCACCTTGCCGGGTTTGTCGTGGAGTTTGGTTCCCAGCACATCGCCCAGGTTGTGGGCGGGGTCGAGGGAGGCGATCAGTACCTTCTTGCCGGACCGCGCGAGGGAAAGCGCGAAGGCCGCCGACATGGTCGTCTTGCCGACACCGCCCTTTCCAAGAAAAAAAGCATTTGTCTTAATGATGCACCGCCTGTGTCAATCTACTTCCAGAATTCCCATGAGGGAAGCAAGGGGATCCTGCGCCATATCTGACCGTGAGAGCATGATGGTGAGTTCCCTTTCCATGTACGGCAGGAGTTCCATGGCTAGCGGAACCGGTGGGGCGGGCATGCCCACAAAACCGCCCAGTATCAGCAAGGAAAAGATGTTTTCCAATTCCTTCAGTTCGAATTCGAGTATACCGCAGGCTTTTTCCCTATTCACCTGCAACATCGTATCCAGAACAAAGCGCAGTTTTTTCAGAATTGTTTCCAAACCGCCTCCCGGGAGTGGTGCCTGCTCCGCACAAGAAAAAAGGGCTTCAAGGTGAAGCCCTTCGATGATATCACTTATTGCCTGGCGGATTTAAGCAGCTGCTTTGGTATCCTTGTAATTCTTTATGAAGCTCACGATCATGATGAAGTTAAGTATGAGCATGAACAGGTTGATCAGGCCGACAGTGGTACCGGTGATCAGGTTCGGAACCTTGGACATATCCCTGAAGAAGACCGGGATAATCACAATCTCATACCAGATCAGGGCTGAAGTGACGGTTACCCAAAGCAGGATTGCCGGGATAAGCACCGCCATCGTGTACTTGGGATCGAGCTTTTTCTTGACCCAGATGGCGACAGTCAGCATGACAATTGATGCCAGTAGTTGGTTCGCGCCGGAGAAGGCCGGCCACAGGGTCGTATAACCGCCGGAACGTGCCAGATACAGGCCGACAAAGGCGATGATGAGGGAGGCCACCCACTTGTTGTTGAAGAAACCGTATACGCCAGGATTTTTCTCCTTCATCGGGAGGGCCATTTCCTGGATGATGTAACGGCCCAGGCGGTTGGTTGTATCCAGAGTCGTAAGTGCGAAGGTGGATACCCAGACTGCCGCGAAGAGGGTCATGAAGCTCATGGGGAAGAAGGGCAACTGGGTGCTGACCATCTTGGCGAAGGACTGCACGAAGCGGCCGAGGGCGGGGGTCGTCATCAGCTTGTCGCCCAGCGCGAGGCCACCGAAGGCTGCAATGGAGATGATTACGAGGGTGGACAGGAAGCCTTCCACGAGCATGGCGCCGTAACCGACGAACATGGCGTCGGATTCCTTGGCCAATTGCTTGGAACTCGTGCCGGCCGCTACCAAGGCATGGAAGCCTGAAAGGGCGCCGCAGGCGATGATGAGCGGAACCGTGGGCCAGAAGGGAGAAGGTTGCAGGGCTCCGGCCGGTCCGATCAGCTTGGCGCTGAAACTCGTGAATACCGGGATGGCGTCAAAGCTCTTGAAGCTGATGAGCGCGGCCACGCCGCCGACAATGAGGCCGAAGTACAGGAAGAAGGAAGACAGGTAATCCCGCGGTTGAAGCAGGAGGTTTACCGGCAGGGTGGAGGCCAGGACGATGTATACGAAGATGATAAGGAAGTAGACGTCCTTGTTCCACTTTACGGGAAGCAGGTTGCCCAGAATGAACGCGACAATGACCAGGACCAGACCTATTAGACTGCCCCAGCCCAAGCCGGCTTTCGTCCTGTAGATGAAGTAGCCGGCGATGACGGCCGCTACGCAGAAGAAGACGAAGGCGAAGAACACGCGTCCGTCACCCGCGAACTGGCCCGCGACAATGTCGCCGAAGGCGGCCACGACGAGGATACAAAGGAACAGGATGAACCAGGCGAAGGTCTTTCCCGCTTTTTTGCCGATAAGGTCCTGGGCTACGAACTGCATGGAACGGCCGTCGTAGCGGACGGAAGCGGCCAGGGCCAGGTAGTCATGGATGGCGCCAAGGAATACGTTGCCGAACCAGATCCACAGGAGGCCGGGGAGCCAGCCCCAGGCCACTGCCATGGCGGGACCGGTGATGGGGCCGGCGCCTGCAATGGAAGCGAAATGATGCCCGAAAAGCACGTATTTGTTGGTGGGCACATAGTCTACACCGTCGCTCAGCCGCTCGGACGGAGTAGCTGCGGCACTGCCGCTTTTTAGTACCTTGTCGCGTATGGTCTTGCCATACGTGAAGTAGAAAATGAAGTAAAGGGCCAGTGCGAATAGCGCTATGATGGTAGTCATCGCGTATTCCTCCTTAATGGAAAATAAGATAAGACTGCAATGGCTTCAGGATAGAACCGCTTTGGGGTGCTGTCAACTTTATTAATCAATCATGGGTGCCTTTCGATAAAAAAGGCAACATATTGATTATTTACCCGACGAATCGGCTATCAAGCAGGCCTTTGGTGTTCCGGCGAGGCGGTTCACCCCCACTGGTATGAGGTCATGGTGAGCGAGCCAGCGACGGCTTTGGCGTTGAAGGTCCGCACCTTGTCGGTGGGATCCCGGGCGCCCAAGGCATATAGCAGGGGTATAAAATGCTCCGTGGTGGGAACTGCCAGTCTGGCCGCCTTGCCCATTTTTTCCCAGTGGATGATGCTTTCGTCATCACCGGACTGGATACAGCCCGCGATGGAAGCGTCGAACTGCAGGGCCCATTCGAAGCCAAAGCCACTCTCGTCCATGCGGTCCCAGGCAACCATGCCCAGGTTGTGTACGATATTTCCGCTGGCGACGATGAGAACCCCTTCCTCACGCAGCGCTTTCAGGCGGCTTGCCACGGAATAGTGCCAATTCGCGGGCTTGTCCGCATCGATGCCCAGCTGGAGTACCGGTATGTCGGCCTTGGGATACATGCGCCGCAATACCGACCAGGTACCATGGTCCAGCCCCCAACCCTGATCCAGGTCCACCTCGACTTTTCCGGGTTCGACCCCGGTTTTCACCTTTCCTGTTTCATGGCCTGAGGTTTCCGTGTTCGGGCTGGCCAAGAGTTCCCGTATGCGCTCGGCAAGTGCCGGTTTACCCGGCGCCGGATAGCTCACCTGGTACAATTCCGGCGGAAAGCCCCCAAAGTCGTGGATTGTGCGTGGTTTCTCCATGGCCGTGACTGCGGTGCCCCTCGTAAGCCAGTGGGCGGAGACGCACAGGATGGCGTCCGGCCGGGGCAGTTCCTTCCCGATCCTTTCCCATTCGCGGCTGAATTCGGTGTCTTCCAGGGCGTTCATCGGGGAACCGTGTCCCACGAAGAGTACGGGCTGTTTCATGCTATTCCTCCAGATATTCCGGTTCGTTCGTTGTTTCCTCGACCCTGGACAGCTTGCCCCGGATGGTACGGGTCTTGCGTGATGCGTCGTCTATGGTATCGCTGGCTTCCTGGAGTTTCTTGCGGGTCTTGTCCAGGAGGTCTCCGAACTTGCCGAACTCGGCCTTGACGAGGGAGAGGGTGGTCCAGACCTCGCTGGAACGCTTTTCGACGGCCAGGGTGCGGAAGCCCATCTGCAGGCTGTTGAGCAGGGCGGCGAGGGTGGAGGGGCCGGCGACGATGATGCGGTACTCGCGCTGGATGCTTTCCGCCAGACCGGCCCGGGAAAGGCATTCGGCGTAAAGGCCTTCGGAGGCCAGAAAGAGCAGGGCGAAGTCGGTGGTGTCCGGCGGTGACAGGTACTTGTCGTGGATGTCCTTGGCCGAAAGGCGGAAGCGGCGTTCCAACGCCTTGGCTGCCTCCGCCGCTGCCACGGGATCGCCCTTCTCGCGGGCGTCCTGCAGGCGCTCGTAATCTTCCTTGGGGAATTTCGCGTCTATGGGCAACCGCACTACCGTGGAATCCAAGGCACCCCGACCGGGCAGCTTCACCGCCACCTCCACCCGTTCCGGGCTTCCGGGGCGGGTGGCGACGTTCAGTTCGTACTGGTTCGGGGTGAGCAGGTCCTCCACTATGGCCATCAGCTGGACCTCGCCCCAGGCGCCCCTGTTCTTCACGTTCACCAGGACACGCTTCAGGTCGCCCACGCCGGCGGCCAGGCTGCGCATCTCACCAAGGCCGTTCTGCACCTGCTCCAGCCTGTCCCCGACGAGCTTGAAGGATTCGCCCAGACGTCGTTCCAGGGTTTCGTGGAGCTTTTCGTCCACGGTGCGGCGGATGGCCTCCAGCTTCTGCGCGTTGTCGGCCTGCAGCTCCCGCAGCTTGCGGTCCACGGTTTCGCGTATGGCCTCCAGCCGCGCGTCGTTTCCTGCGCCGAAGCGCGCCAGCTCCTGCCGGCTTTGGGCAAGTTCCTCCCGCAGCGAACGCTCCACCCGTTCCTGACCCTGGATCAGGCTGAGTACCTGGTTGGACTGCGCACCGGACTTGGGCCTGAGCAGGAAAAAGAGCAGCAACAAAAGCGCGATGAAACCAAAGGCCACGATGACGATGAAGATCAGTTCCATGATTGGAATTCCATAAGGGAGAATATAGTGCTTTATGCGTGTGAATGGGAGTCGATGAATTCCGCAAGCATGAGGGGGCTTATCGGGACGACACCTTGGATGGAAGTACCATAAAGGTGTCCGAAATGGGTGGAATCGCCGGTCAGGAGAAAATCACAGCGAAGTCGGATGGCAGAGGCCAGCACCGGGCGGTCCTTATCGACAAGCTGAATGGATGGATCCAAGTCTACTGGGTCTGAAGGGCTCCCGGCAAGCTCGAAGCTTCGCAGAAAGCTGGTCAAAGTGGCAAGCCTCCCTGGAAATTTCAAGGCGATGTTGCGTCTTGCTTCCTCGGTAGTGAAGGGGTCGGCTACCAGCAGGTGGCCTTGATCAATCAGTGCGTGGATGAAGTCATGGATTGCGCCATCGGACTTGACCGCCGAGAAAATGATATTCGCGTCAAGGAAGATCCTCATTCATCAGCCCTGCTTTCGGGAAGTCAGATATCCTTCCAAATCAGCTTCGGCGACATTGAATTCTGCAATCCTCTCATCATTGTACAATTCGATTGGAAGAGTGACTGCCGGCCGAAGCAGGATGCCATCCTGGACGGTCTCGGCGATCAATTGGTCATCCGGCTTCAAGGCCAGCGTCTTGCGCAGTTTTTTTGGCAAGGTGATGGTACCGCGCTCGCTTATAGTAAGGGCTATTCTCATACAATCAGTATAACACACATGCAGCTATGCGGCAATTCTGCATTACCGAAAAACAAGAAACCGGTACAATTTGGTTTCAAGACTGATAGCTACAAAAGGCTTGCAGGATAGGCGCTTTAACTGCCTTACTCTGTCTGTTTTTCAACCATCTCAACCCGATTCCGGCCTGCCTGTTTGGCCTTGTACATGGCCTCATCAGCCAGCTTGATGATCTCGTCGCCCGATAAGGATGGATCCACCAAGACTCCGCCTATGCTCAGACTGAGTCTGACTTCATTGTTTTCCATGGCCTCGAAATGCCGGCCGGCTACAGCTGCCCGGATACGCTCGGCGACAACACGGGCTTCGGCAATGGTGGCCCCGTCGACCAGGATGGCGAACTCGTCGCCCCCGATACGGAAAACCGAATCGTAGTCACGTCTGCCTTCCAGAAGTATTTTGGCGATGGCGACCAATACCCGATCTCCGGCATCGTGTCCGTAGCGGTCGTTGATTGCTTTAAAAAAGTCAAGATCGATGAACAACAAGCTGGATGGATACGAACGGCGTGCGCGATTTATGGCCTGTTTCAGACGGCTCTGCATAAAGCGGCGGTTCGCGAGTCCGGTAAGGGGGTCGTGCAGCGTCTCGAAGACCAATTTCTCTTCCCGTTGCTTGTGGGCGCTGATATCCTTGAGGTACAGATTGACACTTTCCCTTTCACGGCGCTTGGCACGTTCCTGGGCAACGCCCAATACGACAATTATCAAAAGGACCAGCCATGGATTGACCAGCGCCCCGAAGGTGCATGAGTTCCGTAATCCATTTACGCATACATTCAGCAATAAGATGAGGAGGGGTACGCCGGCAATCAGGGGCAGTGCCAGACGTAAACCTCCGGAAAAAAGGAATACGATGAAAAGTACGACAGCGAGGGTATTGGTGGACATGGCCAGGTGCAGGTCCACAGCGGGATAAAACTTCAGCGTGGCAAAGACCATGTAGCAATTCATGGACACAAGCCCGAACAAGGCTGACCCATGTGCAATATTGACCAATCGGGCGTGATGGGGCCGCAGGGTGAGTAATAAGCCCGATAAGGCGAAAAGCCCCAGGCTTATCAGTCTGGCGGGAAGGAATTCCCTGATACCCAATTCAACGAGGTCAAACCAGATGAAAAAGAGCAGTACGGGGATGGCGATGAGCGCCGCGGCCTGGCCCAGTATCTTCGTTTCCAGCACATTTGCTTGAGCGAACCCAGCGGGCGGGTCAATGGGCAGGAACATTGCTTTGACCTTTTTGAAGGCATTCATCACTAATAAGTGTAGGGTAAGCCGCAAGCGGGTTCAATGGCGGTTGTGATGGTTTTTTGAATCCGTGCTTGACCTTCGATATGGAAATGAGTATGTTAACGACCGGTCGCTAACATGCATAAGCAAGATATAATCAACGCCGCCTTCGAAGCCTGGGGCAGGGACGTCTATAAAAAAATGAGCCTCTCCGATGTAGCCCTCCAGCTGGGCGTGACGAAGCCCGCGCTCTATCGCCATTTCCGCGGAAAGGATGCCCTCCTGGCAGCAATGCGGTCTGACTTTTTTGACCGTTACGCGATTTTCACCGAATCCATTTCCGCTACCCTTCGCGTTGACGATGAAACCGGCAACTTGGTAGCCATTGGTTCCGCCCTGGCATCTTACTACGCCCGAGGAAAGAACGACCTGCTCTTTGCCTTTGCGCTTCTGCTTGGCGAGAAGGACCCGGAAAAATTATTTCTGGAAGAACTTGCCTTTCGGGGTTTGAGTCCCACCTTGTTGTCCTTCTGGTCGTCTGCGGCTTCCGCCAACCGAACCCGTTTCCAATTCGCCATGGGAAGCTGCTTTTTCTCGGTGCTGGTTTTTCATGCCCTGCGCAGGACCACGGAAGCGCCGGGCGAAGGCGATATCCTTACAGCCGGCGAAAACGCGCGGACCCTGATACAAAGGGGCTTGGGCTTTGGATTGGAACCGTTACGGAAGCTGGATTATGCCGCCTTGGAAAGTCTGGCACGGACAGGAACGGATGAGACAGGCGGAGGGGATGGCTTGCTCGCCGCGGTAGCCTCCGCAGTCGCGGAAGTGGGACCCTGGAACGCCTCCATGGATCTGGTCGCCAAGCGATCGGGCCTTTCCAAGAGTGGACTGTATGCGCATTTCAAAAGCCGGGAAGAGATGCTTGCCAAACTGTTCGAAGTGGAATTCGACCGTATCGCCGCCTTGATGGAAAACCGCATCGCCCGGGGAAATACAGGCCCGGAACGAGTATTCCTCGCCATGGCCTCAGCCGCCTCCTACCTCAGCGTCCGCCCGGATATCCTTTCGGCGCTGGACTGGATCCGCGTACAGAGGATAGACCTTGGCGTGCTGATGCCCCCCCGGTTCGTCGCGCTTTTTTCCTTTCTGGATGAAGGTGGGAGAAACGCTTTTTCGGGATTCCGTGCCGACCGGCAGGAATTGGCTTCGCGCTGGATCCTGTTTCATGTCATCAATTTTCTTATCCATTCACGGGTGTGCGGTGCCGACCAAAAGGCTCCGCGGCCAGAAGAACGCCTGCGCGAACTGCACCGCTGTGTGTGCGCGGGCTTATCGGAAACGGAACAAGGAGTCCCAGTATGACCTCAGCCCGAATCATCGTGCTCGCCCTGCTAATCGGGGCAGCCATTGGCCCTTCCCTGTTTGCCCAGACGGCGGGTGCTGCGGCGGATACGGTCCGCGTGGACGTAGCGAAGGCCGTGGAACTGGCGCTGTCGAATAATATAGGCCTTGAATCGGGTCGTATCGATATCGCCATGAAACAGCGCAAGATCGACACCCAGTGGAACGTGTTCGTCCCCAGTGTGGATGTCGGCCTGACCCTGGCCCGCATGAACGAGGCGACCACAGCTGGCGGTGTGGCCCCGGTGGGTGCATTCACGACGGTCGGAGGAATGAAAATATACGATTCCGTCGCCGCCTATTCCGTGGATATTCCTCAGTGGAGCATGTCGACTTCGCTCTCCGCGTCGCTCACGCTGAACTATGCCTTGTTCGAGGCCATGCGGAACCTGAAGCTGGACCTGGACGCCGGGAAGATCACGCTGGAGCAGGCGAAGTTCAAACTGGAACGGGACGTGCGCAAGAGCTACTATTCCATACTGCTGCTGAAAGAGAACATCGCCCTGATGGACGAGAACCTGGCTGCCACCCAGCGTCGGGTGACGCAGGCGGAGGCCAATTACCGCGCCGGCTTCGTGCCGGAGCTCACCGTACTCCAGGCGAAGGTGGCATCGGAAAACCTGAAGCCCGCCATAGCCGAACTGAAGAACGGGCTGGAATCGTCCCTGGCAGCCTTTGCGATGAACCTGGGGTATCCCCGGGGCACCAGGGTGGAGCTGGAGGGGTTTGGTGCCGGTGATTTTGCCGGTGTGGATCTGGACGGGGACGCCCTCGTCGCCCAGGCAGCAACGGGGAAGCTCGATGTGCTTGCATTGCGGCAGTCGCTGCTGTTGCTGGAGAGCGCCAAAAAACTCACCTGGTACCAATTGTACACCCCCAGCCTTACTCTGGGTTTCAACGTGGATCCTACCCTCAGCGATCCCTGGGGGAATAGCTGGTTCGAGGGGGACAACTGGAAACAGCGTTCCGGCATGTTCCGCATGACGCTGGGTTTCAGGCTGAACGGCCTGTTGCCCCCTTCCAAGGAAGCCCTCGGTCTCGTGGACCTGGACGACAATGTGCGCAAGCTTAACGCTGCGCTGGCCCTGACCATCCGGGGATCCGAGCTTGAGATCGACTCGCTGCTGCTCAAGCTGGCCAAGTCGAAGAGCGGCATAGCCACCTTGGGCCTCAATGTGGATCTTGCGGGCAAGGCCTACAGCCTGTCCGAAGAAGCCTACCGCGCCGGGGCCAAGGATATCCTGGATGTCCAGAACCAGGAACTGGAATTGAGGAAGGCCCAACTGGAAGTGCTCAAGGAAAAATTCAATTACCTTACCGGACTGATCGACCTCGAGTACGCGGTCGGCGTCCCCTTCGGAACCATATCAGGGAGTGCAAAATGAAACAGAAAACGTACGGACCCGTGGCGGCGGCAATCACCATACTCGTCCTTATTACAGCTTCGTGCGGGATGATAGGCAAGAAGGACGCGAAAGCCGCCCCGACAGCTGAAAGCAAGGCGGAGGATGAAAAGAAGGCCGCTGCGGAGCTTGTTTTCGCCGTGAATACCACCACCGCGGTCAAGGGGCAGATCAAGGATTATACCGCCCTCTCCGGCGATCTCGTTTCGGGCACCACCGTGGACGCCTACTCAGACGTCGCGGGCAAGGTTACCAAGCTTTTCGTCTCCGTCGGTACCCGCGTTGCCAGGGGCGATCCCCTGGCAGAGGTGGATCCATCCAAGCCCGGCATGAATTTCATCCCTGGTACCGTGAAGGCCCCCATTTCCGGCACCATAGTTTCCCTGCCGGCGGAACTGGGCATGACCATAAGCCAGGCCGTTCCCGTAGCGCGCCTTTCCCGCACCGACGCGCTGGAACTCCGCACCTACGTGGCAGAACGCTTTGTGTCGAAAATGAAGGTTGGCCTGAACGCCGAGGTTACCCTGGACGCCGTTCCCGGTACCTCCTACCGCGCGGTTGTCCGCGAACTCTCTCCCGTAATCGACCCGTCCTCGCGCACCATGGAAGTCCGCCTCCGTCTGGTGCAACCCGACTCCAAGCTCAAGTCGGGCATGTTCGCCAAGGTGAAAATACTCACCGAGGAAAAGGATGACATCGTAAAGATTCCGGCCAACGCGGTGGTCAAGCGTTTCGGCGAGAACTACGTGTTCACCGTCCAGACAGACCCGGCCGACGCGGCGTTCCTGATCGCACGGAAGAAGAAAATTACCCAGGGCATACTTATCGACGACAAGCTCGAGGTGCGTAGCGGCCTGGAACCGAATGAGGAAATAGTCGTCCGGGGCCAGACCCTGCTGGAAGACGGTTCGCGCGTGAATGTAGTAGACCGCCTGGCGCCGCTCGCCGTGGCGGAATGATCGGGAGCACCGCATGAGCATATCCCACACCGTAGTCGCCAAGCCGACCACCATTTTCATAGCCTTCGCGTTGCTGATCGGGCTGGGCATTTTCGCCGGCGCGAACCTGCCCGTCGACCTGTACCCCGAGATCGAACCGCCCATTATCATCGTGTATACCGGTTATGCCGGGGCAGGCCCGGACGAGGTTGAGCGGACCGTCACGCGCCCACTGGAAGGCACCCTGTCCAACGTATCCAGCCTTGAAAACATAACTTCCACCTCGTCCAAGGGTTCGAGCATGCTCATGCTCGAGTTCAGCTACGGTACCGACATGGCCGACGCCGCCAACTCGATCCGCGACAACATGGAACTGGTAAAGCGCTACCTGCCCACCGGTTCGGACACGCCCATGATCTTCAAGTTCGATCCCTCGATGATCCCCATCATGGGTCTCATGGTGACGGGCAACCGGACCCCCGAAGAGCTTCGGGAGATCGCGGAAAAAACCATCCTGCCCCGGATAGAACAGGTTCCCGGCGTCGCCATGGCCTCTGTTTCCGGCGGCCGGCAGAAAATCATCCGGGTGGAGATTCCGCAGAACCGGCTTGAGGCCTACGGACTGACGGTGAGCCAGATCAAGACCATGCTGGGCGGCCAGAACCTGCAGGTCTCCGCCGGGTCCATAAATGACGCAGGGCTCATGTACCTGCTGACTACGGCGGGCGAGTACCAGTCCATCGAGGAGATCAAGGCCACCGTCGTCGCGTACAAGGGCGGCGGCATGGTCAACGGCAAGCTGGAACTTCCGCGGACCGTACGCCTGCGGGACCTTGCGGACGTCTATGAGGGCTTCCGCGACGAGGACAGCCTGGTCTTCGTAAACGGTGTCCCCGCCGTCCAGCTGATCATCCAGAAACAGAGCGGGAAAAATTCCGTTCAGACCGCCAGGGAATTGCGGAAGCGTCTTGACCGGCTGGCTAAGGAAGTACCCCAGGGCATCAAGATGACGGAAATCTTCAATACCACCGACATCATCGAAAATTCCATAAACCAGGTTTCTTCCAGCGCCCTCGCAGGCGCCCTGCTGGCTGTCCTTATCCTGTTCATCTTCCTGCGCTCGTTCAAGACCACCCTGATCATAGGCATCACCATACCCATATCGCTCCTGATCACCCTCATGATCATGTATTTCTCGGGACTTACCCTGAATGTCATGACCCTTGCGGGCTTGGCGCTTGGCGTGGGGATGTTGGTGGACAACTCTATAGTCATTTTGGAAAATATTTACCGGTACCGCGAGAAGGGCACCAAGCTCAAGCCAGCGGCGGTGCTGGGTTCCAAGGAAATGATGAACGCCATAGTCAGTTCCACGCTCACCACCATCTGCGTTTTCGCACCCCTGGTGATGTTCAAGGGTCAGCTGGAAACCATAGGCGAACTTTTCGCCGGCCTGTCGTTTACGGTGGTCATTTCCCTGGCAACTTCCCTGATAGTTGCGATGCTGCTCATCCCGGTGCTGGCCAGCCATTACCTACCCATCACTACCCGGGTGCAGAAACCGCTACGGGGACCCCTAGGGGCGATCGATCGTGTTTTCGCTGTTTTCTTCAACGGCATGGATGAGGGCTACCGCAGGGCGGTGGGTTGGGCGCTCCGGCACAAGCTTGTGGTCATCCTGGTCATCGTCGCACTTTTCGGCGGCAGCCTCGCGATGATACCCAGAATCGGCTACGTCTTCATGCCCTCCCAGGCGGCCGATTCCGTCACCATCACCCTGGCGCTTCCCATCGGAACTCCATTGGGTGAGACTGAGGTTGCCCTCAAACAATTGGAAACCCTGGCCAAAGCGGAATTGAAGGGCATCGAGCGTATGGTCATCAATGTTGGCCAGCGTAGCCTTTTTGGCTTGGGAGGCGCCTCTTCCGGCCATAGCGGAACGTTGCAGATCACCCTCCCGGACTTTGTGGACAGGATCGATACGGCCGACGATATGAAGGCCAAGATCCGGGCCCACTTCAATGATTTCCCCGCTGCGACCCTGACGTTCTCCAGCGGAAACATGGGCATGGGTGGCGGTATGGGCGGAAGCCCCGTGGATATCCTGATCAAGACCGAGGACCTGGTAAAAGGCAAGCAGATCGCCGAGCGCATCGCGGCGCTGCTCCGCGAGAAGGTGCCGGAAGCCACGGAACCCACGGTTGACCTGAAGGACGGCCTGCCCCAGATCGAGCTGAAGCTGGACCGCGAACGGCTGTACTCGCTGGGCCTCAACGTCTACACCGTAGGCCAGGAAATCAAGGCTGCGGTGGACGGCATTACCGCCACCAAGTACCGCGCCGGCGGCTCGGACTACGACGTGGTAGTAATCCTTTCGGAGGCCGACCGTGACGAGTTGCCGGACCTGGACCATATCTTCGTGATGAACGCCGGGGGCCAGCGTGTCGCGCTCTCCAGTTTTGCCCGTTACGAAAAATCCACGGGTCCCATAGACATCAAACGCGAGAACCAGAGCCGTGTCATCCACGTCACCGCCGGTACGGTGCCCGGCACCCCGATCAACAAGGTGGAGGAAAAGGTACGCTCCGCCATCGCCGCCGGCATACCCGCGGAGGACGACGTAATCATCGAGTTCTCCGGTGATTATCAGCAACTCATGGAGTACATGATGAAATTCGGGCTCATCATGCTCGTCGCGGTATTCCTTGTTTTCGGCGTCATGGCCAGCCAGTTCGAGAGTTTCCGGGACCCCTTCATCATCCTTTTCACCATCCCGCTCACCGTGGTGGGAATCGTGGCCATCTACTTCTTTACGGGGGAGACCTTCAACGTCCTTACGGCGGTAGGCCTGCTCGTGCTCGTCGGCGTCATCGTCAACAACGGGATCATACTCGTGGATTACACCAACATGCTGCGCAAGCGTGGACTGTCCCTCAACGATGCCTGCGTAACAGCTGCCGGAAACCGGCTACGGCCCATCCTGATGACCACACTGACCACCGTCCTTGGTCTTGTGCCCATGGCCTTCTTCCCCGGCGAAGGTTCGGAGCTGGTGGCGCCTATCGGCAAGACCGTGCTTGGCGGACTCTCGTTCGGAACCCTGATGACACTTTTCCTGATGCCCGTCATCTACGCCATTTTCAATCGCCGTTCATCCGAGCGGGAGGCCAAGGCCGAAGCCCGACGAAACCGCATCGCCGCCGGACTCAGCCGCAAACAGGCCGAACAGGCTGAACATGCCAACCAGGCCGGACAGGTCCAGGAGGTGCTGCCATGATCCGTGTCGAAGTCATCGCCAACCGTTCGATAGAGGAAGATCTCCTGGAAGCTTTCAGCCATGTGGGGGTGGCCAAACAGTACACCCTATATCCTGTGGTCCACGGCATCGGCTCGTCCGGGCCGCGCATGGGTGACGCGATCTGGCCGGAAGAAAATTTCGCGCTGGTGGTCTGGTGCGAAGAGGCTGAAGCGCGTATCATTATGGAGGCGGCCATGAAGGTGAAGGCGCGCTTTCCCGACGAGGGCCTAAAAGTATTCGGTGTTCCCGCTGGTTGATGCCTTGCCGGTTCGCAGGTTCGTCAGTCCACGCAGGCGATACAAGGGGCTTCGGGAAACTGCATCACCCTCGGGCTTGAAGGAGGCGCGTCTTGATTCCCGGCAACGAACTATCGCCGACCCAGATGATAGCGGATTTTATCCAGGTGCTGACCGATTGGCGGGGCGTGTTGCTCGAGCAGTTGCGGGCCTGCATCCTTTTGGCCGATCGTGAAGTGGTCGAGGATTGGAAGCGGGATGCCCCGGTATGGACCCACGGCGGCAATGTCGTCTCGGTCGCCGTCTATAAGGACCACCTGAAGCTCACTTTTTTCAAAGGGGCCTTCCTTGCCGATCCCCAGAGCCTGTTCAACTCCGGCCTGGACGCCAAAAAATCGCGCTGCATCGAATTCGATGAAGGCGACACCATCGACGAGCCCGCGCTGAAACAATTGATCAAGACCGCGGTGGAGTACAACCTGTCCAAATTGAAAAAATCATAAGTCGTGGGCGGTATGCATGCCATCTGCTGAGCTGATCCTGAGATTGGAAATAAACTTCTTCTCGCTCATCGTATTGGCAATACTCTGGGTGTCGGGTAACCGGCGAAAAACCAGCAAAAAGGGCTCGGATCAGCACATCTTCAGGATGCTTCTTGCCTCTACGGCCATTATGCTCGTAACCGACGCCATCAGCTGGTACCTTGATGGAAGCCTGCATTCAGTTGCAAGGATCGTACTGTATGCGGACCTTACCTTGTATTACGCCTTCCATACGATACCCACGGTCTACTTCATCCGCTACGTCAACCTTCAGGTCGTGGGCGAGGTGGCATCGTCCCGGCCACTTCCGCGTTTTGTCTACCTCGTGCCCCTTATCATCGTAATCGCTTCGATCATATCGCCCTTTACCGGTTTCCTGTTCAGTCTGGATGCCACAGGCCATTATGCCAGGGGCTCCGGATTTTTCCTTTTCGCCATCCTCCAGTACGGGCTCGTGCTGTACTCGTTTATCATCGTCATCCGCAAGCGCAAGAAACTTCGCCGACGTGTATTCATAACCCTTATGGCGTATCCGCTTCCCATGCTTGCCGCCGCATCACTCCAGATGCTCGTTTTCGGGCTGGTACTCATCTGGCCATCCCTGACTTTGTTCCTGGTGGCCGCCGCCGCGAATATCGATAACCGCCGGTCCCGCCTGGATCACCTGACGGGAACAGCGAACCGCCGCAGCCTGGACGAGGAGCTGGAGAACAGGATAGCCGCTGTCCGGCCGGGTTGGAACCTTAGCGGGCTGCTCATGGATGTGGATGACTTCAAGTCCATCAATGACAAGTTCGGCCACGATGCGGGGGACAGGGCTTTGGAGGATGTGGGCTCCCTCCTGATGTCGTCGGTGCGGGTGGAAGACCTGGTGGCGCGTATGGGGGGAGACGAGTTCGTCGTACTCTTCGATTCGGCCAACCAAGGCGCCCTGGAAGAAATGGTCAAGCGCATAGAGGCAGCCCTTGAAAAGCACAATGCCGGCGGCAACCGGCCATACCACCTCTCCCTGAGCATCGGCCGGGCAAACTTTGATTCCGCATTGGACAAGACTGCGCCGGAATTCCTTGCCCGCCTGGATGCGGACATGTACCTCCGCAAACGCCAGAAAAAGGGTATGCCGGTATAGATCGACAGATTATTGAAGGCTGAAAGGTTCCGGCTGCCTCAGCCCAGGGCATCCGCAAAGAAATCCGCGGTGAGGGGAGCCGAACCCTCGAAGTGGTTGTTGATGTTGATCACCAGTTTCGCGCCCTTGTTGAGCAGGTCCTTGGACATCCCCACGATCC
>CAXNJE010000059.1:0-17836 GCA_964202565.1 Breznakiellaceae bacterium | reverse complement strand
TTTTCGACGCTAGTGCTCCTTCCAGGGTAACTCCGCCTGTTCATAGCAATAGCGCGCTTCCCAGTCGGGTAGCCAATCATTCGTCTTCGCCGTTTCAAAGAGGGCTCGGAAACAGCGCTCCGCCACTATTGAAGGGATTCTCCCATTTTTTGGTGCCCGGATGTCTCCTGGTGCCCACGATTCCCGATCTCCGTTATCTGTACGTTCGACCATCAGCGTCGCGCGAACAGGCTTCAGGACCTTATAGAAATACACGTGCCCCCCGACGGCGTCGGATGCATGCCAGGGCAGGCAGTTGTGCATCTCCAATCCTTCCGCATACAGACCGGCCTCTGTCTTGATCGGCTCGAAGTTGGGGTTCCCCGGGAAGGGAGGCATTCCGAATTCGCGACCTGTCGTCTGGGTTTTCTTATTCCAGGTACGCTCCTGCAACCGGTTGGAAAGTTGCAGATAGAGCTTTTCGGTTTGAATGATCGAGGGGACAAATTCAGAGGGGAGCCTTTCCCCAAGGGCGCGCGAGATGCCGCGGATCTTTTTGATCATCCTTGCAGGATAGGTCCATCCAGAATCCCCGGACTCGCCGAAGGTCCTATCGTTGAGCTCCCCGTCTTTCATGCGATCGCGCAAATCCTGGAGTAGGGTGAGGGTCAAGGCACGGGGTTCGATCAGCTTGAGTTTCCGTACGGCCGCCTCAGTTTCGGGGAAACCGAGCCAGGCGGCGATCCGTCGCCGTTTCCAGCCGGATATTCCCACAGGGAGTTGCTGGTTACCGTTTCCCTGCGCCGGACGGAAACGCCATACGCTTGCAAGTGCGAGGGCAAGGGCCGGATTGGAGAATCCAAGTTCGGTGAGTCGTTCATCCTCGGCGAAGAGGCGGAGGAGATGCCAGCGGCGGACGGTGAACTGAGTGGCCGCCGCGCGGGCTTCAGCCGGGATGCGCTCCAGAAAGATCGAAAAAGGCCAGTAGGCTCCTGCAACTTTTGATGGCTCTTGTCTGGCCCGACGTCCGTACTGGAAGGCCCGAAAAGGATCCCATGCGGGAGGGCTCCCTGGTTCCAGAGCTGGCCAAGACGCAAGGAGTTCGTCCGCCCAACGCTCGGTGGGTAGCCAGGCTCCGTCCTGACCGCGCCGATATGCCCTGAGCCCTGGCCAGAAATCCAGGGCCAGGGCGCGACCGTCGGCCTCAGCGACGAGCCTGTCCCCCTCCAGGCGGAGGCTCCCATCCGGATTGTCAGCCGCCAGGGGGATCACCCGGTCAAGGACGCGGAGGCTGTTCCAGGTCGGGTGTATGGCTGTCCGCTCCGCTGCCTTCGATTCAACCATGCCCGGTATTCTCCCTTGATAAAAAGCTAGCATGAATGGATGACAGAAATTGACACCATGAAAATATACGTTGGGTCTGCTACGGTTTTGTCCGGCTTGCCTGTCATTATTGATGATTTGGCCGAACTTTGTTGATTTTTTTTTGATTAATCCTCCAGGGTGACCATTTCTGTCACCCAAAAAGTCATAGTATGGAGTGGATGGAAATATCGGCCAATATGAGGAGCGAGCATGGCGAAGAAGAATCCTGGTGACATTCTTAGTTGCGATTGGAATCCGGTGATAGGTTGCGAGCGGTATTCCTCTGGATGCGCCCGCTGTTGGTATCTCGACGGGATCTTCCCCTGGCAGCAGCGACTCGGGAATATTCCCGCTGGAGTCAGGTCGGACGAGTCCCATGTCTTCGCAAAGCGCATGAACGATGAGGCGCTGAAGTCGAAGAATGGCATCGTCGGCGTCGTTCAGCACGGAGACCTCTTCTGGGACAAAGTGCCGGAAGCTACAATCGAACGGGTGCTCGACATCGTGGATGCAGTCGCATCCTGCAAGCGAGGTACGCCGAAATACCTGCTCTGGACCAAACGGTCCAGGCGCATGGTCGAGTTCCTCAGCCGCCGCTATCCCGCTGGCCTGCCTCCCTATCTCGCGGCGGCCGTCTCCGTGGAAGACCAGGATACCGTGGATACCCGACTGCCGGACCTGGCACACATCCGGGGTACACGCGTCCTGGTTCTCGAACCCCTGCTCGGCCCAGTAGAACTTCCGCGTAAGTTCGATGTCGACTGGGTCATCCTCGGTTCGGAAACCGGCAAGGGAGCCCGCCCCCTTGATCTGGATTGGGCACGCTCCATCCGCGACCAAGCCAAGGCACGTGGTATTCCATTCTTCCTCAAGCAACTCGGCACCAGCCACAAGGACCAGCTTCGCCTGCTCGACGGCAGGACCTGGAACGATTTTCCGCAAGGGTTCGTAAAATGAGCATGATCGGAAAAATTTCTTATGAGGATCGGGGCGTGATGTACGCCTCGACATAACGGAATTCTACGGGAACTAAGGAGCGACCTTGAACGAACAAATTGTCATCAGATTCATTGCCAAAAATCCGGAGCTACTAGAGCCGGGCTTGTTTCCTATCCCATTCCCGGGATCGCGCCCCAGTACGGGAATTGCACTGGACTTTCTTGCCGTTGACGAAAACCATGGCTTCGTAATGATCTTTGTGCAGGGGAGGATGGTGCAATCTGTCGACCTCAAGACGATGTATGCCCAAGGCACAATGGTCAGCGGTTCAATGTTGAGCGCATCTCCATTCCGGCTCTTCGTGGTCGGAGCCGATTTTTCTGCCGATGCTTCCAGCTTCGCTCATACTGACGGTTCAATCCGGCTGATCAAGATGTCTCAGCTATTTCCAAACATGCCAGCCTATGTTTTTTCCGGTACCGGACCGTGCATAGATCTTGGTGGCGATTGGAGCGATTGGCCCGATACCTATGATCCTTTCACGAGGAGTCAGAACAACCCGACGGGACTGATTTATTTCATCAATCCGGGTTGCAGCATACGGAGCACCAGGTGTTACGGATACGATCGACTTGATCTAACCCAATTCTCGGTTGGTACTCCAACACTCAGGAGCGCGAGTATCGATACCGGACATCAGCATGAGTATCAAGCCCTTGGCCGCGTCGACATCAAGGCCGGACGCCCGGTTCCTCTCCCCAAGGTAGATCCGAACTGTGCGTTCCGTGCTTTGGTTTCACCAGCCCTGTCCCCATCCTCGTATACTATAGAAGAAGACGGCGCGTCGAACCTCTTCCTGACACTCGAAGATGATTATCGTGGCATGCTGAAATACACGGTTTCGACAGCGCAACCGATCAAGGAACTGGCGTTTTCTTCCATGCCGAAGGCAGCAATTTTAAATCCCCACGACGACTTCGGAATCCCCGCCCTCCAGAATTCATTCGCTACGATCGACGAACTGATCCGCGCAATGCAAGGCTATTTCTCCACGTACAATCGCACCTGCACTATCGATTTCTCGGACCTGGAAAGCCAACCTGACGCTTCTGCTAAAATCGCTTACATGATAAAGCATACGGTGGGCTCTTGCAGGCACCGCGCCTTTCTGGGCTTCCGCATCCTGGAACCCCTCGGGCTACCGCTTCGCTACCTCACAAGCCGGACACACGCTTGGCTGGAACTCGAGCTCGCAGGCATCTGGCGGTACATTGATCTTGGCGGTTGTCCGGTAACTATGCTTAACCAACCCGACACACCCCCTCCAGGCACCCTTGAGCCCCCCTTCGAAGGAGAACGCATCGATGCCTCTCACGCATGTATCGTTTGCCCTGACTGGAAGCATTGCATGGGCAAAAATGTGGGAAGATGTGGGTTTACGATGGGAGGGAAGGGATGATGAGATTTTGAGCTGGTGGTAGCTTGTAAAATGCCTGATGGTATCTTTACGAAAAGGCCTCTTGAAATGTTTTTTGATGAGGTAATCCGGTACCAATAGTTAAATCGTTGACAGCTCTCATTCGTCGGTAACTGGAGGGCAGAAACATTGACTTCTGTTATACACTGAGAAAACCTGCACAAAACTTAGTTGACATCAATTTTAATAGGAAATTGTATTTCGAGACATTGCTTTTATCAATTCTGCATTTATAATTCCGAATTAATGGCAATTTAAGAAGGGAGGGCCAAGATGGCTACTATATCGAAAAAACATTACGATCAGCTCAAGACCAAGTATTCACAGGTGTCAAGTTGGGCAAGCTGGATATCATCCAAGAAACCCGACATTGGCGATACAAGCCATATAGATGCCCTTGCGGGAAGTTGCCTCCACAATGACTTCATTTTCATCGGCCTCAATCTCTCGCGGACCTTTTTAGGTGTTTGGAAGAATTTCCATGATACGCGACCCCTTTCGAAAGATGGATTCCTCGCGAAGACTATTACGGGGTCAGGGCTTGAAGGAGCCTACATGCTCGATATCATCCGACCAATTCCTGGTAGCGTGCATAACAAAAGCCTGGCGACCGCTGATTCTGAAGTACTCATGAAGCAGTTTCGAAGTAGCTCAATTCCAATCGCTCCCTATCTTCAAGCATGCATGCTGGAAATACTCGAGGTGATCGGCAAGACGAGTGGTGTATGTTCTACAGAATTCATCGTCTTCGGGAAGCCAGCCAAAGACCTATTCGAGCACTTCTTCGACCAGAGCGGCAAATTGACTCAACGTTCATATTCCAAGTATGGTTCAACAGCCCTAAGTTGCGCTAAGGCGCTTACGAAGTATGCCTGTCTTTTTAAAGGACATGTTCACTACGTCCCGCACTATAGCATGGGTAACAACCATGCAGCGCTTTGGATTGAGCTGACTAGACTTAAAGCGCTTTCAACACGGATTCCCTGCCCAAGGATCTCGTACGGAGGCAACTATTCCGGCATTATGAAATCGCCAATCAAAACAGCGTCCTATGATCCATTCATTCCGAGTGCAAGCTTCCAGGGCTTCATCTACTTTAAGAAGCCTGGCCCGACACCGCGCTGTACACGTTTCTATGCTTTTGACAAAATATCAGTAGACAGTGAATTTTCAGTAAGCTCAGGGCCTGTGGAGCAGGCTGAAGGAACAGGCTGGGCGAAGATCGAGGTGCAGGCTGTCGGGGATGTCGAATTCAAACCAGGCATTTGGTACCCAGTGCCTGCTTCAGACCCCAATGCCTCACTCATGGACATCACGGTTCCGCATGGAGTTCTGGTGGATGTCGCCAAGGATGGTGCTGATAATTGGTACATTCGGACCAATAGTCATTATTCCGGGAATCTTGAATACCGGATGGGACTCCGAAGTGGCCGCAGGCACAATGCTTTTGTACGTAGCGCAAATTTTACAGAAACCTTGCCAGGACAGCCTGTTTCTTTCGGGATTCCGGAACTTCTTGGTCGTTCCTTTATAAATTATCACGAGTTGGTACAAGCACTACAGCAGCATTTCTCAGCATACCAATGCTGCCTGATTAACCAACTCGAGAAGCAGAAAGGTAGGAACGCAAAAATTACTTTCATGGTTCAAAACAAAGTGGGATCTTGCAGGCATCGGGCCTTCCTCGCTTACCTTGTGATGGAATCCACCGGCACCAAGACACGCTATGTAATTAGCAAGTCCCATGCATGGGTCGAGTGTCTTATGGGCAATGTCTGGCGTTACATAGACTTGGGAGGTTGTCCTGTGCCTGTAGAGGCGGATCCGGAAGATGCAGGCATAGTGGAGATGGAAAGTTTGCCATTAGGCGATGTAAAGGTTCTGGACGAATGTTTTGCGTCGAAAGAAACTGATAAACCATGTGACAACGGCGTTTTCTTGGTCGACGGCGGCGATGACTGTCTGAAGTCCACAGACCCGATAAGAAGCGAAAGCTTGTCGGTGCCCCTCGATGCGGAGGATTTGGAGGCTGAGAAACAAGAAATGGGCTGGTTCGAGGTCGATCAAGTGGATAAGTCGCTATAAAGGGAGATTAAAGCCAGCCGAGCCTCCAAGCACACATGCTTCTGTATTATGTTCTTTATTCTTTCACGATCGCATTTATATACGCTTTGTCCCAGTCTATCGTATTCCTGACACTGGGAGTTTAATATCCCTCAGAATATGACATCTGTTCTCACTCATCAACAGATGTGTTCAATCTCGTCTGTTATTGTCCATACTTTCATAAAAGTGCGCATGATTTTTTAAATAATTACTCCTTCACCCGCACCCTGACCGGCATCGTCATTGCTACTCCGGTAAATAGCGCCTCCCCCGCTACGAAGTTTGGTAGTTGCATCAGGTCGATTCCGGAGACTCCTTCCACGCAGTTTTTCACCTGGTCGATGTCCAGGGCGTTGATGAGACGGAAGATGGCTTGGCTGTTGCACTGGGACAATACGTCCTTGTCGACGTAGGCGGGGCGTTGGGTGGCGATCATGAGGCCGACGCGGAACTTGCGGCCTTCGGAGGCGATGGTGAGCATCGCGCGTTTTGAGGGGACTGACTTTTTATCGACTTGGGGTGCGTAATTCTGGGCTTCGTCGACAATGAAAAGGCTGTTGAATGTGGTGCGCATCGCTTCGGAGAAGACCTGGGTCATGAGTTCGCCAACGACGGCCTGCCGTATTTCACGGTCGTTGTTCAGCCGAAGGTCCAAACAGTACAGGCCGGGCTTCCTGAGTTGGGACAGGTAGTCCAAGTGGTCGAAGCGGATGCCGTTGCGTTCGATGGAGGCGACGACGCGTTCCAC
The DNA here is from genome assembly GCA_964202565.1 of Breznakiellaceae bacterium. Taxonomy (GTDB): domain Bacteria; phylum Spirochaetota; class Spirochaetia; order Treponematales; family Breznakiellaceae; genus SZUA-426. Next base: position 11,222 of record CAXNJE010000059.1, on the reverse strand, counting down.
GGGCGTCTCAGTGGAGCTGTAGCCATAGCCCTTCAGGATCTTGTCGGCCAGGTCCTTCCTCACGTTTGCGACCGAAGCTGATCTGCGCTTCGGGTCAAACACGGCCTTGACGTGGTCGATCTTCTCCCGGGCCTTCTTGAAATCCTTCGTGTACTCTTCCGGGATGTCCGTATCGTCGTTCGAATCCAGGCCGGTCTCCACATACTTCATGATATCCAGGCGGGCGTCATCGGAACCGGCTTCCTGCAGGAGGCGGACAAAGGAGTCCTGGTCAAGGGTGGATCGGTTGGCAAGTGCTTCCCGTATTCGCATCTTCAGTTTGCGGTCCGGCTTGAACTCGAATAGCTCGATGAAGTCTTCCAGGGTTTCGACGAGGGGCGTGTCGAAATTAACCTTGTCGCTGGCGCCTAGGTCGATGGGGGTATAGGGGATGCCCACCGACCTGAAGTATTCGCCGTACTCGCCGTGGGTGTCGATGACAATGAGGCGGCCTTTCCAGGAGCTGTCGTTGTAAGGAACGAGAAAGTTGGAAAGGTAACGCTTCATGAAGTGGGACTTGCCCGAGCCCGTCGCCCCCAGAACGGCGCTGTGCATCGCGAGCATCGGCTCGGGGGCAAAGGAGACGGCGATGCCGCGGTTGTCGCGGAGCTCAGCGTAGGACGTTTGGCAGGCGGCGGGATCGAACATAGTGCCGAAGAGGGCATGTTTGGCTGTGTGGACCTCGCCGCCGACGGGGGGCGGGAGTGAACAGGCTTCGTAGGTGATGGAACCGTCGCCCAAAAACTTGATGCTCCGGATCGCCTTCACCCGGGCGATTTCCAGCTGGGCATCTGTATTGCCCGCGGAGGCAATGCCGTTGAGGGCGACCGAATTGATGGAACCCGGCTCGCGTGGGGGCTTTTCCAGGCCGAATTGTTCAAAAATGAAGGGATTGCCCAGTATGGATTCACGGTCTGCGCCAAAGAAATCCCTCCGGTAGCGGAGGCTCTGTTCGACCTTGCCCAGGATGATGCGGTCACCGACGGCCGTCTGCACGAACATGCCGGCAGGTAGTTCGCGCACACCGATTGTCCAGAAGCCCGAGTCCTCCGACTCGTTGGCGACGAAACCCGCGAGGGAGTCGTCGAGGGTGCTCGCCTTTTTCCACATGGCCTCGAAGCGATCGATGGCGGCCTTCACTTCTCCCTTCGCGGTGGTCTCGATGCCGGCCTCAGGGTTGCGGCCCTCCCGGGCGCCGTCGCCGAAGCCTCCCGAGGTAAGGTTGAAGGACCCGATCATCGCGTAGGCCTTGCCCACGACGTACATTTTGGCGTGGTGATGGCGGGAGAAGCGTAGGGTGGCGCGGATACCCTTGGCCTTGAGCGCCTGGATGAAACGGAAAAGCCCGATGTCGGAAATCTTCAGGTCTGTAGGGGTGCCGACGCGGAGGAGGACGCGCAGGCCGATGTTCCGCTTGGCAATATCGGCGATGACCGTATCGGGAAAGAGACGCTTGAAGTACTCGGACTGTATCCATCCCGAGGCGATGAGGAGTTCGCCGCCCGCGCTTGAGTCGAGGGCCGCATATTCCGCGATCCGATCCATGAGGGGGGCCAGGTTGTTCTCGTTGGATACAATGTTCATCTGATCATCCTTTATTCTGATTTTCGTACTGATTCCGGCGGGGCGACGTCTTCCACCGGGAACGATCACGCCTCTACTGGGCGATCTCCTTCGTAGAATTCCGTCATGGAGCCGAGAAAGGTGCGGAGTTCGCCGATCGCGCTTTCGGGGGATACTATCCTTACCGACCGGCCGAAGCGGAGGAGGTAGCGGACAAATTCGCCCTCGTTGTGGACTGCAAGGGCAAAGGCCGGACGCTGTCTCCCTCCGACATCGTGCTGTGTCCTGTGGAGGGGCGCCTTCGAGAAGTAGGCAGCGACCGCGGCGCTCGTCTCGAACTCAACCTCACTTACAAGCCTTTCCTTGTGCCTGATCATGAGTCCCCACGCGCTGTTCACATAGGAGCGCAGTTCCTTGAGTACTTCCGCCGCAAGCGCTTTTCCCGACTTGGCTGCCCGCTCGATCTTGTCGGCGGCGAGTACGATGAGATGACCGTAGGTTTCGTCGTAACTGACTATGTAGGGGATGCCCGAGCGCAGGAAGAACTTGATGGGGACACAGCGGTGGGGCTTGGCCTCACCCTTGGCGCGGTAACTGAGTTCCAGGTAGCCGCCAGTCCGCATGGCTTCAAAAAGGGGCCTGATGATCTTCTCGTCGAGGACCGCCCTCGTCTCGACCATTTCCCGGATCGTTCCCACCAGCTTCTCCGGAAGGGCTTTCTCCGGACGGAGGAGGGATCCGAGGGGTGTCGACGCGACCGCCGCAAGGCCGGCGTAGTCCGATCGCAACTGCATGATGTCGAGGAAGTCATTCTTGCAGAGCCGGTAACCGTCCCGGCTGCGCTCGATGATCGGAAAGGGGTCAAAGGCAAGTTCGACCTCGGTCATATAACGGAAGACTGTTCTCCGATCAACCTGAAGCTTTTCAGCAACCTGCTCCGCGGTCTTCCAATGGAAATGACTCAGGAAGTCGAAGAGGGTGACGAGATTATCCAGTTTCAGGCTCATGCGCATTCTCCATGCGATCTTATTACATACTGATCATAGGCTGGCGAAGTGACAAGAATAGTCATGATTATAGGACAAGCTCCGGCATACTGCAAACATTTTTTTAGAATGACAATTTTTGTCACCAACCAAGAATAGTATCAAGTGACAAGCCAAGGGAGACGAAGAATAATCTGAAAAAGAGGAGCATACTGAATGAAACCAGCGCGGAACATGGACGTTGAAGTTTTGGAGCTTGCATGATGGATCCTGTAGCCGTGCTTACGATCCGGGAAGGGCGCCTGCCCGATCTGGATGATCCAACCGACGCTGCCACGCGGGGTTACCGCGCCTATGGCCGGCTCGCCCTCTTCCGTTCGGGAGGACTCTGGTTTGGCGATGCCCGGTCCAGCCATCCCGCTTCCACGCAGGTAGGCTGGTACTGGGCCATCAATGCGGACGATGACCTGATAGTCTCCGCGCGGGGTTGCCTCACGGATATCGAGTATCTGCTTGGCAAGGACCGGGGAACACTCGCATGGTTGCTCACGGAACTGGAACGACGCCGTTTGATCACCCATCCCCAGAAGGTGAGGATTATCAGATAAGGTTCATCAGGAAGGACCTTCAAGGAAGGAGGCTGCAATGACCGAATATTGCCACGCTTGCGGGAATGACGTTGAAAGCGCCCATGACGCCCATTGGAGTTGCCCCGGTTGCGAAAGCCCCCTCGTCATATACTGCAAGAACTGCGACCCGAGTCCTCCACGCTGCCCCCGTTGCGGCAAGGATCTCGAGTATCATAGGGAATCGACCACCAGGAAAGCCTTCCACAACCCCGCAACACGAAGGTTATTGGGGTTTTGAATGTGGGGCGGATAAGTAACAGGCTCCGGTAATTCCTGCATTCATCAAGGTCAGACTCAAGGTCAGAGTGGTGGTAAGGGAACGGTCTTGTTGCAGGCTTTTAGGTGGGTTTGACTAGCTTCGCCTGGAACTTTCCCTCAGTTCGCCAGATCGCTGGAGACTGACTCGCCCGGCCACTGGCCCTAATGTCAAAATCGCGAAAAGTCAGTCCATATTCGTATATGGCTGTGAAGCGCCGTTCCGCTTCCGCCCGTACTAGCGGTGGAGGAATACATGGAACAACGGGATATTTCCATACTAAACGCTTTTCCCTCAGATAACGACTGCGACCCGTTAGGATTTATGCGTATATTTTAATACCTTGCATGGATTTAGTCAATGCTTTTCTTACTACCCGCATATCCCCGCATATACCCACAATGACAAAATAACGCATACACAAAAGCAGACACGCCAGCCCTCCGCCAGGCGTGTCTGCTTTATCCGCAACGCGATTCCGGGTGCTTTTACCCACCACCCAAGCCAGGCGAATCAGCAGGCAACCCCGTTCGTCGCGCCCGTCCATGGGCGCGCCTCACCCGGCACACGCGCGTCGGGGGGCATCCCTGCCCTAATCCCTCCGCGCGTGCGCCGCACCGTAAAGCGCCTGTCGCAACGCCCCGCCACCACGCAGGAAGGGCGGCAACCAACGCCAGCCGAAGCCTGGCTTCGTGAACGCCCCTCAGCGGACAGAACGCTGCCCAATTATGGGTAACGCACCTCCACCCCGGCCATACCCACAACTCCGCGTTCCCCATAATTCGCGCTCTGTCCACTTCGGGGCCCTCAAACCGGCGCAACAGTCACAGGCAACCCCTCCGCTGCCCAACCGTCCCCGGCCGCCTCCAACAGTCCCGTCGCCGCCAAGCGGATCGCGAAGGCCGCGCCATTGCCGGCTTGCGGTTGCGTGCGCCCGGCAGGGCAGCGGCCCCCGCGAACCGCCTCCGGTCCACCGAAGCCCCGCGCAGGCCGGAGCCGCACCCAGGTCCCTTCACGATTGTCCGTCCCCGGTCTGCGGCCCCGGCCAGCGCCTCCGACTGCGCCGACTCCCACATTTCCCGGCTTACCCCGCTCGCTACGCTCGCGGCCGATCCCCGTGTCGTGTCGCCATACTTCCGGAAAAAGCCCTATAAGAATGTCTTTTATCTTCTTTTCCTTTTTTAGTGACATTAAAAAAAAGAAAGAAGGTACTATATATAGGAGAGGAACGCCGCATACCAGCGCGTCCAACCCAGTCGTAAGTACTTTTACCCAGGGCCAAAAAAATTAAGCTACACGATTAAGCTACACTAAACCGGAATTTTTCCCGCGTCGGGGAGCGCGCGCGTCCCGTTTCCGGAAAATCAGCTTCCAGCTGTCCAGTCGCGCGCCCCTGTCAAAACCACCCAAACGCCAACCCTCCCACCTTCCAACACACTTCCGCAACGAAAATAACCGGACACCAGAACAGCACACGACTACACCCGTCGTCCTGGATACGACACGGGCGCGGGGCGGAAAAATAGACGTACCTGGGAAAACAGATCGAAAGACGGGTCTTCCTGACTCTCCGCAAAAACCGGGTATGGGGCACGGGGAAAGGCCCGCAGACGGGACGGAACGGCGGGAAAAATAAGCGTAATGGCAGCGGAATAAAGCGGATCAGGGCGCTGTCAGGGAGCAGAAAAGAAGGCCGTCCCTTAGAGTTGCGCCTTCAGGGTAATGCCGTTCCAGTAACGCGCGTCGGAGGACCGTATCCTCTCAAGCCCCAGCTCCTTCAGGCGCAGTCCCAGAAAACGCTCGCTGCACGCCCGCTCGTTGTTCTCGTCGCACCACTCCTGGTAGGTCCTGAACAACTCCCGCGCACGCACCGAGACACCCGGGCTCAGCACGCAGCACTCGCGCATGAAATTCCCCAGCACGTCCATCTCGGAACGGTATTCCTCGGTCGCGGCGGCGATTTCCTCCGGAGCCACCAAGCCTTCCTCGCGCCAGCGACGGCACCCGGCAATCAGCCAGTTGAGGATCCCGCCCAGCTCGGCCCGCAGTTTCTCCTCCAGCTTGCGGTCCTGGTTCTCCTTCGGAATCGTCACCGTGAACGGAATCAGCTTGATCCTCCGCCAGATCCCGTGGTCCGTCCCGCGTATCATCGGCTTGTGGTTGGTCGCCATGAAAATCTTGAACGTCGGCACGAAATCGAAAAACTCCCCATACAGGAACCGCGCCGTCATCCGGTCGTTCCCGGTAATCTGCTTTATCAGCGGCTCGGAAAGGCTCTTGCCCTGCTCGGCCTCCGTGGTCGTGACAATGCGCGTCCCCCGCAGGCGGGCGATATCGTTCGAAATCTGGTCGCCGTTCCGCTTCATGAACGTCTCGGTCGGCGTCGCGATGGCATAGTCGCCCATCAGGTTCATCAGCGTGTTCAGGAACGTACTCTTCCCGTTGGCCCCCGACCCGTACAGGATGAAAATCGTCTGCTCGCTGATATCCCCCGTCAGCGCCCAGCCGGCGGCCAGCTGCAGGAACTGGATCAGCTCCGCCCGCATGTCCATGATCTCCCGGATGAACGCCTTCCAGGTGGGACAATCCGCCTGGGGATCGTAGGTGACATTGGCGATCTTGGTAATCATGTCCTCCTTGCGGTGCTCCCGGAATTCCCCCGTCGCAAGGTTGATGGTCCCGTTCCTCACGTTGAATAGCCACGGGTCATGGTCGATGCCGTCGCATCCGATATTGAGCTCCGTGATCCAGCTCGCCGCCTCCACGAACGCCTTGCGCCGCCGCACCGACTCGCTCTGCACCGCGTGCCGCTCCAGCTCGATCCTGTCCCGATAATCGGCCGTGCGGATCAGGTCGTCGTAGATCGAGCGTATCATCAGCAGGCCCCGCTCCTGCACCAGGTGACCCTCGTCGATATGCCAGTGGTCCCCCACCCACACGAGCCACTTCTTCCAGGCGGCGTTGTAGCGTATGTCCGTCCCATGCTCCCGCATCAGGCGGAACGCGTTGCTCGTATCGGAAAACTGGATGAGCCCCTTCTTGAGCTTGTCCATCCGCAGGAACATCGCCTCGTCGCCGAATCGCAGGTCGCTCAATCGAATCCCCCCTCGCGCAGCACCGCGCTGTACATCTTGAAACGGAAACGGACGATGTCGATGATAGTCTCCTTCGTGGAGGCCGGCAGTTCCCGGTCCAGCCTCTTGCCTGTCTGATACAGAAGCGCCAGCGAACCCTGCTTCCTGCCGTACTCGCCGCTGCGCAGGAACACCACCGCCCGGTACTCGTCCTCGTCCAGGTCGATATTCTTCAGGCGGCAATACTCGACCAGGCTCTCCGCCGAGCCGGTCTCCTTCTTGAGGAACGATTCGATCTCCTGCAATTCATGCCGCAGTTCGTAGCGGTAGCGGCTCGCGGCATCCCGTCTAGCCATCAGGCCTCCCCCATCGCAAGTCCTTTGGCACGGCCGGTGCAAAACGCCCGGATGAGCGTGCGGCACCGGCCGCGCCAAGCCCTGCGGGCACGGACAGGACTCCCCCGTTCCACCGTAGGCATGCGGCACAAAACCCGCCGGAAAGGCTGCCCGCAGAAGAACGTTCGAGGGACAGCTCCATACCGGGCGTGTGGGGCAGGGATTTTTGTCCAACAGTAGTGAGGACAAAAAATCCCCGCCCCACCAGCCCTCCGGGGTTCTGGTGGTGGGGGTTTCGTGCCCACACACAGCCCGTCCTTAGGCGACGGGTACAATCGATCAGGGGGTTTCCCATGTCATACACACCGCCTTTTTCCACCCGCACCACCGTTTCCATCCGCCGCCTCGCCTGGGCTCTCCAAATGCCCATGACCCGCACCATGGAACACGTCGTGGCCATGATTCCGAACATGGTAGATCCGGAAGTGGTCTGCGCCAAATGCAAGGACAGGCAGCGCTGCAAAGATTGCATCTTCCACGAACGGAAGCAGATGAAGGATTTCGAGGAACTGTACGGCCTGTAACGCCGGCGCCTCCGGCCGCCCCTCACGGGGCGGTCCCTTCTTCCCAGACGAAAAGCCGGTCCGCCTCGCCCGAGGCCGACCGGCCATCCGCGAAGGTGACCGAGGCCCAGAACGTCCACCAGCCGCCCTGGTCCAGCTCGCCCCCCACCAGCTCATGGCCGATGATTCCCGCCAGGCTATCCCGCACCCCGGCGGGAAACCCGCCCGTGCTCCCGTCCGGCTTCGTGAAACGGATCTCGCACGAAAGGATCCCCTCGAGATCCACAAATGTCCTGGCCGAGATCCGCAGGGCACTCTGGCCCCGATAAATCCGCCCCATGCCTAAACCCTGCTGTCCACAAAAAACTCCTTCGTGATCCGCGACCGCACCAGCAGCTCCTCCCGCGAGAACAGCAGCCGCTGCAGCAGGTAATCCCGCGACAGCACCCCCGACAGGATGCGGACCACCATCCACACCCTGCGCACCGCCGCGTCCTGGCCCGACGCCGTATCCCTGGCGAGGCGCCATACGAAAAACCCGTGGAACACCTCCTCCAACAAGCCCGGCAACTCGGCGAAACGCCGGATATAGGACGCCGCCTGCCGCACCAGATCCAGCGGTCCGCCCCCATCGGCCAGCAGCCGTGCCCAGCCGAGCTTCCTCGCGCACCCGTCCGCCGCACCGGCCAGGAAGGAACCGATCCGCCTGAAATCCCCCCTGCCGCCCGCCGCGTCCAGCACCGGCGCCGCATGGGCCACATAGCTGTAAAAGGCCATGCTCACCACATAGCTGAAATACATGCTCAGCTTGAAATCGTAATAGTTGTTCGGATTGATCGACGGAAACTGCGAAATCGGATACTCATCCTCGGGATACGGAGTCACGCTGTAACAGCGGGCGCCATAATCGAAGCGCGGATAGAAACACGAATACGACTGCACGCCGAACCACAGGTAGGTCCCCGCAGCCAGGGCATTCCCCATCGTGAACCCCGCCGACCTCCAGGCGCCGCCCACCGCCGACGTCACCTCCATGTTCACATACCCCTCGTCGCTCGACCGCTTCGTCGTCGGAAAATTCGCATTATCCCCGTACACCCCCGGAAACCCGCCGCCGTCCATCGCCGCGTTGTAGCACGCGTAGAAATACGCCGTACACGCACCCGAACACGCCTGGGCAAGCAGGAAACGGTTCACCACCAGGCGCGTCTCGAAATACAGGAGCTCCAGCGGATCCCCCACGTTCGGCCGCCACTGCGTATTGGCGCCCACCGTCGACGTGCCCACCACCGGATCCACCACCACCGGATAGGCGGCCTCCGCCAGCCAGGCCTCCGGAATCGTGATCGACAGGTAACCGCCGGATATATCCAGCTCCCCCCAGACCCGCCGCCCCCGCGCGTCGATGATGCGGGGCCGGTAGACATGGCACAGCTTCCCGGTACCGAACTGCCCGTTCGCCTCCCGCCCGTACACCGCCCAGCTCCCCGCCAGCTCCGCCCGTTCCATCCCCCCGGGCTGCCGGAAAAACTCCAGCCTCTCCGCGCCGTCCAGGCGCAGGCGCACCACATTGCACGCCGGTTCCCGGTGCAGGATCAGGTCGTACTCGAAACGCTCCCCGTCCAGGATCGTGAAACGGTGCGACCGCCTCTGGCCCCGATACTCGAAGCGGCGTGCGTCCCCGCGCAGAACCCCTTCCTCGTCCTCCTCCGGGTCGAACCCCAATAGCCCGCTCCGCCCCCAGCGCGAAAGGCTCCAGCTCGGTGCGAAACGCCGCCCCCCGCCGCCAACCCGCACGGCGCACGGAAAATCCCCCCGGGACTGCACGAACCCCACCGCCTCCATCACTGCCCCAGCAGGGTGATTTCCCATTCGATCTGCAGCGTGTCGATACTCGTCACGTTCACCACCGGCGAGATCTGCGCGTACGCCAGGCAGGCCGCCCCCGCGTCGGAGCCATTCAACAGGGCCACCTCGTTTATCCCGTTGGCGTTCAGCTTCCCGGCCTCGAAGGTCGCGCGGTACACCACCGTCGTATCCCCCACGGCCCCCCAGGCCGCCTTCAGTACCGGATACCCCGCGTCCAGCGCCTCCATCGCGCCGCTGGGCGTATTGCACCGCGTATTCGTCTTGGTCGAGTTCCCCGTCCACCCGGTCCCCGCCTGGATGAACCCCGTCGCGGAGCAGACCCTCGCCTTCAAAGGCACCGCCAGCAGCGCGTCGGCGATCATCGCATCCCCCTGCCGCGTCACGATGTTGTGCCGCCTCCGTTCCACCCGCACCGGTCCCCGGCCGCACAGGCGTCCCCAGAAACCCGGGCGCACCACCCGCACGCGTCCCGCCCCGTCCAGCACCCGCACGGTCACCGTGCCCCGCACCCGTATCCGTTCGCGCATCAGCTTTCCCCCTTGAATCCCCCGAGCACCCGCAGTCCCACTATCCCGAACAGCACCAGCACCAGGACGGCAAACCAGATCCACCCCGTGATCAGGCCCGCCGTCAGCAGCCAGGTCGCCAGGTACAGGCAGAACGGCTTGAACCCCAGCAGCTTCGCCGGCAGCGCCAGGGCGCGCCTGCCCAGGATCGACCACAGTTCCCGCGTCCCGTAATCCCAATTCGCCCTCATGAACCCCTCCGCGCACCCACGAAATACCGCGACAGCTCCCCGTCGATGCCGAACAGGGTCTTCCCCTCCCTGGCCAGCCGCTCCAGGGCGGCCCTGTCCAGGCCCCGCACCGCCATCGAGCAGCCCGACTGCCTGAAAGCCTGCGCCACCGTCGCAAGGCTGCGCACCCGCGCCCGGGGTTCCTGGCTGTTCAGCACCACGTCATCGTCCACCAGCCCCGTCACGTGCACCGCCGTGCCGGCACCCACCATCGAGGCCCCGTGCAGCCGCGGCGATTCGGCGATGAAGAACGCCGCCCGGATATCCCTGGCTCCCGGATGCGCCACCGTAAAGACCCGCCTGTACAGGTCGTCCGCGCTGGTACGGATCAGGAAACCCGTCGCCGCGTACAGCGCCAGCGACAGTCCCCCCGAACAATCCGCCCCCGCCGGATGCTCCTCCCCCCAGCGGTACGGGCTCCCGTACTGCAGCAGGAGGAAATAGGCGAAACGCTCCCGCTCGCCCATGCCCTCGTACTGCTCCCTCTCCATCGCGAACACCTCGTCCCACTTGATGCCCATGGCTCCCTCCCTACAGGCCCGCCAGGCCGAATGCCAGGTTCAGGGCCAACAGCCCCGCCGAGATCACCAGGCCCAGCATGGTCAGCCGCTCGCCCCGCCGCTTGTCCGTACAATCCTCAAGCCGCCGTATCCGCTCCAGCACGTGCTCCTTGAACGCCTTCAGCTCGCCCTTCAGCTCGCGCATCTCGGCGATGGACTCCACGATCAGCCGCCGGTCCTCATCGCTCATGCTTCCTCCAGGTCGAACGAGGCGCTGAACGCCCCGTCCCGCCGGTACGAGAAGCGCAGGGCGCGGATCAGCGCCCCGGCTTCCTCCCCTCCGTCAGCCACGGTCACCAGGGCCCCCACCCGTGCGTGGAAAACCGCCCGGTTCGTCCGCACGAGGAAGGCCCGCCTCGGCCAGCGGCGCTCCTCCAGCTCCCGCTCCGCCCAGTCCTCGTACATCGGCCTGCCGCCCCAGGGCGAGTACGAGAACAGGCTCCCCGTCACGTTCAGCGCGCAGGTCCCCTTTAGGGCGATTCCCTCCTCGTCCCGCGCGAAACAGCAGGTGTTCAGGTCCAGGACTATCGGGCGCCCGTGGATGGACGCCCC
>CAXNJE010000058.1:0-18024 GCA_964202565.1 Breznakiellaceae bacterium | reverse complement strand
TTGGTTGTCCGTACCTTGAGGGAATCGTCTTTCTCATAACTCAATACAACAGCGAGCTCATAATCGATAAGTTCCTTTAGGGACTCGAGTACTATATCCATGGTCCCTTGGGGGGCGAGCATGGTTTCATATCCGGTTTTAAGCCAGATCTGCTGTAAATCAGCTCTTGTTTTTTCAGTATCCACCAACATATCGGTGAGAGTATCAACGATATATCGGTGAAATGCAAGCATTATTGCTTTCTAATGACACTGAGCACGTGTTGAAACGATTGATACCTAATTTTATCGCTGATAATTAAGATGGCACAATAATTGCTATATAGGATTAACAGGGCCATATATGGCCACTTACGCATCCGCTTGAATGGACAGCGGAAATACTTTTTCAAGGAGCAGATATGGAAAACACAAGCGAAGTAACTGTCGACAAGATGCCGCGCATAGGCGACAAGGCGCCTTCATTCAAAGCAGTAACCACCCAGGGCGAGATCGATTTCCCCAAGCAGTACGAGGGCAGCTGGGTTATCCTGTTCAGCCATCCCGCCGACTTCACCCCAGTTTGCACCTCGGAATTCATGACCTTCGCCAGTCTGGAGGGTAAATTCGCTGAGCTGAATTGCAAGCTCGTGGGACTCTCGGTTGACGGTCTGTACAGCCATATCGCCTGGCTCAGGACGATCAAGGAAAAAATCCAGTACAAGGGCATGAAGGATGTGGAAGTCAAGTTCCCACTCATAGAAGACATCACCATGGAGGTGGCCAGGAAGTACGGGATGATCCAGCCGGGTGAAGCCGCAACCAAAGCTGTCCGAGCGGTTTTCTTCATTGATCCCAAAGGTATGGTCCGCGCCATCATCTACTATCCTCTCAGCATTGGCCGTAACTTCGACGAACTCATCCGGGTCGTGCAGGCACTCAAGACCGCCGACGCCTTCTCCGTGGCCTGCCCCGCCGACTGGAGGCCGGGTGATGATGTCATCGTTCCTCCCGCCGGTTCCTGCGGCGTGGCGAAGGACCGAATGGAAGGCAAGGATGCGGGCGTAACCTGCCACGACTGGTTCTTCTGTACCAAAAAGATCGATCAGGCAACCGTATTCTCAAAGATCAAGAAAGCCTGAAACTAAGTTCCGGCGCAGGAACCGTTTGGGATCCTGCGTCCTTCCTTGACTATAATCCGCTGAAAGATCAACATGAATCCATGAAGCGGATTGATTTTCTTGCCGTCCTGAAACGCAACATGAGCATGGTCAGCATGCTCGGCCTGGTCATACTCGTCGGGATGGGCGAGAAGATGGCTGAACGGTTTCTACCCCTCTATCTGATTGCCCTTGGCGGCAGTACCTGGTCGGTCGGTTTCCTGAACGCCATGGACAACCTGCTGAGCGCCCTCTATTCCTTTCCGGGCGGGTATCTTTCGGACCGCTTGGGCTACAAGAAATCCCTGCAGCTTTTTACCCTGGTCGCCATGTTCGGCTATCTTTTGGTTATCCTGATTCCGGCCTGGCAGGCAGTACTCGTCGGTTCGATTTTCTTCATTTCCTGGACAGCCGTTTCTCTCCCGTCCATCATGAGCCTGGTGTCGAAGGTAATTCCCAAAACCAGGCGTACTTTTGGCGTCACGCTCCATTCCTTTTTCCGGCGCATTCCCATGGCCCTTGGTCCCGTTGTTGGCGGTATCCTCATCGCGGCATTTGGCCGGGTTCAGGGCGTCCGGCTCGCCTTTGGCGCGGCTTTCATCATGGGCTTCTTTGCACTCCTGTTGGTGCAATTCTTTATGGATGAGGATACGACCTTAAGCAAGGAGAAAACTGCCGCCAAGATCCCCCTGCGTGAGTTGTTCAGCCCTTCCCTGCGCAGCCTGCTTGCCAGTGATATACTTATCCGTTTTGCGGAGCAGATACCCTACGCCTTCGTAGTCATCTGGGTGGTGAACAATCATAAGATTTCTCCTTTGCAGTTTGGCCTGTTGACGACGATAGAAATGGTCACGGCCATGCTGGTGTATATTCCGGTTTCCATCATGGCCGACAGGTACGGAAAGAAACGCTTTGTGCTGATAACATTTGGCTTTTTTACTGCCTTCCCCCTCGTGCTTCTGGCATCCCAGTCCTTCTTGATGTTCGTCGTCGCGTTCATCATTCGGGGGCTTAAGGAGTTTGGCGAGCCTACACGGAAAGCACTCATAATGGACTTGGCTCCCGAGAACGCCAAGGCGCGCACTTTTGGAGCGTATTATCTGATTCGGGACATCATCGTCTCGATTGCTGCACTATCCAGCGCCTGGTTGTGGAATATTTCTCCCACGACAAATTTTTTGGTTGCCGCCGGGTTCGGTGTAATCGGGACGTTCCTGTTTGCCATTTTTGGCAAGGATCTTACCGTATCAGCAGAAAAAGCCTGATCTAAGGAGGACCACATACCATGAAGAAAGTTCTTATCGCCTACGCTACAAAAACTGGTTCCACAGGAGAGGTTGCCGCCAGAATTGGCAAGGTTCTTGCCGGGAAAGGCTTTGCTGTGGAAGTGAAAGCCCTGGAACAAGTGCAGTCGTTGAGTAGCTTCGACGCTCTGGTGGTGGGTGCCCCGGTCAACGGAATGCATTGGCGACCGGATGCCCTGGATTTTATCAAACGGAACCGAGATGCCCTCCAAAAAAAGCCTGTAGCGTATTTTCTCCTGTCCGTCGCGCTGACGGGTCAGGGTACCTTTTTTAAGAAACGCGTGTTGGGCTTGTTCGGACCCGCCATCGCGGAAGTACAACCCATAAAAACGGGTTTTTTCCCGGGTGTCATGGCTGCTGAACCCCCGTTCATCCTGCGTCTTGTTTTTGGACTCAAAAAAGGCGCCCCCAAGGATGGCCGTAATTGGGACGACATAGAAAAGTGGGCGGATGAATTGGCCGGGGTTCTTTAGGTCAAATCCGTTTCAGGCTGCGTCAGGCCCAATGTCAGAAAATTTTTTAGATGAAAGGCTTATAAATTACTGGCTCTCATCCCAACTTGAAGGGCAGGTCCTCATTCAGGGAGCGCGCATAATCCGCTTCCTGGGCACCCACGATCGGCAGGTATTTTTTCAGGATCGCTGCCATCCGCGGGTCGAAGGACTGGTGGAACGATGGCGCAAGGACAGACCGAAAGCCGCGGCGGGCCTTGTGCTCGCTGCCCATGCCCGGATCGAAGCGCTTGATGCCATGAGCCAGGGCGTATTCGATGGGCAGGTAGTAGCAGAGCTCGAAATGGAGTCCGTCGATTTTCCCCCTTGTGCCCCAGTAGCGCCCGTACAGGCTGTCTCCGCTTTCAAAGAGCAACGCGAGGGCGTGGGGCTGACGATCCGCGCTTGAATCGTCGCGGGAATATCCGGCGGTCATGAACCAGCCTGTCTCCAGATATTCCGGCAGGAGCCGGAAGAAGTCGCGGGTCAGGAATTTGGCCGACCAAGGACCGAAACGGGCGTTCGTATCTTCATAATAGTCTGCCATAGTCTCCATGATGCGGGGATCGGCTCGGGCTTCGACAGGTGTTATGATGCGGGTCTCGATTCCGGCTGCTTCTACCGAAGCCCGTTCACGCCTGATGTTGCGGCGCATGTTTTTGCTGAAAGAAGCCAGGTAGGTTTCAAAATTTCCGTAACCTTCATCGGTCCAGATGAAGGTGGAATGTCTCCACTCGGAATAATTCTGTCTGGCGTCTGGAAGCTTGGATAGCGCATCGACGAAATCCGGGGCCGGCCACAATAGGTGGATACCACCAAGTCCTGCTTTGCGCGCTGCTTTCCCAGCGATTGAAAGGGCCAGAGAGCTAAGTGAGTTACCATCTGCTCCCTGCTCAACCAGCACTCGCCAGAGCGACGCGGGGGTGGCGGGAATCATACCAATGAGTTTGGGGTACCAAACGGCACCTATGGTTTCAGCAACGCGGGCAAATTCGAAATCGAACACGAATTCACCCATGGAATGGGTTTTCGCGTAAAAAGGCGCAGCCGCAAGTAGGCGGCTTGAATCGCGAATAAGCAGATGGTTGGGAGTCCACCCCGTTTCGGCACAGATCGAGAGCGAATCTTCAAGTAGCGCCAAAAATGACCAGGAAAGGAAAGGATTATTATAGCAGCTGGCCAGACCGTCCCATTCGGCTTGGGGAATGGAACGCATGCCCTGCGTGAAAGTGACTGTCAAGAAACGGCACGCTCCGTCAGGCCCAACGGAAGTGTGAACGCGAATTCGAGCGAGCGGCCAGCGGCGGATTTGACGGCCAGTCTGCCTCCCGCGTCGGTGATTCGGCTTTTTACAAGCGACATGCCCACTCCACGACCTGATCCCATATCCGTAAGCACCGAGGTTGAAAATCCGGGGCGGAAAATCAGCTTGGCGAGTTCACCACCGCTCATGCCATCCACTTGGCTTGCGATTTCCGGAATGGCTTTTGCCTTGCGTCGGATAGCGCCAGCGTCCAAGCCTTTGCCATCGTCGGCATAGCGGATGGTGAAACTGTCCTCAGCCCATTCCAGCGAAAGACTGATGCGGCCTACTTCGGTCTTGCCTTTTTGGGTCCGAACCTCGGGACTTTCGAAGCCGTGTGCGAAGCTGTTGCGTATCAATTGGATGAGTACGTCCTTGACGAGCTTGCGGTATTCGTTGGGTACGGTACGGCGACCAAACCCCTGGAATTCCGTAACGGCCAGGATGCCCGAACGTGCCGCTTCCTGCTTGACGAGTTTTTCAACCGAGAAGCGCAACAGGTTGGAGTCTTCCAGTCCCGCGGCTTTGACATCGGTCTGAAAGCGCAGGATCTTGTCGATCAGGGCTTTGATGTTTTCCAGTTCCTTGGCGATCTCTGCCAGGCCCAGGGTCAGTTGGAGCAGGTCGCGCCATTCGTGTCCGCCTTCAAGCTTGGCCTTTACACCGTCCTCGAAGGAGTGCACCTTGGCGGAGAATTCGGTTAATCCCAGAAGTGCGGCGTTGCCCTTGATTGCGTGGGCGGATTGGAACAGGGTTTCCAGCACGTCCTTGCCGGAAACACCTTCCAGGCGCATCAGTTCGTTCACCGTTTCCAGTTCGGCTTCGGTGTCGGCTATGAATTCCCGCATCATGGCAGGGTCTACGTGGATTATCTGGAAGAGGCTTTCCATGCGTCGGCGATGGTCCTTTTCTTCCTGGTCAAGGCGGGTCTTCAACTCGAACTCATCGGTGACATCGGAGACTACGCCGAGTATGGGGAAAGGTGCGGAGGGAGAGGCTATACGGGAAAAGCTGAAGCGAAGGCGCTTGAAGGCTGATGAGCCGTCGCTTTTGGCAAAAACCAGTCCGACTTCCGCCAAGGGATTGATATCCGCGAGCAAGGCTTCGTTGACGGAACCGGAAAGGAAAAAGCCCAGATAATCCCGTACCGAATCCATTTCCTTTTCTCCAATCGCAGGCGCGATGATCTCCAGAAAATCCATGCCCTCAAGCTCGCTGCGTTCCAGTATCGATTCCAGGTGGGCTGAATACGAGCCCCCAAGTCGGTGGTCGGCTCCCAGCAGGAAAATACCTTCCCGAACGCTCTGCAGGATGTCGTCGGTCTGCTTCTTTTCCGTCACCAATTCCTTGGTAACCTCTGTCAGATTGGCGTTGGCCGTTTCTACCCGGCTCTGCGCCGAACGCCGTACCAGCTCATAGATGAGGCCGAAAACCCAGATGAAGAAAAAGGTGCCTATTATGCGGGCCGAATAGAGCGGTGGGAAGTGGGCCGTGTTTAGGGAGGGGGTGAAGATCGCGACAGCCGTTGCCGCAAGGAAAGCCAAAGCAACCGCGCTTCCCCACACCGGTCCCAGGAGAAAAAGGGTGATGAGCGGATAGGTCATGATCCAAAGTATGC
The DNA here is from genome assembly GCA_964202565.1 of Breznakiellaceae bacterium. Lineage (GTDB taxonomy): Bacteria > Spirochaetota > Spirochaetia > Treponematales > Breznakiellaceae > SZUA-426. The sequence goes on along the minus strand of CAXNJE010000058.1, from coordinate 12,170 downwards.
CGGAACCGGCTTCGCCACCGGTGAGTACCAGATAATAATAGAAGAAGAATATGACCCCGCAGTCCACCGCGCCACCCGCGACGAAACGCTTGGTGAGTCTGACGAAGGAAAAGTTGGCGAATACAACGACGGCAGCTGCAAGGCAGGCAAGACCCAGGGTTGTATTGCCCGATGAGAAACCCAAGGCAGAGAATAGGGCGATCATTATTCCGCCTGCCAAGGTCACCGAATTGAGGAATACGACTCGGCTACGCACGCCGGTTTCCAGTTCTGTCTCGATACCAGAGGTAAGCAGATTCATCAACATTTTTTTCATTATTGGGGCTCCTTTCTTCTATCTCCTGATCATTTAACGATAACGTTCTCCAGACCGACGGACAAGTGAAAAGAACCGCCAGCAACCTTGAACGGTATCCCCACGATCGGAACCTCGGATTGCCAGGAGATGCGGTGATCCAGTCCACTGATGATCGAGGGCAGTGATATGCTCAGACGATACTGTTCCAGGCCTTTCTTTGCATTCCCGGCAATGATATTCACCAATTCGCCCACCGCATCTATCACGTCCGGGTCGTCCGCTTCCACCTGCCTGTTCACCAATTTTGAGGTGAGCATGGCGGCGAGTTTGGCGGAGAAGCTGATGACCACGACGCCTTTAGCGTCTCCGGCAATGCCGATTATGCCGGAAACCTCCCAATCGTGGTGGGACTCACGATTAAGAAGATAGGGGGTGAGGTATTCGACCTCCATGAACAGCATGTTTCTGAAAAGCCCGACTGTGGCCTCGATGAAGGGTTCGATATGTTCAATATGCATTCAATCCGCCTTAGACGATGTATCGATCGAGTTTTTCCAGCAAGGACCGGTCGGAAACTGGTTTTATCATGTAATCGGTGACCCCTGCCTTGACGGCTTCGATGACGTTGTACTTAGCGGCTTCGGAAGTGATCATGATGATATGAAGCTTTGCATATTCACTTTTAGCCCGCAGTTTCTTTACGAGTTCCAAGCCGTTCATCATGGGCATGTTCCAATCAAGCAGCACCAAATCCACTTTATTACTTTCAATCAGCCGGAAAGCCGAGGCACCGTCGGAGGCTTCCAGGCAGACCGAATTCGTAAAACGGGGATGCTGGGATAGGGCATTCTTTACTATGTTCCGCATTATGCGGGAATCGTCTACTACCAGTACTGTCACTTCCAGCAGTCTCGCCCTGCGGTATCACGCTTGTCAAGGATGAAAGCTCATGATATTCAGACTTATGGCGTGTAATTGTGGTTTCAGGAAAAGATTGAGGGACGATGTGCTTCGGTCGCAAGCGGAGCGTTCACGTTTGCATGCCGAGCGCATGGTATATCTGGATTATTGTGCGACGACTCCTCCGGATCCGCGTACGTTGGGAGCGATGGACCGTGCATGCCGTGTTTTCTGGGCGAATCCTTCAAGCCCCCACACGTGCGGGAATCAGTCTGATGACTTACTGCACGATGCCCGGGCAGCTTTGGCGGGTGCTTTTGCCTGCGACGCAGGGGGTATCCATTTTTGTTCTTCCGGAACGGATGCCCTGCACGCAGCCTTGTGGGGTTTCGCGCTTAGATATTCCGAAGCCGCTTTCATTACCACCGCCATGGAGCACGCGTCCCTAAAGGCACCTTTGCGCCTACTCCGGTCGATGAAGCGAACAGTGCTCGTATGTCCGGTGGATGCAGATGGTGCGATAGACCAAACCGAACTGGCCACCCTTCTGCGTTCCCATCCGGGTGCCCTATTGGCCTATTCCGTGGTGAACCATGAAAGCGGAACGGTGCAGGATGCGCGTGGGTTGTGGAAACTCGCGAAAGAAGAGGGCGCGTTCGTACTCATGGATGCTGTACAAGGGGCAGGACGCCTGAGCGCGGCAGAATGGTCGGGTTATGCTGACGCCTTCGCCGTCAGTTCCCACAAAATATATGCACCCAAAGGCAGTGGATTCCTGTGGAAACGGCCAGGGTGGCGCCTGGCAAGGACCAGGTTTGGAGGTTCGCAGGAAAATGGGGTTTTTCCCGGTACCGAGAATGTACCGGGGATTGCCGCCTTTGCGGAGGCCGCCGGTTTGCTTGTCGCCGACATTAAGGCCGAAAACCAGGTGCTATTAGCGTTGGAGAAGGATTTCTTCGCGCTTGCCGAAAAGCGTGGCCTGCCTTTGTTGCCGGAAAGTCCCGTGAAGCATGCGCCGGGAGTATTCTGCTTCAGCATGAACTGGGCGAATTCCATGGAAGACGTGCTTCTCAGGCTAAACCGGCGGAACATTTGTATAAGCCGTTTTTCCGCTTGTTCCTCCGGAGTCGACGGTCCCTCCCGGGTACTTGTGGCAATGGGCCGTCCATTGGAAAGGGCAACACGATCGCTTCGCATGGGTTTGGGGCGCTGGAGCAAGCGGGACGATATATACGCTCTCTTACAAGGGCTTGAGGAATGCCGGCTTGAGGCCGGAAAACGCGACGAAACGGCCAAACCCGTACTATAATATCAGCATGAACGACACGATCAAGAAAGCCGCCCTCGTGGCGCAACGCAATGAAATCACCGAATACCACGTGTACACGAGGCTTGCCTCGGTCTGTAAGGATGAAAAGAACGCGGCGGTGCTCAAGTCCATTGGCGAGGCCGAAAAAGCCCACTATGCCTTCTGGCGTTCGAAAACCGGGGTGGATGTCAAACCCTACTATTTCAAGCTGTTCAAAACGGTCTTTCTGGCCCGGATTTTGGGACTCACCTTTGTCCTAAAACTTATGGAACGCGGCGAGGGGATGGCCTCTAAAAAGTATGCTGCCTTGGTGCGCGAACTACCGGAACTAAAAAAGATTAGCGCCGACGAGGATGACCACGAACGCGAACTTCTGGGCATGTTGGACGAGGAACGCCTGCAGTATGTGGGGTCCATAGTCTTGGGATTGAATGACGCGCTGGTGGAACTCACCGGGGCGCTCGCGGGTTTTACCCTCGCTCTGGGAGATACGCGCATCATATCCCTCGCCGGACTCGTAACCGGTATCTCCGCGGCTTTCTCCATGGCCGCTTCTGATTACCTATCCTCCAAGGCCGAAGGCGATCCACGCGCCGCGAAGTCCGCCCTGTATACGGGCGTCGCCTATATCATCACGGTGGCCCTGCTGATCCTGCCTTTCCTGCTGATCGACGCTAAATTTCTCAGCCTGGCGATTACCCTCGTAATCGTTGTCCTCATCATTTTCCTGTTCAATTACTACATCTCCGTCGCCAAAGACCTGAACTTCAAGCGCCGCTTCCTTGAAATGACTATAATCAGCCTGGGTGTCGCGACCTTCTCCTTCTTCATCGGTTGGCTGCTCAAGGGCGTGCTGGGGGTTGAAGCATAGCCCGAATTTCTCACACCTTGTCGCACATGAATGTTAAATGTTACCAGAACACAGTATACGACAAGGCCCGCGCTATCGCCCTGATATCTGCGTCGCTCCTCGTCTCGGTGCTCACATACAGTAGTATGCTGCGCGCCTCGACTTCGATCGCTCCTTGATCTCAGGACGATCCCGCTGTGAGAAATCCGGGCTGGGATTTTTTGATCTGATGCGGAAATGTTCATAAAATACGCAACAGTGATGCGGAAATACATATATTTTCCGCATCATTGTTGCGGATTTGTGTTTTTTATTCTATATTTCTTGTATGGGAATCAGCAGAAATCTTGACCTCACGCATGAAACCAAGTCCGTATTATTGCTGGGACCCCGGCAGACGGGTAAAACCTGGCTGTTGAAAAACACTTTCCCCGAAGCGTCCTACCATAACCTGCTCCATGCGGATACCTTTTTACGCTTGGTTACCAGGCCGCAAAGCCTGAGGGAGGAATTGCGGTCTGGTATGATGACCGAGCCAATAATAATCGATGAGATTCAAAAATTGCCTATCCTGCTGGATGAGGTTCAGGCGATGATCGATGAGTTCGGCATACGCTTCATCCTGACCGGGTCGAGCGCACGCAAGCTCAAGCGGGGAGGTGTCAACCTTCTGGGGGGTAGGGCCCGGGTGCGGAAAATGCATCCCTTGACCTCGAAGGAAATGGGCCCCATCGATCTGGAACGGATACTGACCTATGGAGGGCTGCCTCCCGTTTTCCTGTCCGATGACCCTTGGGACGATTTGCGCGCCTACTGTGGAACCTACCTTCAACAGGAGATTGCGGACGAGGGCATATCCCGACGTATAGATGCCTTTGCCCGGTTTTTACGGGTAGCCGCCATCATGAGCGGGGAATTGCTGAATTTTGAGGCCCTTGCCTCGGATGCGGCGGTACCTGCCCGAACCGTTCGTGAATATTATTCCATCCTTCAGGATACCCTAATCGGCGAGTTGGTTGAGCCGTGGAAGCGCGGTTCAAAACGGAAAGCTGTCTCCAGCGGACGGTTTTGGTTTTTCGATATCGGCGTGCGGAACGCCCTTGCCGGTGAACGCGGTTTTGGGGAGGGAAGCGAGCGCTGGGGCAAAAATCTGGAACAGCTCATATATACCGAACTTCGTGCTTTTTTGGATTATTCAAAGGATGATCGCCCGCTGACTTTTTGGCGCACCAGGGACGGGCACGAGGTTGACTTTGTGCTTGGCGATGAAATCGCGATCGAAGTGAAGGCCACATCGAACCCTTCAGAACGCCATCTGGCGGGTTTGTCATCCATCGCCGATGAAGGAATCTTCCGCCGGCGGATTCTGGTATGCACCGCAATTCGGGCCAGCCTGATCCGGGGCGTGGAAATAATGCCGGTGGAGACCTTCCTGCAAACGCTTTGGGCAGGGGTGGTATAAAAAGATCCAAACGACCGGCGATTGGTTTAATCCGGTTAAAATATTTGATGAGCCAATGGCCTGCGAGTGGTTGATTCGTAAAAGTGCGGTGCGCCAGCTTGACAGGTCCATTATTCTGCCGCTAACATGTACTACATGTTACATGATGACGTACTAACTTCTAAATCCAATCAAATATATCTCTGGCTTCTGGAGGAATTCCACGCTGGGCGGATAGGTGTTTCTGAACGCTTGCCTTCGGAAAATGAACTGTGCCTGCGTTTCGCCGTATCACGGCCGCAAGCCAGATTGGCTTTGGCAAGGCTGGCCCACGAGGGTCGTATCCGCACGATACGGGGAAAGGGCAATTACCGTTTGGACCCGGACAGGAAGGGCAACAAGGACATTGCGGTGGTGTTGCCAAACCTGGATAGGTACATATACCCGGAGATCGTATCCTCTGCCAGTACGGCGCTTAGGCAACGTGGATACCAAGCGCTTTTCGATTGTTCAAATTCCGATCCCCAGACCGAACTGCTGATTCTTGAAAGGCTTCTTGAGCGGCGGCCTGCCGGAATTATCATTTCGCCTTTACAGGAGTCTCCGGGAGCGGCTACTGAAAGTCTACAACTGTTGAAGCGCATCCGGCTTGCGGGAATCGCCCTCATATTGCTGGACAATGTTTTCGACCAATCCGTTTTTTCGTCCATCATCATGGATGACCACGGAGCAGGAGTCGCGGCGGCTGACCATCTGATTTCACGGGGCCACGTCAGGGTGACGGTTTGTTGGAACCCCGGCCATGCTCCATTTTACGGGCGGGCCAAGGGTTTTCTCGATGAAATGGTTCGACGGCTTGGCGATGAAGGGAGTGATGGTCGGGAGTGGCGGCTGGAAGCCCAAACGGCCGATTGGGAAAAGGCAAGCGATGCTTTTCTTTCCCGGCGACCGCGGCCAACGGCCATTTTCTGCGTGAACGACCTTCTCGCCTTGTCCGTGAGGGATGCCGCACGGACCTTGGGAATCCGCGTACCGCAGGAGCTGTCCCTGATAGGTTTCGACGATTCCCCCCTCGCCCGGGTACCCGAGATAGGCCTTACTTCCTTCGTTTACCCATCAATACTGATAGGCAAGAAGGCGGCGAATTTGCTCGTGGATAGTATAGAGGCAGGCCCCCCCGGGAGCAGGAACTCGGTGGTGATGGAGCCTGTTTTGACCGAACGGTCAACAGTCGCCCCTCCATCCGAATGATTTTTACCGAACTGAAAGATAATATGTAAGGAGCAGATTGATGACAGACTTTCTTCATTCCGGAAATCCCTGGGAAACCCCCGAGCTGACTTCGAAAAACCGCCTGCCCATGGGCAGTTCCTCTTTCCCCTTTCCCGACGCGGAAGCAGCCCGTCTGGACGCGGAAGCCGGACCCGAGGGGCGGCTTCCGAAGGCTGACGGCTTTTCATCCACTAACGCTTCCTCAGGAAGCGTGCAGTCCTGTGGTGTGCCTTCCGGCACGCCTTGGGTTGTATCCTTGGACGGTGAGTGGCAATTCCATCTGGCATCCTCACCTGAACAGGTACCCACAGGTTGGGAGCGCCCCGATTTCGATACCTCCACGTGGGGACATATTAATGTCCCTGGTACCTGGTCGCTTCAGGGTTACGACAAGCCCCATTACACGAACGTGGTGATGCCTTTTGGCAATGCACCGCCCTCCGCACCAAGCACCAACCCTACTGGCTTGCATCGTGCCGAATTCGGGTTGCCCGCTGGTTGGGAGAAGCGACGCGTCGTGCTTAGGGTGGGAAGCGCTGAAAGTTTCCTGTCCGTGTGGCTGAATGGGAGCGAGGTTGGCTTCTCCAAGGACAGCCATCTGCCAGCCGAGTTCGACCTGAGTCCCTTTGTGAGGACAGGGATTAACGTGCTGGCCTTGATGGTAATCCGGTATTCCGATTCCAGCTTTATCGAGGATCAGGATCAATGGTGGCTGGGGGGTATTCACCGCAGTGTCGTGCTCTACTCCACTGAGGCAGCGTATATAGCCGACATCGATGCGCGCCCCGCACTGAACACTGATTTTTCCGCTGGAACCCTCAAGCTGGCCGTCAAGCTGGGCTTTGCATTTGACCCGACAGGCGGGAAGCGGCCGGAGGGCGCGGCTGCGGTTGATTATGCGGCTGGCACTGGTTTGCCCGACAAATACTCGGCCAACAACTATCCTACTGTGGCGGACGACAGGCCGTACATGGTGAAAGCCAGGCTCTTTGGAGCCTGCAAGGATTTGAATGTCAGCCACGACGGAGAAATGAATGGAGCCCTGCCGATCATGACAGCCCAGGCCGGGGTTGGTGCCTATCACCGAAAAAGCCGTTGGGAAGCGCGCTTGGCGATCCCGGTCACCACGCCACTTTTGTGGACTTCCGAGACGCCCAACCTGTACACGCTGGTCGTCACCCTCTGCGACCCGGATGGGCGCGAAATCGAGAGCGAGGCCTGCCGCGTCGGCTTCAGATCTGTCGAGGTGAAGGATAGGCAGCTCCTGATCAACGGAAAACGTGTATTGATCAAAGGCGTCAACCGCCATGAACACGATGAGAAAACCGGCAAGACTCTATCGACCCAGGCCATGATCCGCGATATCGAGCTTATGAAGCAGCACAACTTCAACGCCGTCCGCACCTCCCACTATCCCGACGACGAACGCTGGTACGAGCTTTGCGACGAGTACGGCTTGTATCTGGTGGATGAGGCCAATATCGAAAGCCACGCACATTATGACCAGCTTTGCCGCGATCCGCGTTGGCTCGCGGCCTTTGTGGATAGGGTTTCACGCATGGCTCTCAGGGACAAGAACCATGCATCGGTCATTATCTGGTCCTTGGGAAACGAGTCCGGCTATGGCCCCAACCATGATGCCGCAGCAGGGTGGCTGCGCTCCTTCGATGCCTCACGCCCGCTCCACTACGAGGGAGCCTGCCGGCCTGAATGGGAACAGGCGCCCCACGACCTTGAATCGGTGAAACGGGGAAGAGTCGCCACTGACATCGTAACAACCATGTACCCGCCCGTCAGCCTGCTGGAAGCCTGGGACCGCAGCACCGACGATGAACGGCCTTTCATCATGTGCGAGTTTTCCCACGCCATGGGGAACTCGAACGGAAGCCTTTCTGACTATTGGGACCTGATCGAAAACGGCCGGGGCTTGCAGGGAGGCTTTATCTGGGAGTGGTGCGACCACGGGATCCTGGTAGGACCGGGTGGTGCCGATACCCCCACTTTAAAAGTCGCACCGGGACCGAACGTAGCCATGGGCCCGAATCCGGGGCACCGCCCGGATGGTGCTGCCGGCACGCAGGGCGTTCCCGGTACGCAGGGCAATGACCAAGGTACCGGCAAAGCCTGGCGTTATGGTGGCGACTTCGGCGATCTACCCACGGACCTGGATTTTATCGCCGATGGGCTGGTCTTCCCTGACCGCTCTTTGAAGCCTGCCATGGCGGAATGTTTGTACCTTTTCAGACCAATCACCGCAGTAGTCGCACCCGGGACGTCTCCTTTGGAAGGAAAAATCCTGGTACATAACCGGCAGGATTTTTGTGATCTCTCCGGGATTGGCCTGAACTGGCAGGTGGTAAGCGGTGCCTCGTCCATGCCCCTTGCATCTGCATCGGGCAAGATCGGCTCCGGTGTTATCGCCTTCGGTCATCTGGATAGGCTGGACGCGGGGCCGGGAGAATCGGCGTTGCTGGATATTGGCCTCTTTATGCCGGGAAACGGTTCAAGTGGAGGCTCGGAGGCTCTCAGAAACGCCATAGCCGCTACGGAATGCGTTCTGGATCTGGAATTCGTCCTGCAGGCTGACCGGCCGTGGGCAAAGACCGGGCACGTACTTGCCCGGGACCAGATACTGCTCTCATCACGGACCGGCTCGCTATCCTTCCCTTCGGAAAAACCCATGGGCACCATCTCAGCGCGTTATTCACCGGAGGGTTTCCTTACAGGTTTGGACTCGGGGAAGGGGACCAAGCTTGACTTCGAACCGTTGGTTCCCTGCCTCTTCCGGGCTCCTACCCAGAACGATGGCCTGAAGAATTTCATGAACCTGCGCGGCAAACCTGATTTTTCCTTTTACTACACCGACAAGGCCATGTACGGTTGGCTGGACGCGGGTTTGGACGAACTGAAATATGATCTGGTAGAAAAAAGCGGCGATCCGGCAGATTTTGTCATGGATTCGGAACACTCGGGGCGACAAGAGGGGCGAGCCTTTATGACACGGCATCGCCTGATATCATCCAAGGGTGTGAGCGTTGGTGAATTCGAACAACGGTGGCGTTTGGATCGGTGCGGTGGCGATTCCGCGGAAGGGCTTGGAGGCGCGGTTTTTGCCGATTTCACGTTCAACCTGGACCCGGCGTTGCCGGAGCTTCCACGGGTGGGGCTTTCATGTCGCCTTGCGCCCGGATTGGAGCATGCACGCTGGTTCGGGCTTGGACCCCACGAGGCCTATCAGGACCGGAAAAGGGGGACCAGGCTTGGGCTTTGGCAGGCGACACTGGAGCACCTTTCGGTGCCCTACATCGTTCCCCAGGAAAACGGTAACCGGACTGAAACCAGGTGGTTGGAACTGTGGCAAAAGGACGCATCCGGGGCGGGGAATGGATTGCGAATCAGCGGAACTTCCCTTTTTGATTTCAGTCTGACACCGTATACGGACCGGGAATTATGGCATGGAAAGCATTGGGACTGCCTGCCGAATTTTTCCGAAGCAGCCAAGCGTGGAGCGATCCTGCACTTGGACGCGGTCCAGCGTGGCGTGGGCACGGCTACCTGCGGGCCCGATACCTTGGAGCGTTACCGTGTGCGATCGGGGGTATACCGCATGTCCTTGGGCTTCAGCCTCGGATAAATAGGCGTGCGAAAAAGAGTGTGAAAAGGAGGGCCAATGTCCGAAGCCCGCATCGAATTGCTCAAGGGAGATATAACCAGGATTACTGTCGATGTTATAGTAAACGCCGCCAATTCCAGCCTATTGGGTGGTGGTGGCGTAGATGGAGCCATCCACCGGGCTGCAGGACCGGAGTTGTTGGCAGAATGTCGCAAAATACGCGAAAGCTCAGGTGAATGTCCGACCGGGGAAGCGGTAATCACGGGTGCCGGTCGCTTGCCCTGCAAAAAGGTAATACACACCGTGGGACCAGTCTGGCACGGAGGTGGTAAGGGGGAACCCGAATTATTGGCTTCCTGTTATCGTCGCAGCCTTCAACTTGCCCAGGAAGCCGGGCTCGCTGAGATAGCCTTTCCCAATATCAGTACCGGTGTATACGGATATCCAAAGCCTGAGGCTGCTACAGTCGCGGTCGCGGCGGTCCGCGAAATGCTTCCATCGCTGCCTGGAATCACGAAGGTCATCTTTGTCTGTTTCGACGAAGAGAACCTCGAACTGTACCGACAATTGCTTTGACAATCCGGCACCTAAGGTCTATTCTCTGCGGATGCGGGCCAATATGCATCTTCATTCCCGTTATTCGGATGGAACGATATGGCCGGCTCAAGTTGCCGAACGTGCGGCTGCCGCGGAGTTGGGATTTTCTGCCCTGACGGACCACGATACCCTGGGTGGTACCGAAGAATTTATGCGGGCGGCGAAATACCTCGGTATCACAACGGTGCCGGGAGTGGAAATAGATTGTCGGGAACCCTCCATACAGTTCAAAAGCGAAATTCTGGCATATTTCCCATCCGGACATTATGAAAACACACAGGCCTTCCTTAGGGAGATCAATTCCGGACGCTTGAAACAAGCCAAAGAGGCCATTTCGCGGGCAAAGAAATATTTCAATTCTAAAAGTCTGGATTTTCATGAGCTGCTTACCCGTAAGCGTGCAGATCGCATTGAATTGCCGGCGGAATGCTTTTCCTTCAACAAGGTAGATATGTATCTGTACCTTCGCGATGCGGGAGCCATTCGTCAAGATGTGGATTACAAGACCTTCAAGCGCACCTATTTTGATTCCCGTATCCTCGTTGATGGAAGCCGGGATAAACCCCTATGCTCGGAAATAGCCCGGATCGTCCGTATGGATGGGGGCTTTCTGGTGGTGCCTCATATAGGACACGAATTTGACGACCAGGTTGAAATCATCAAAAAGGAAAAAAATCGGCTTGGTCTTTTGGTCGATTATTTCCAGTCCATCGGGGTTGCTGGTTTGGAACTATACCATTATCGCAACGGTGGCAGGGATGAGTTGAACCGACTGATCCGAAAAGAGGCCAAGACCCGCGGACTTTTCTGTACCTACGGTTCGGACTGCCATGGTCCAGCTTCGGGCAAGGATACCATTACGGATTTTTACGGTGACATGGATGCCTTTCCCTGGGATGTGCTTCAATCGGTGTGAATGAAATTTGAATGAATTGGAAGGAGTGGAAATCATGGCGCATTGCATCGTTCCGGAAGCGGAGGCGATCCTGGACAAGGAATTCCCGGTACTGGACAAGGGCTTCGTCCGTCTGGTTGATTATCTGGGCGGCGATGAGCGGGTCGTACAGGCGGCGCGGGTTTCCTATGGAGCCGGGACCAAGAGTTACCGGGAAGACGCCGGGCTCATAGATTATCTGCTAAGGAACAGGCACACGTCTCCGTTCGAGCAGGTAAGCCTGACCTTTCATGTAAAATTGCCCATTTTTGTCGCTCGCCAATGGATCCGTCATAGGACAGCGCGACTGAACGAGATTTCCGGCCGTTATTCGGTGATGAAGGATGAATTCTACGTACCGGCCCTCGAGGATGTTTCCCTACAGAGCGAGGACAACAAGCAAGGGCGTTCTCCCGAACCCTTGGATACGGCCGCTGCGGAAGCTGTCAGGAACGTGCTGATTCAGGGCCAGAAGGACGCCTATGAGGATTATTCCCGTCTGGTGGAAGAAGGCATAGCCCGCGAATTGGCACGTGTTAACCTTCCCCTTTCCTTGTACACCGAATGGTACTGGCAGATAGATTTACACAATCTGTTCCACTTCCTTGAACTGCGTATGGATGCCCACGCCCAGAAGGAAATCCGTGTCTATGCGGAGGTTCTGCTGCAGATCGCCCGTTCGGTAGCTCCACGTTGCTGTGAATCCTTCGAACGTAATTTTCTGGGAGGAATAGCTTTTTCAGCGGAAGAATTCGCAGAATTGAAGCGGCTATTAGGAAATGCCAGTGCGGGGGAGGGATCGTCGAAATTGAGTGGTAAAGCACTGGAACGATTCAGGGAAAAATTGGCTACGGGGCATCAGAAATAAGCACTGGAGCCGGATTGGACCTTTATTTTTTATCCGCATGCATCACAATGTGCCAAAGTCCGACCAGCTCGCCTATGGGTTTTCCTTG
>CAXNJE010000057.1:0-18353 GCA_964202565.1 Breznakiellaceae bacterium | reverse complement strand
CTCATGATGGGGAGCAAAAATGGCTTTTTCCTTGCCGCGGACCATCGAGGAAACCTTGGCGGCGACTCGACCAAGAACTTTATCCTGAGCATCGATCACAAACCAAGTCCGCACGGCGTCGGCGGGATTAACGAATACAGTCTTCATTATCGTACCTTTATACAGTGTTTTCCGACCACGAATAGTGCCTATTCATCCATTTTCTGCTAGATGAACAAAACCATCGAATACGGGGCAGGAGAGGATATTCCCATACATCAAAAACAATGTCAAGCCGTAGGAGTACCTTCGGATTTCTTGGCTTCTTCCTTGTTCTCCTGCTCTTCTTCTTTTTTCGCCTCGATCCGGTCCTTGATATCGGCGATACCAATAAAAACGGCTATCAATCCGATAAAAATAGCAACTACGGGCAAGGAGCCGCGAAGGAAGAGCAATACATCATTCCACCAGGCCAGACCAAAAGGCAGTACCGCAATGATGGAGAAACAAATAAATACAATACCAACAATCAAAGCTACCATACACAACCCTCCGGCACGTGTGATTCATGTTCAAACTACTGACAATAAGATACCAATTATACCACATTGGTCAAGCGAAACAGGGAAAATGAAACCCGAAGTAATACTACCTCGATTTGAGTTTTCGGGCCACCATGACCGCAAAAGCCGCGATGTAAAACACGGTTGGCAAGTTAGGCAACAAAATGGATACGAAGGGTACGCGCCCGATGACAAAGCGGCTTCCATCGGACAAGCCGAAGCGTTCCAGGATGGAATAGACGGTTTCGGCATAGGCTGCGATGGTACCCGCCACCATGAGCATCCAGGCCACATCCCTGGTTTTTGACCAGAGTACGATGGCCAGAAAGGATGCGACCGCTCCCAGAGCCAGCCGGCTCGAAATGAGGACTACTTCACCAATATCCATACGTACAGTATCCCCTACGAGGTACCTAAACGCAAGCGGCCAGCAATGCGGCCAAAGCCGATTCTTCCCCATCGGATAATTCACCCGGCAGTATGAGGGGAGAGTCGGAAGTGGGGGGTAACATAAATCCTCCGGCCATGAAACGCGACCATATCGGGGTGTATGAACCGGCTTCGCCGAACCAGGAGACATAATCACCTTTGCGTTTCCAGCATCCACTGCCACCCGCAAGCACCGAGTCCACGCGTCTGAAACGTGAAGGATCACGCTTGGGGAGTTCGGCCAGCAAGTCGTCAAGAGCCCGGGTTGCCGCAGCCAAAATCAATGGAGAGCATGTAGAAGCAGGAGGGAAAGCACTTTCCAGCGTACTATGAAGCAAGAAGGCTATGGGCAGACCGGGAAAGGGCAGGGGGATTACAGGAACGAGTACGGATGCCTCAGCGTAGCAGGGCTCACCGGATTGCGGAGCATGGGTATTCGGAGCGGAGTCCCCGGGGGAAACCTGATTTGGTACAGAGCCAATCCAAGGGCGCCAAAGGATGACTTGCCCCTTTTCAGCATGCTCGCCGCAAGCGGGATCCTTAATCAAAGCCAAAAGGTGCGACCCCAAACCAGAACGGTCCAGGGCAGCTTGCGCCATTTCCTTGTCGGGATAGAACCGGACCCCCGGAAAAGCGGGGTGCAAGCGTCGGAGTGCCGTTGCGAAGCGTTTTTCCCAGATACTCGGAAAAGGGGAAAACAAGCCCCGGGCGGCGGTGTTCTTCAGGCTGAGCAGGACACCAGGAGGCGTATGGCCAAGAATCGCGTTTCCGCCTTGCTGCCACAAGTCGACTACACGGCGACCATCGTGCAGATAGAGCCGGAAACCCCGTGCACGCCTCACCGAAGGCAATGGAATCCTGTGGTCACTGTCAATCATCATCGCCCAACCTCATAAAACTCGCTGATTGATATCGTGGCAGGAAGCGGTACGATTGTCCTGAAGCGAAATTTGCCGTCACCACCGGGCCTTCCTCACCCTCCTTCACCGCAACAATTCCCCCGTAACCATATTCGTCGTGGAACACCTTGCCTCCAACCCTCCAAAGTCCATCGGCCGAGACACCTTTACCCTCGCCCAGACCAGCATACCGGTAAACTTCGGAACTTTCCCCCGACCCAGCTCCTGAACTTTCTCTTGTTCTGGCCCGCTTGAACGCAGCCGGAACCGAACCTACATGCCTCACGGCTTCTTCGGGAATCTCGATCAGGAAGCGCGACGGTTCAAGGTCTATCGTGCGCCCGTACAGGCGGCGGACGGCACAGGAGCAAAGGTACAGCTCATCCATGGCCCGCGTCGCCCCGACATAGAATAGTCTGCGTTCCTCCTCCAATTCCTCATCCCGCTTATCGTCCCGAGGGAAAACGCCCTGTTCCAGACCTGTCATGACGACCCGCCGGAATTCCAGGCCCTTGGTATTGTGCAGGGTGATCAGCGTCACCGCGTCTTCGGAAACGTCCGCGAGGGTGAGAGCCCGGTCCAACTCGATGTGTTCCAGGAATTCCACCAAGCCATCCGCGCCAGCGGGGTACATGGCTGCGGCGTTGACCAATTCCTGCAGGTTTGCAAGCCTCTGCGTCCCCGCGACCTCATCCTGGACCTTGTGGTAATCGGCTATCCCGGAATCGATGATCAGACGTGCCACAGCGACCGAAAGCCCCTCGCCAGCGACTATGTCATCCCTATCCCTGGAGCGTGTCCGGCCTGGAATGGGGCCATCTTCGAGTAGGGCTTTTACACCCTCCACGGTCTTCAGGAATTCACCCAGGCCTGCCCGGGCCTTGGCGGACAGCTTTGGGGCCAGACTTCTGGCCGCCGCCGCCAAATCCGCGCCCTGCACTGTTACGGATAGCAAATCCATTCCGTGTATGCCGGCAAGACCCGTTACCCCCAGATAGCCGGCGGCCTCCACGATCTTTTCGATGGTAGCCGCCCCTACACCCCGGGTAGGTTTGTTGACAACCCGCCGGAAAGCTACCTCGTCCCTGGGATTTACGGTGAAGGCCAAGAGGGCGAGGGCGTCCTTCACTTCTTCCCTTTCGTAGAATTTAAGTGACCCCACCACCCGATAGGGGATGCGCCGCCGCAGGAATTCGGTTTCGAAGCCGAGGGACTGGGCGTTCACACGGTACAGGATAGCCCATTCGGCGTATTTTGCTCCCCGTGTAAGGGAACGTTCGACGAGTTCGGCGCAGAAAGAGGCTTCTGCATCCTGGTCGTCCAGAAAGGCTATGGCAGGTTTTTTCCCCCCACCCCTTTCCGAGATGAGGGTTTTCCCCAATCGGCCTTCGTTGAAATTGACGACCCCGCTGGCGACAGCCAGGATGGGGGAGGTCGACCGGTAGTTCCGCTCCAACCGGATGATGTCCGTGCCAGGGAAATGGGTCGGAAATTCCAGGATGTTCCTGACCTCCGCACCCCGGAACCGGTAAATCGACTGGTCATCGTCGCCGACTACGCACAAATAGGTTTCAGGACCGCAGAGTTCCTTCAGCAATTCGAATTGGGCGACGTTGGAATCCTGGTACTCGTCCACCAGCACCACGCGAAAACGTTGCCTGAAACGGTCGCGTACCTCGGGGTGGGCACGAAGGAGTTCAGTAGGCATCTTTATGAGATCGCCGAAATCAACATTGCCCGTCTTCCTCAACCTTCGCTCATACGCTTCGTATACGGTCCGGAATTCGTCCTTATGGTCTATTTCGGACAAGAGCGGGTCGCCGGGATTCAGGAAATAATCCTTTGCGCGGGCGATGAGATGGGCGGTGCGGGCGGCTGCGGAACGGGTTTCGTTCTCCATGATCGCGCCTAAAAGGGTGGTGGAATCATCGTCGTCGTAGATCACGAAGCGGGAATCCAGACCGATCAGCCCTCCGTTCCGCCGCAGGAACCAGGCCCCAAAGGAATGGAAGGTACGCAGAACGGCACCCTCGGCACGGGGCTCGATCCGCGCGGCCCGTTCGGCCATCTCCCGCGCGGCTTTGTTGGTGAACGTTACAGCAAGAATTGAAGCCGGATCGAAACCCCGTTCCCGTATGAGCCAGGCGATTTTAGTCGTGATCACCCGGGTTTTCCCCGATCCAGCACCGGCAAGTATGAGCAACGGTGCCCCCTCGTGGGTTACCGCCCTCATCTGTTCAGGATTCAGGGCTGCAAGATAAGCGGGGACGTCCGGGTTGACAACGGAAGGAGGAAACCCTTTGTCCGGCATGGCGGGGCTATGCTCCGGAAAGGAGAACGCCGCCGTCCGACGGGGAAAGACGGGCGGCATCCAGGTCGAGCCCTGCCCGGCGGAATACATGGGCCTGCTGGAAAACACCGCACTCCAGGTCCATACCCGAACTCAGCACCACGGCACCATCAACCTCGGGAGCCTGGCAGGCGGCCCGTCCAAGGTACAGCCCTTCCTCACCCTCAACTTTTTCCTCCACCAAAACCCTCAGGTTCTTGCCGACAAAACGATCCATGCGTTCCTCGCTGATGACCACCTGGGCTTCCTCGACACGCTTGCGGCGGGCGGAAGCGAGCTTTTTACTTACCCGAGCCTTCATGTTGAAAGCTGGGGTACCTTCCTCGCGGGAGTATTCAAAGGCCCCCAGCCAGTCGATACGCGCCCTTTGCTGGAAATCCAGCAACCGTTCCATGTCCCCTTCAGTCTCACCTGGAAAGCCCACCAGGAAGGTTGAACGGATGGTCGCGTCGGGCAGTGCTGAACGGATGGAGGCGATGAGCGCCAGGTAGATTTCGGCGTCGCCCTTCCGGTTCATGGCATGCAGTATGGTCTTGGAAGCATGCTGGAAGGGCAGGTCGAAATACGGCAGTATGCGCGAATCCCGGGCACAGATTTCAAGTATCCCAAGGGGAAAGTGATCGGGATGAATATATAAGAGGCGTATCCAGAAATCGCCTTCCAATTCGGACAAGGCACCTAAAAGGGCGGAAAGCCCTGGCTGGCCGGTCGTACCGGCACGATCCAGACCGTAGGAACCCAGATCCTGCCCGATCAGGCATAATTCCCTTATACCCCTTGCGATCAAGCCCTTGCATTCGGAAACCACCGAGTCTATCGGGCGGCTCCGCATGGGGCCGCGGATGATGGGTATGGCGCAATAAGTGCACTTATTATCGCAACCCTCGGTGATCTTCACGTAGGCCGATCCGGGAAGGGACAGCAAGGGCCGTGCAGCCGTACTGTGGCCAAAATCAGCAAAACCTGTGGGATCGATTTCGGGGATCAGAGCACCCCTATCGCCTCCCATTGCCGCGCTTGCAGCCTCACCAATACGGGATAGATCCGCGTTTCCGAAAATACCGTCCAATTCGGTCAGTTCGCCGTCCAATTCCTTGGGATAACGCTGGGCAAGGCAACCTGCCAGGAGTACCCGTTTATCCGGATATACGGCTTTCCACCTCAAGACAGCGTCAATGGATTCTTTTTTTGCGCTTTCGATGAAACCACAGGAATTCACAATCAACAGATCCGCATCGCCAGGATCGGTGGACGAAACCCAACCCGAACGGGTCAGGCTTTCCATCATATTCTCCGCATCAACCTGATTCTTGGCACAACCGTGGGGATCGAGAAAGTATCGCACGATCGTCAGTCGAGCCGCACGGTGGTCAACTTGAAACGGCCATCCTCATCCTTGACCCATTTGACATCGGTCACGACGATTTCACCCAAACCACCCAGTTCGATATCTACGGTCTTTCCGCCGCCGATGGCGGTAACCTTGACAGCACCGGCGTTGGAGAGCCAAAGGCGAATTCCGTTCTGGGCTTGTATGTTCAGGACCTCGGCCTTGTGGAAATACCTCTCCTCACGCTCCTTCCGGTCAGATTCCCATCTGAACATGCAAGATCCCTTGAAGGTTGCCTGCAGGGTAAAGGGATAGGGATTCGGCGAAGAGAATATGACGGCTCCGGTAGCTGTAGCGGTAGGGGCAACCGAAGCGGCCACTGGAACCGGAGCTGCTGAGTCCATTTTGGCAGGTACAGTCTGGCCCTGGATGGTCGAACTGGAGTCTTCGGCCAGGTTCAGGTTTTGTTCGGCGCTTATTTCGAGCCGCAACGAGACACCTTTGGAGGGGTCATTCTTGAATAGGTCGGTGACGAAAATTTTCAGGTCGCTCTGCCCGTCTCCGTTAAGATCGATGGCGCCTTCCTGCCCCAACTCGAACACAAGGTCCCCACCGGGAGTGGTCAGGGTCAGGGCCTCACCCAACTCGGAAATTTTCAACTCAAAGCGATCCGTGCCAACGGTTATGAGTACCGTATCACCCGTGTATAGGCGCTTTTCAAATATATCCGTTGTAGGTGCGTATTGCTGGGTCTTGCGTTCAATTTCAGCCGCTTCCTTCCCGTTGTTGTTTCCACCGACAACCATGAACAAGGCAAGCCCCAAACCGACCACGATGATGGCTGCAACGACCAGGATGATGGGAATCACGGGTGAGGGTCCCGTATTTTTCAGAAGCTGCTCGACCGGGATAGGTTGCTCCTGAAGCTTGATGGTACGGTACATCATGATCATGCTTTGGGAATCCAAGCCCAGATACTCGGCATAATTGCGCAGAAAGCCCAGAAGGTAGGGTTCCCCTGGAAATTGGGAAAAATCCTCCTTTTCCAAGGCTTCGAGATAACGTCGAGCTATATTCGTGTCCCGGGATATCTGGTCGAAGGTATACCCCTTCATTTCCCGGGCTGTTTTCAGTTTTTCTCCAAGCGATTCCATACTGCGTCCCGCCTAATCCGTTTCCTTGAATAGAAAATTGTTATAACGATTCGCCGATGCCGGTGAATCGTAGACGAAACGCGCTTCCGGAATGCCCTGATCCAGAATTATGTCGGTAAAATCGAAGCGGACGGTTTCATCCGCGATGGTCTTTCCTTCGATGCGTCTTATGAGTTTCGTAGCAGGAGAGATCGAAAGGGTCAAGCTGCGGAAACCTTCCGCCACGCTCTTCCGGGTCAGGGACAGGCTGATGACCAGTTCGGTCGAACCCTCCTCCAAAGGCAGTTCGCCCGGGCCGGAATCGTAGGCCACCGAATAATTGCGGCGCAGGATGGAAAGTCCCTTGGCGGAGGCGAGTGAGGCTCCGGCAGCACCGGAGGAGGTAGTCCCGACGTTTTGGCTGAGCACAGCCCGATACTCGGGAATGTAGACGGTCAGCTCCTCGCCGTTGTAGGAAATGACCTGATCCATAGGTTGGGAAAAATCGATACGCAACAACGAGGGACTCTTATGTATCAAGGAGCCCTTCATGCTCGCCTTTGATGAGCTTACAAGAATTTTTGCCTGATAATCCTTGATTGTCGCATAACGTTCTGCCACATCCGCCAAATAGCGATCGGCGGTAAGGATTTCTTGTGCCCCGACCACAAGACTTGCGCCTAGAAGCAAAGTGAGGCATATGGGGAGAATTCTCAACTCGAACCACCTTGTTGTCAAAATGCCGTGAATCCGGGTTACGTTCATCTCACGATTTTTCATTGCACCTGCCGCAAGGATTCCCGTTCAAGCGGGAAGTATTATTCGACGATGAGCGGGGTCCGGAGAGGACTTGAAAAAGATCGCGACATTTCCGATCAGGCGAACCAGGTCCGAACCCGACCTTTCGGCCAGTTGCCGGGCAAGAACATCACGATCATCCTTTGAATTGACAAAACGCAACTTTACCAGTTCCCTGCACGCCAGTTCGGCAACAAGAGCCTGTTCGACCGCGGTGGAAGCCCCTTCCTTGCCTACCATCACCGTGGGTTGGGCAATGGAACCAAGGCCAGCCAAAAATCCGCGTTGTTTACTCGTCAGCATCGATATACCTCAAAGCGGAGAATACACGTTTTAAGCCTGAATGTGAAGCGCCGCGAAAGGACTGACCTGCCGTTTGAGGCAACCCTGGGCGGAGGCAGGAGGACCCGGGCAAAGATCGGAAATATCAGCTACTTGGCGTTCAATGCCGCCCTTCCCGCAACGCCTCGATTATGGCCATGTCCGTAAACGGCCAGTGCAGGGTCGGAGCGCCGTCCACCAAAAGCACGGGGATTCTGCCGTTGTCCGAACGTAGCGCCCAATGCGGAAAATCTTCCACGATCCTGATGGAAGCCACGGACTGGTGCGGGGTTCCCGAAAGTCGTTCGGCAAAAACACTCCGCCACAAAGCGCTGGAAGCTTCCAGGCAGGAGACTTCATGGCGGGAAACCAGAAGGTCCAGCCGGGGCGCAGCCCGGTCACGATCCGAAAAAGCGAGCCGGGCAGCCTCAACCAGATCCTCTTTCAGTTCGAAGAAGCTCCCGGCCATCACGATCGCTTCCAGAAGGGCTGGCAAGGCGTAACCCGTGGGTGCTCCATACAGCCGCAGGTCGGGGGCATCCTTGGCCGAAACAACCAAGGCAGGCGGAGAATCCACCCTGTATTTGCGCAGAAGGTCGCCACTCTCCATCGCGTCGCTTATCTCTACGGAAAGACGGCTTGTGGATTCCGCGAGTTCTTCCGCTGCGGTCCTGGATTCCCTGCACAGGGAATCCTCAAAACGCAGGGTAAAAACGTGCAACGATACCTGTTTTCTGAGCGCTGCAAAGCGCGTTTCCGCTTCCTTCTTGGAAGCCCTATTCAATGTCATAACATAACAAGCATAGTTTGCGAAAGCACCCGCGTCAATTGAGCAATTTTCAAAAATCGGGATTTCTGAAAATTGCCCTTGCAGTATTTTTACTCTCTTTTATAAAGTAACGAGTTGTAAAAAAATACTGCGGATCAGGTTGCTCTCTCAAAACGAGTTTCGACTTTATGATAAGAGCCTGAATTATATACGAATTTATTCCTGAACCCTTATTCCTGAACAACTGGGCTGGCCGCAACGGATGGTTCTGCGTCAATCAGGGCTTTGAACTCCTTCTCGTCCATGGTTTCCCTTTCCAACAGGATCGCAGCCAGCTTATCCAGCAAGGATCGCCTGGACTGGAGCAGGGTTTTTACCTTTGCGTACCGATCAGACATGACCCGGGCAATTTCTTCGTCCACATATTGTTGGGTGGACTCGGCATACTCACGATGAAGGATGGGTTCAGAGGAAGCCCCACCTATCATGCCCGATCCGCGCTGGGTAAGGGCCATATTCCTGAAACGGGCACTCATGCCGTAGTCGGTTATCATTTTTCGGGCAATATCGGTGGATTTGGTCAGATCGTTGGCGGCGCCGGTTGAGATCTGGCCAAAAACCAGTTCTTCGGCGGCACGTCCACCCAATAACACATCTATTTTCCCCAGCAACTCTTCCTCGGTCATCAGGTACCGGTCTTCGGTAGGCATCTGCAGCGTATATCCCAAGGCACCGAAGCCCCTCGGGATAATGGAAATCTTCTGGACCGGATCCGAACCATGGGTAAAGCCGGCAACAAGCGCGTGCCCCGTTTCATGGAAGGCGACTATGCTCCGTTCGACATCCGAGATGACACGGTTCTTTTTTTGCAGACCCACGACGGATTTCATTATGGCTTCCTCGAAATCCTTCTGTGACACCTGCTTGCGTCCACCGCGTACCGCCAACAGGGCAGCCTCGTTTACGATATTCGCCAAGTCTGCGCCAACAAAACCCGGAGTGCCACGGGCGACAGTTGCCAGATCGGTCGCCGGCTCCAGTTTGACGGTTTTGGCGTGGATGCGCAGTATCGCCTCGCGCCCTTTAAGATCGGGCCTATCCACCAGTACTTGCCTATCGAAACGGCCGGGGCGGAGCAGGGCCGGGTCCAGTACGTCCGGACGGTTCGTGGCCGCCAGGATTATCAGCCCGCTGGTGGCGTCGAAACCGTCCATCTCCACGAGTAGCTGGTTGAGGGTTTGTTCGCGCTCGTCGTTGCCTCCCGCGATGCCGTTGATGCGGCTTTTCCCGATGGCGTCCAACTCGTCTATGAAAATGATGCAGGGCGCTTTTTCCCGGGCTTGCTTGAACAGGTCCCTCACCCGAGCCGCACCGACGCCGACGAACATTTCCACGAAATCCGCACCGCTCATACGGAAGAAGGACACCCCTGCCTCACCGGCGACGGCTCTGGCCAGGAGTGTCTTTCCCGTTCCCGGGGGGCCAACCAGAAGTACACCCTTGGGGATTTTTCCGCCAATATCGGTGTAGCGACGGGGATTTTTCAGGAAATCGACTACCTCGACCAGTTCATCCTTCGCTTCGTCCACACCCGCCACATCGACAAAGCGCGTATGGATATCACCTTCGGCGACGATGACCGCCCTGTTCTGCCCTACAGAGAGTACGTTCGATCCGGCATTTCCAAGGCGCTTCATGAGGAGGCGCCAAATAAAGAAGAAGAAGGCGAAGGGAAGTATCCAACTAAAAACAAAATCCAGCAGGGCGTTGCCTTCCTTGGAAACCGCGTAATAGGAAACACCCTTCGAATCCAGCAATCGCACAAAATCAGGATCGTAGATGGGAATGGTCCTGAACGCGGATTCAGGGCGGACATAGCGTCGTATCAGTGCGTCCGTACGCTCATTGGTCGTAGCGACGGCTGATTTGGGATAGCCAGTATAGGATGTCGAGTCCATTTCCACGCGTTTGATCTCACCGGACTCAATCTTGGCCTTAAAAGACGAATAATCTATCAGATCATCGTTGCGGCTGAAAAACAATACGTTGAATACGCTCATCACCAAAACGAGAACGACTATATACCCAAGAGAGAAACGGAATTGCCAGCCGCCAAAAGGTCCGCCTGGATTGCCCCGCCCGGGAGGTGCTCCGTTAAAGAAATTGCCAAGCTGAAAATTCGGCCAGGATCCCTTGACAGGCTTGCGGGTATTCTTCCCCCCCGTCTTCTTCGTTGTCTTCTTCATGTATTCTCCAAAATGGTATCCACATAAAGATACTAAATCCGCCAGCCAGCGGCCATGCTTATCGTGTAGGGGTAATCCGGACGGTTTCCCTGTGGAACTCACTTTACCGATCGTCGATCTATGGATACTATGCGGAATTAATAAGGAACAGCGATTATAAAAGGTCGCTTTCCGCACAAAGGAGCCGGCTCGATGCCTCTTTCAGAACACCCCCAACGCAGGTTCAATCCTCTTGCGGGAGAATGGATACTCGTTTCCCCGCACAGGACGAAACGGCCGTGGCAAGGACAGGTGGAGAAACCGGTGCTGGATGGCCTGCCTGCCCATGATCCTGCTTGTTATCTCTGTCCTGGAAACGAACGTGCCGGGGGGGTCAAAAACCCCGATTATGACGGCGTTTTCGTATTTCCGAACGATTTCGCCGCCCTTTTACCAGACTCACCTTCCGAAAGAAGCGATGAGGGTGGGCTTCTCGTCGCCGAGACCGAACGCGGACGCTGCGAAGTGCTTTGTTTTTCTCCCCGCCACGACCTGACCCTTGCAAGGATGGAACAATCGGCAGTACAGGAAGTCATCCGGGTCTGGACCGCGCGGTATCGGGAATTGGGATCCTCCCCCGACATTTCCTGGGTACAAATTTTCGAAAACCGAGGCGCGGTGATGGGTTGCTCGAATCCTCACCCCCATGGCCAGATATGGGCGACAGAACGCTTGCCGGACCTTCCCGCGCGGGAAGACAGGGAACAGCGCAAATACCTCCACACTAAGGCATCCTGCCTGCTTTGCGATTATGTTGCCCTGGAAATCAGGAAGCAGGAACGTATCATCTTCCAGAACGACGGTTTCGTAGCCCTGGTACCGTTTTGGGCAGTATGGCCCTTTGAAGTCATGATACTTCCGAAACGACATATCGCATCCCTGGAAGACATGGGTGAAAAGGATATCGACGATTTTTCCGACGCCCTCAAACGCATGGGAACCCGCTACGACAACCTGTTCCTTACGTCCTTCCCCTATTCCATGGGCATCCACCAGAAGCCGACATCCAAGGGTGAAAACACCGAAACAAAGAAAGCTTGGCATTTTCATGTCCATTACTACCCGCCCCTCCTGCGTAGCGCAACGGTACGTAAATTCATGGTAGGATTCGAACTGCTCGCCATGCCACAACGAGATATCACTGCCGAATCAGCAGCAGACCGACTTCGGGGCCTTTCGGAAACCCATTACCTGGAATCCGTGAAATAGGGCAAATACGCAGGAAGAAAATAAAGGAAAGGTATAGACATGAAAGCACAGGAAATCAAGGCACGCATGGATAGCCCCGATGCGACGAGGCTATTTTCGGAACTGTACGGCACCGAGCAGGTGGCACAGTCAAAAAAGCGGCTGGAAAACCTGATTGATTCCACAGTCGCTTATTTTCCATCATCGGCCTCGAACCTGCGGGTATTTTCTACCCCAGGCCGGACCGAGCTCGGTGGCAACCACACGGATCATAATCGGGGAAAGGTGCTGGCGGCGTCCATACAACTCGATGCCCTGGCCTGTGTCACCCCTCGCGAAGACAGCCAGGTGCTGTTCCGCTCGACCGGCTACCCCGATGTACTGGTCGATATCAGCGATACTGCGCCCCGAAAGGAAGAAACAGGCACGACAGAGGCACTCGTGCGGGGAATCGCGTCTGAATTTCACGCCCGGGGAATTGCGATCAGGGGTTTTACTGCGAACGCCACATCCACGGTGCTTCCGGGGTCTGGTCTAAGCTCATCCGCGGCGGTGGAAGTGCTGATCGGCACCATTTTCAACGGCTTGTACAATGATTCGAAACTAGGCGCGGTCGAGATCGCCCAGATAGGACAAAAAGCCGAAAATATCCACTTCGGCAAGCCCAGCGGCCTTATGGATCAGGTTGCATGCGCGTCCGGCGGGGCGGTTACCATCGATTTCGCCAATCCGCTCAAACCCTTGGTCGAGCAGGTCGCCTTCGATCTGGGCTCCGCGGGTTATGCGCTGTGCGTCGTCGATACCGGTGGCAATCATGCGGATCTGACCCCGGATTATGCGGCGGTCCCGCTCGAAATGAAAGCGGTAGCCCAGTATTTCGGCAAGGAAGTGCTGCGGGACGTTAAAAAGGCTGATGTACTGAAACACGCGTTCGAGCTCCGTACCAAAACCGGAGATCGCGCGCTTCTACGCGCCATGCACTACTATGCCGAAAATGACCGTGTAGACGCGATGCTGGCGGCTCTAAAAAATGCAGACCAGAATGCCGGTGTTCCGTCAGCCCGAGATGAAGCCATACAGACTTTCCTCGACTTGGTCGCTGCGTCCGGGGATTCCTCCTGGGAGTTGCTCCAAAACGTCTTCACCACAAAATTGCCCTCGGAACAAGGAGTCTCCCTGGCTCTCGCACTTACCCGCGAATTCCTTGCATCCCCAGGTTCATTGGCCGGCGCAAAGGGACTCAAGGGCATTTCGCGCGTCCACGGAGGCGGTTTCGCGGGTACCATTCAGGCCTATATTCCCCTCGGACTCGTCGGGGCCTATATTGGCTGGATGAGACCGGTCTTCGGAGA
The DNA here is from genome assembly GCA_964202565.1 of Breznakiellaceae bacterium. Classification (GTDB taxonomy): domain Bacteria; phylum Spirochaetota; class Spirochaetia; order Treponematales; family Breznakiellaceae; genus SZUA-426. The sequence continues at coordinate 4,957 of CAXNJE010000057.1, read as the reverse complement.
AAAAGCCGTTACGGTGCTCAGAATTCGTCCCATCGGCTCGACTGAACTCCGACCATAATGTATGATGGAAGTGAAACAACAGCATACGAATGGCGCTTTCCCGGTTGGAAATAGTTCAACATAGAAGCGTCCCTGTCGATACTCAAAACAAGCGCGCTCGTCGCCGGACGCACGCCGCTGGACTCGATACACGCGCTGAATGGAGGGGAGAACGCTTTGGCTTATTCTAATGCACTATCAGCTTACCGGGAAACGCGGATCAGAACCGCGAGCCAGGGGCAACTCATCGTCATGCTCTATGACGAGGCTGTCAAACAACTCGATCACGCCATCGACCTCATCGGTTCCGACGGCAGCAAACTCGAACCGGGCAAGATTGAAAGGCTGAATGGCGCTCTGGTTAAAGCCCAGGAAATAGTCACGGAGCTGATGGCATCCCTTGATTTCGATGCAGGCGGAGAAATAGCCCGCAACCTGTTCTCCCTGTACAATTGGTTCAACCGTGAGCTCCTTCAGGCAAATATAACCAAGGATCACGCACGGATCAGGGCAGTCCGCATTCTGCTGTTCGAATTGCGAGCGGCCTGGCAGGAAGTAGTGCTTAAAACCTCTGCCGAATCCAGCGGAAGAGCGGCTTCCGGTGTTAACATCGCGGGTTGACACAGCGATGGCCGACGAAGGGCGAAAAAAAGGATCGCAGGAACCAGGGCCTGAAGAAATTCAGCATAGGGTAGCTGTACTCAGGCGTTTCAGGGAGCTCCTCGTCAGGCAGCGAGACCGTTTCCATGACTATCTCGAGGTTCTTGATAAGCAAAAAGACGTCATTAGTTCTGGCGATGCGGATGCGCTCATGTCGCATGTGGAACTCGAAGAAAAAATAGTCGCCGATATCTATGCCATCCAGAAAGTTGTGGACCCCCTCGAGGATTTATACCGCGCTGCATATCCGGACAGGGAATCCGAGGTACCCTCGCTAAAGACCGCATTACAGGAACTCCAATCTGAGGCACTGGCACGGGCGGAGCATAATCGCACGTTGCTTTCTGCCAGGATGAATGAAATACGTGGGGAAATCCGCGCATTGCGGGGAAATCCGTTCGCAACCCGACGTTCGGTCTACGCCAACGAAGGCAGCGCTTCTTTGATAGATCTGAAAGGATGAGCAATTCCAAACCGGCACTTTACCTGCTCGACGCGTATGGACTTATCTACCGCTCCTATTTTGCCTTCATCTCGAGACCGCTCAGAAACAGTTCCGGTGCGAATATCTCGGCCGCCTTCGGCTTTTTTCGCAGCCTTATAAGCCTGCTGGACGAAGGCGCGCCTTCTCCGGATGGAAAAACCATAAGACCTGCGCGTTTTGCGGCCGTTTTCGATTCGGCGGTTCCAACCTTCCGGCATGAGCTATACGATCAGTACAAGGCGAACCGTCAAAAAGCTCCCCAGGATCTCCACGAGCAGGTACCCCTGGTTGAGGAAGCCCTTCGCCTGTTAGGCATACCCAGACTGAGCGCAGACCGCTTCGAGGCCGACGACCTGATCGCCACCTTGGCAGAACGCTGCAGAGCTGAAGGTCGTGAATGTTACATCATCTCATCTGACAAGGATTTACTCCAATTGGTAGGGAGCGGGACGTACATTCTCCGGCCTGGAAAAGGTGGGGTACCGGGGACACCCGGAGCCTCAAAATTCGATCTCCTTGGGCCGGCGGAAGTAAAACTCGAATGGGGAGTGGAACCGGCGAAGATTCTGGATGTACTGGCCCTTACTGGCGACGCTTCGGATAATATACCGGGCGTACCGGGCATAGGCGACAAGACAGCCATCAAACTCGTCGCACGCTACGGCTCACTCGACGAGATATATAAGAACATAGCCGGAATCGAAGGTGCCGTTGGCAGAAAACTCGCGGCAGGGAAAGAAAGTGCCTATTTTTCTCGTACCCTCGTCACCTTGGAACACGATGTTCCGGCAATACCGGAAAACATGGATATGTTCGCTGTCGATGCGATCGACCGTGAAAAGGGCGCAGCCTATCTATTCCGTTCCGGCTTACGGGCACCCGCCGTATCCCTCTCCCCTGAAACCGTGAAAGCCTTGGAAAAAGCAGGCGCCCATTCATCCGCAACTTTCTCTCCAGCAAACGAGTTGCCAAGCCCCAAAACAGAAACCCGTCTTGATACTAATTCCAATTCTAGAATTGATCCTGAGATGAACTCCTCGAACCCCAAACCGAACCTAAAAGCAGCGCAAGGGGACCTGTTCGACTCAGCGCCGACCAAGACCAAAGCCCTCGTTGAATTCCAGCAAGCTCCACGTCCGAGCGCACCCGAATCCCTGCGCGCACACGGTACTTACCATACCATAGCCGATCTTGCCGGACTCGAGACCCTGCTCAACAAAGCCCGAAAATCGAAAGTCATGGCCTTTGATTTCGAAACCGACAGTCTGGACGCATGGAACGCGACGCCCTTCGGATTTTCACTGGCCATCGAGCCGGGGACAGCCTTCTACGTGCCTGTCGCTCCTCATGGACCTGAAGGTTGCGCTTTTCTGGAACCCCTGATCGCCCGTTCCGCCCTGGCACCCTTTTTCGCCGATCCTTCCATGACCATCGTCGCTCACAATGCGAAGTACGACTACGCCGTTTCACGGGCTTGGGGCTTGCCTCGCTGGAACTGCGCGATCTGGGACGGGATGGTAGCAGCCTGGCTTGTGGATCCCGAGCGTGCAAGCTATTCCCTGGACTCCCTGGTGACGACCTGGTTGGGGCTTGAAACCACCCCGTACGACTCCATCGTTCCCAAAGGGTTCCTCTTCAACGTAGTTCCCATTGAAACTGCCACCCACTATTCCGCAGAGGATGCAGATTTCGTGTTGCGCCTGAAAGCATTGCTCGATCCCTGCATCCGTGAAAACGGAGCAACGGACCTGCTCAAGAACGTTGAAATGCCCTTGCTTCCCATACTAGCGGAAATGGAAGGCACGGGTATCCGGCTTGAAAGAGGCATCCTCCACGATTACGGGATCGAACTGGCGGGCAAGCTCGTCTTGATCGAGAATGAGATATACAGCCTCGTGGGCCATGAATTCAACATCGCCTCCACCAAACAACTACAGGAAGTCCTCTTCACCGAACGCAAGCTGAAAACAGGCAAGAAGACAAAAACCGGTTTCTCCACCGATGTGGGGGTCCTGGAAGAACTCGCCAGGGAAGATCCGGTTCCTCGCAAAATACTTGATTACCGTACCCTGGCCAAACTGAAATCCACGTATGTCGATACGCTGGGAGCGCTGGCAGGTCCCGATGGCAGGCTTCGGACCCACTACGTCCAGACCGGTACGGCAACCGGCAGGCTTTCAAGTCGCGACCCCAATCTGCAGAACATTCCCATCCGCGATGAGGAAGGCCGGAAAATCCGAACCGCCTTCATCGCCGAAGAGGGCAAAGTACTTGTATCCGCCGACTACAGCCAAATCGAACTGGTCGTCCTTGCCCATCTATCCGGGGACGAAGTCCTCCTTGAGGCCTTCAGATCGGGAGGCGATGTACACCGGCGTACCGCAGCCCTGATTTTTGGTATCAGCGAAGATCAGATCAGTTCCGCCCAGCGACGGATCGCTAAAACCATCAACTTTGGGGTGATGTACGGCATGAGCGCATTCAGGCTTTCCAACGAACTCGGCATACCCCGGACGAATGCCCAAAGCTTTATAGATACCTATTTCAGGACCTATGCCGGGGTCCGCAGGTTTATAGACGATCTGATCAACCAAACCGAGCAACTCGGGTATGCGACAACGATACTGGGTAGAAGACGCTATATCCCCACTATCGTGTCCCATAATAAGACCGAAAAATCTGCGGCTGAACGGATTGCGGTGAATACACCCATCCAGGGATCTGCGGCAGACATCGTCAAATTGGCAATGATACGCGTGGACAACGCCCTGGCCCGTTCAGGTCTGGACGCGAAAATGTTGCTTCAGGTACACGATGAACTTATCGTCGAATGCAAGCGGTCTGACTGTCCGGCGGTAAAGAACCTTTTAAAAACCGAAATGGAAGCCGCGATCCCCCTTCGCATCGCACTCAGGACGAGCGTCGAGGAAGGACAAAGCTGGGGAGACCTGCACTAGTGACGATAGGATTGACCGGTTCATATTGCGCCGGAAAAAACCATATCGCAAAATTGATGCAAGCCCGGGGTTTCGAGGTTCTGGACGTGGACAGCTTGGGGCATCAAGTCCTAAAACTGGAACAAAAAGCCGTGATTGTCGCATTTGGAGAGGCAATTCTTGGCGAAAACGGCTCGATCAATCGCAAGAAGCTGGGCGAACGTGTATTTTCCAATGCTGAGGATCTCCGGATTCTGGAAAATATAATCCATCCAGCAGTCAACAAGCTGACAGAAGAGTGGATTACTGGGCACCTAAGCCATGATCTGGTCGTAAATGCCGCGTTATTGCACCGGTCAAGCGTATTCGAGCGCCTCGATATGATCATTCTCGTACGGGCTCCATTTATCACCCGGCTATGCAGGGCCAAAAAACGTGACAAGTTACCATTTCGCACTCTATTCAAGAGATTTGCGAGTCAAAAGGATTTCAATTCTCAATACTTCAAGAAAAGAGCCGATATTCATTGTATTGATAACCGGAGCTCCTTCGGTCCTTTTCATGCGTTTTGTGCACGTGGATTGGAACGTCGGTTGGATTCGGTACTAGCCCGAAAAGGGATGGATAGATAGTTATGGAACAGAAGAAGCTCCTGCTCGTCATCATATCAGTCGGTGTCTTCCTGGCCGTCGTCATAGGCGCGGGCATGCTTGTGTTTGCACCGGGACGTAAAGCAACCGCACCGTCAGCCGCCTTTTCTTATGGTAATCCGGCACTAAAAAAACCCAAGATTCAGCTGTAGACCAAGCCCGGCAGTCTGATGAACCGAGTGGTCCCG
>CAXNJE010000056.1:0-18454 GCA_964202565.1 Breznakiellaceae bacterium | reverse complement strand
TGCTGGGATACGGCAAAGCTGAAATGGGATGATCGCCTGATGGCGGTGGGCGGCGTGACCCCAGCGAAGTTGTCCCAGCCGATGTCGTCAGGCTCGCGTGCGGGGCAGCTATCGGCCAATGCGGCCGCGAATACCGGACTGGCAGTTGGTACACCTTTGTGCATCGGTGCAGGCGACCAGAATTCCGGCGCCTTGGGCGCGGGAGTGGTGCTTCCCGGTTTGCTGTCGGTTTCTTTGGGTACCGGTGGAGCGGTGGCGGCCTGCGCGGACTTTGCCTTCCACGACGCGTCCCGCAAGACGATGGTGACCAACCACGTTATCGATGGCCGCTGGCTGGTGGAAGGCTACCAGGCCGGCGCAGCCAGCGTCTTCCGCTGGTTCCGCGACCAGTTCGCAGGCATCGAATCTGCCTACGCCAAGGCTGCCGGCCGGGACCCCTACGATGTACTCACCGAGTTGATCGGTAAGGCTCCCGCCGGTTCCAAGGGTTTGTTGTTGTTGCCCTATTTCGCCAGCGCAGCCACACCGCGCTGGAACCCTGCAGCCCGGGGTACCATGGTCGGAATGACATTTGCCCACGACCGTTACTGCATGGCCAGGGCGCATATAGAAGGCATAACGCTGGAAGTACGGGACATGCTGGAATCGCTGGTGTCTGCAGGAATCACCTTTGACCGGGTCCACCTGTTGGGTGGCCCGACCAAGTCGGAGCTTTGGAATCAGATACAGGCAGATGTCTACGGACACACGGTGTGCACCCTGGACAACACGGATGCCGCGGTCACCGGTGCGGCCATACTCGCCGGTGTCGGCGTGGGGATTTTCCCCGATGCAGCCAAGGGCGTGGAGAACCTGGTCAAGATACGCCGTAAATATACCCCGGACGCCGGAAATCATGAACGCTACGACGAGTTGTACGATCTGTATAAAACCCTGTACAAAGCCATGGCCGATAGTGGGGTGTACGAGCGGCTGGCGGCTTTCCAGGTCAAATATTCGGGTGAGAATGAGTAAGGATGGCAGGCCGGTACCTGACGGGTCAGCGGCCCAGGCGGCCTGAGGGATTTGTCCTTACCGGGCTTGTTTCCTGCAGGGCACGTGAATAGGAGAGCGTATGCGATTTGAACTGGTTATCGATGCAAAGGCTGTTTTGGCGGAAACACCCATCTGGGATCCGCGCATCAAAAAACTGTACTGGACGGATTTGTTCAATGGTACGGTCCACCGCTACGATCCTGCTACCGGGAAGGATGAGCGGGCCGAGACCAAAAGCGTCATAGGTTCGGCAGTGCCCTGCGATACCTTGGGCAAGGTGCTGGTTGCCGTGGATGACGGGATGATGCTCCTGGATTTCGCCTCCGGCAAGATGGAACTCGTTGCCCAACCCGAGCCCAATACCGGCGCGTTCCGCTACAACGATACCCGTTGTGATGCAGCTGGAAGAATCTTCACGAGCACCGTATCCAAACATCTGACGGAACCCGATTTCAACCCCGCTACCATGTCCGGTACTTTATACATGATCGATACTGACAGGCGCGTAGTTACCCTGGCCAAAAATTTCGTCCAGTACAATACGATCTTCTTTGACAGCGGAAACAAGAACATGTACGTGGTGGATACGGGAAACAAAAAGCTTCTAAGGTTCGATTATTCCCTCGCGAAGGGAGCCAGCGGCGAAGGCAAGGCGGTCATCGATTTTGCGGATATGCCGGACGGTGTAGCGGTGGATACCCAGGATCGCATCTACGTCTGCCATTGGGGCGAAAAAAAGGGCATCACCGTGTGGAGCCTTAAGGATTATTCCCTGGTCGAAACCCTGGCGTTTCCGGTCAAGCATATCTGCTGTGCCGGTTTCGGCGGCGACGACATGCGGGACCTGTACGTAGCCACCTCGCTATTCTGGTTGCCCGAAGGAGATGCCGATCTCGAGGCGGGCGCCGGCGGTATATTCAAGGCCCGGAACACCATCCCGGGTCGCCCTGAAACGTTCTTCAAGGATAAGCGTTAGGCTATATCCTTTTTACCAAATCATTTCTACGAAGGAGCGAAGCATGTATCCATTCGAATTCGACATGACGACAAAAGCGGTATTCGGTGAGGGCGCAGTGGCCAAGGTTGGCGGGCTCGCCGCCGGTTTCGGCAAGAAGGCGTTGCTCATTACCTACGATGAGGCCTTCGTAAAAAAAGTCGGCTTCTATCAGAAAGTCGCCGACAGCTGCAAGGCGGCCGGCGTCGAGCTGGTAAGTGCTTTCGGCGTCAAGAGCAACCCCACCGTAGAGCACTCGGCGGGAGTCATCGCCTTTGCAAAAAAGGAAAAGCCCGACGTCATCATCGCCCTTGGTGGCGGAAGCGTGATGGACGAATCCAAGTTCGTCGGAGTGGCTTATAACTATAATGGCGAGCCCTGGGACCTGGCCAGCGGAAAGGCACCGATCACGACCTCATTGCCCGTAATAGCTGTGGTAACCATTCCCGCTACCAGTTCCGAGCTGAACGGCACGGCAGTCATGTCCTACGAGAAAATCCAGCGAAAGGACGGTTTCGCCAATCCCGTAATGCGTCCCAAGTTTGCCGTGCTCGATCCCGAGCTGACCTACTCCATTCCGGTCAAACAGACAGCCTACTCCGCAGCCGATATCGTTTCCCACCTGCTGGAATCCTACATGGGGCACAGCCTTGAATGGGCTCCTTTCCAGGACCGCTATTCCCAGGGCGGCATCCGCACCATCATCGATTGCATGGACCGGATTCTGGTGAATCCCCAGGATAAGGAAGCCCGCTCCCAGATGATGTGGACCGCTTCCTATGCCTGGAACGGTTTCTATCCCTGCGGACTGGGACCCTGCGATGCTACCATCCATGTCCTTGGCCATTCCCTGAGCAACTTCTACGATAGCCCCCACGGTGCTGCAATGTCGGTAACCATCCTGGCCACCATGCGCTACTTCCTGAAAGCCAAGACCAAGAAAATCGCTGCCCTGGCGCGTGAGGTCTTTGGCATAAAGGAAGCGGACGATATGAAGGCAGCGGAAGCGGCCATCAAGGCTTTCGAAGCCTGGTTCAAGAAAATTGGCACCCCCACCACCTTGGCAGAAGCCGGAATCCCCAAAGAGGGAATAGCCAAGATGGCTCCCGATGCCCTTAAAACCGCACAGGCCTGGGGCTTGGGTGACCTGTACACCCTGGAAAAATGCACTGACATGTTCAAGCTCTGCCTCTAAGCGGTAGGGCACAAAAATAAGGCCGGTCGGAAATACATCCGAAACCGGCCTTTTTCATTTGGTGGGCATGAAGGCTGTCAGGTTTGATACTTGCCGTAAGTCCGGGCGACTTCATGGATTGCCAGGAAATTCTCAAGGCTGACGTCTTCCATGTAATGGTTGGAGGGGGCGAAAATATACCCGCCTTGGGGCCCAAAGCTGTCTATACGTTTTTTTGCCTCATCGATGGCGCCCTGCTTCGTACCGGTTATGCCTCCCTGCAGGCAGAGCCCGCCATGGAAGACTATCTCAGAGCCGAATTCCTTCTTGAGCTCCAAGGAATCCATGCCGGTGGCTTTGGGTTGCAGGGAGTTGAGGATATCCACGCCCATCTCAATGAAGTCTGGAATCAGGCTTCGTACCGAACCGCAGGTGTGCATGAAAATCTTTGCGTTGGGGGCTACCTTCTTGACTTCACGAAAAACTCGGGCGTAGGGTTCCTTGAAAAATTTCCGGTAAATATCCGGTGCAATCAGGGTCCGGTCCTGCATGCCGTGATCGCTGGCGAACTCGACGCAATCGATCATGGGACCAACGTCCTTCAAATAATAGGAATATATCTCGATGATCACATCCGCGATCTTTCCTATGAGTTTGTGGGAAAAAGATTCATTTATATATAGGTCCATGAGGTACTGCTCAAATCCCCTCAGGTAGGGTCCAAGGTCGAGCATCATGCCGGATACAGCCGAAGCTGCGCTTATGAAATATTCCTTCTCCGCATAAAGCGCATCGACCTGGGCCTTGAGCCCCGCGATACGGCCCGGATTCTCGGCAATCGGCCAGGCATGCTTTTCTATGGCGTCCTCTTCCGCATCGGCTAGGGGGCAGTAGGAAACGTGGGATGATTTGTCGTTGATGGAGGAACCCCAGCCCCATTCACTCAGCAACTCGCCTTTTTCCGTATAGGTGGTTTTGAGTCCCGTCGGCTTGCCAACGTTTACGTGCCTGAAATCACAACCAACCATATCGGAAACCCTATCGTCCACGTAGTCTCCGGACCGGCTCGCCTTGATGCAGGGTCCGAGTGTGGTCCAGCCTTGGTGTTCGACGATTTCAAAGTAAAGCTGATTGCATATCCTGCTGGCGGATCCCCACAGATCAATGGGAACGCGGTCTGGCTCCTTATGGGCAAGAGCTGTCAGGACCCGCTCTCTATGTGTCATACTTTTCTCCTGTTGCATATCTGATAGCATAGATTAAATATTAGAAAGTATAAAATGTCAAATAGAAAATATAATTAGAACACATTATAGTGAATCTTGACTGCCACGAGGTCATACATTAATATGAAAAAATGAGAATGCGGAACGCGGTAGCCATAGAAAGCAGACAGGAAAAAATATTGCAGATGATCCGTGAGAGCGGAAAGATTTCTGTCAGGCAGCTGTACGATACCTTTGGCATGTCCGTAGTAACGATCCGGAATGATCTGATCCTTCTGGAAGAACAGGGACTGATAATACGGACCCATGGCGGCGCCATCGCCGTACAGGATAAGGATACGAAGGATGAAGGGACCATAACCCCCTTCGATCTAAGGGAAGAAAATAATTTCGATATAAAACAACGCATTGGAAAGGCTGCCGCGGAACTGGTGAATGATGGGGAAGTGATCTTCATCGACGGTGGTACGACAGCCTCCGAGATGCGGCATTATCTGAAGGACAAAAGAGATATCACAATTATAACTCCAAGTATTGTAGTTACTTATTGGTTGGCTGTGACTACAAATCTGAATGTCTACGTGCTTAATGGTTTTTTCAGAAGGTCGTCCTATTCGACTACCGGCATTCCTGCCATGGATTTCCTGGCGGATTGGAACCTTTCCAAGGCATTTTTTGGCGCTGCCGGATTTACCGATACCGAGGGACTGTCCGATCTGCATATCGGGTTTGTCGAACAGAAAAAGATAATCGCACAGAAAGCCCGGATGAATATCGGACTCATCGATTCATCCAAATGGGGTCTCGTTTCCCTGGGAAGTTTTGTCCGACCCGAAGATATCGATCTGATAATAAGCGATACGGACGTACCGGCTGAGGATGTGGAAAGAACGCGCAGTTTGGGTATAGAAGTCCGTTTGGTCTGATTATCGATACGACACCGATACATCAATTTATAGTGTGATTGAAGGAAGGACGTAGGTTTTTCCTTTTTTTTAGAAAATAATAAAGTAATATAAGAAATATAAATTGACAAAAAGAAATTATATGGTAGCATATCGTAACATCTATTTTTTAGGTGTTACGATTCATCTACCAGTAAGGAGTGTCCAAATGAAAATCAGGTTGATCGCGTGCAGTCTGCTGCTTTGTATCGTGAGTGTCCTCTCTGTCCACGCAGCGGGAGGGCAGCAAAAGGGCAAGGAAATTATCCTTGGAAAGATACCGATCACCCTGGTAGCGGGTTATCACCAATCCGATGTCAAATGGGCACAGCAGTATGCCAAAGAAAAATATGGAGTCACCGTCAAGGTAATCGACGGCGAGTTCAATACCGATACCACCATGAACGCGGTGGAAACGTTTGTAGCCCAAGGCGTGAATGGCATTATGCTGCATACCTTTGATCCGGTAGTCATGGACCGGATGGTCGCGGTGGCACAAGCCAAGAAAATTCCCATCCTTACTTTCTATCTCCCTCCGCAAACAAAGAACGCCCCCCACGTCCAGATCGACGAGGCGGCGACTTCCTATGCAATGGGCGTGACCGCTGCGAAGAAATGGAAAGAATTCTATCCGGGCAAGCCCATCAAGGTTGGACAGATTTCCTACCTGAACATTGAATCCGTAATCGCCATCCGCGATCAGCCCTTCTTTGATGGCGTCAAGTCAGTAGCCCCCGATGCAGTATTGGTCAGCCGCATGGACGGCGCGGGATCTGTCGAGGCTTCCATGGCCGCCGCCCAGGATATGTTGCAGGCCCATCCAGAAATCAACATGGTATACGGTGCCAATGCTGACCATGCACTTGGCGCGCTCGCCGCTTTCGAATCTGCCGGACGCGGAAAAGCGGTCAACGGCGTTCCCGTTACCGAAATGTTCATCGGAACCGATGCGACCGAAGCCGAATTGCTGAAAGTATTCGATCCCAAATCCTGCCTCAAGATTACCCAGGGTCTCCAGCCCAAGGTCAATGCCATGGCAAAAGTGGATCTCATCATGAAGGCTGTAAAGGGCGAGATTCCCTTCGACAAATGGACCGAGGTGAAAACAAAGAACATCCTGCTCAACTACTGGGACAACACGGTGGATGAAGGGACGAAATTCCTGCAGGAACAGTATTTCTCGACCATTGATCTGAAAAAGGAACTGGGTCTCTAATATCCTGACCAGCTGATCGAACTCTCCGCCCCGATCCTTGGGGTGGAGAGTTAATCATTGAGGAATGTCCAGTATGGAAAAGAAAACAGTCTTCAGCAAAGCAAGCTTCAAGTTGAATGTGCAGAAATATCTGATGCTGGGGATATTGCTTTTAATCATCATCACGTTCTCATTTCTGACACCCAAATTTCTGGCGTACGTCAATCTGGCGAACGTCATGCTCCAGGTGACGCTGATCGTTTTGACTGGTACCGGAATTACCCTATTGATGATATCTGGTCATTTTGACCTTTCGGTTGGAAGCGTGCTCGCGGTAGTCGGCGTCATGCACGCGTTCATGAGTAAATATTGGATGCCTGCCAATCTTTCCATTATTGTGGCAATCTGTATTGGTGGATTCATTGGACTTCTCAATGGCCTGATGGTGGCGAAACTGAAGATTACACCCATCATCGCGACGATAGGAACCATGTATGCGGCCAGGGGGATGGCCTACATAATTGCACGTTTGGACGGAGGGGCGAATATCACCAGCGGCCTGCCCCTCAATTTCCAGAATTTCGGTCGTGGCATGGTGGGCCCTATCCCATTCCCCGTCATTTTGACCGTAGGTGTTGTTGCACTCTTCTATTATATCCAATCACGAACCATACTGGGCCGTTTTGCCTTCACCATAGGTGCAAATAAAAGAACCTCGTTCCTTTCGGGAGTAAAGGTAGATAGGTGGGTAATTCTCCTGTACGTGCTCACCGGTCTCCTGGCGGGACTATGCGGCGTGCTTCTTGTCTCTCGACTTGGATCAGGTGTACCCAGGATAGGGCAGGGTTTCGAGTTCGATGTGATCATCGCGGTGGTTCTGGGGGGTACCCTGATTTCCGGCGGTGAAGGGTCCGTAATGGGAACGGTAATAGGAGCTCTTATAGTCGGTTTCGTGGCGAACGGATTGAATCTGCTGGGTGTCCAGTCATTTTACCAGACCGTCATTAAAGGCTTCATCCTGATCGGGGCGATTCTCCTTGAACGGGCGATGAAAAAGAAATTGGCTTAGGAGAAAGTATGTCGGATGCGGTCATCGAACTCAAGGGTGTAAGCAGATCTTTCCCGGGTGTGAAAGCCCTGGATAACATCAGCTTCAATATTGAAAGGAATACGGTGCACTGCATCGTCGGAGAAAACGGCGCGGGTAAATCCACGCTGATAAAGATACTTGCCGGGGTCCAGTCTGCCTCGGAAGGCCAGATATTTTTTAACGGTAAACCCTATGCGCCAAAAAGCACCCGTGATGCGATGAAAATGGGCGTAAGCGTACTCTTTCAGGAACTGAATGTCGTGGACCAGCTTTCCGTAGAAGAGAACCTGACGCTCGGTATGGAAAAGCATGTCGCTGGCTTTATTAAAAAAGCCGGAAAACTCGACAAGATCGAGGAAATACTTGGAAGCATGGACAGCTCCATCCGGCTCAATCAGCGGGTATCCGAGCTGAGCGTTGCCCAGAAACAGGTAATAGAAATCACCAAGGCTGTAGCTACGGATGCCGACATCATCATAATGGATGAACCCACCGCGGCCATAACCGAATCGGAGATCAAGCGCTTATTTTCTGTCATCAAAAACCTGCGGAAGCAAAACGTTACGGTAATTTATATCAGCCACAGGCTTACGGAGATTTTTGAAATAGGCGATTACGTGACGGTCCTGCGCGATGGCCAAATGATCGATACCCGCGCCATCACTGCATTTTCCGGTTGTTCCGACGATATTGATTCAGCGACCGGACAGGTGAACCGGCATGTGGACGGTGAGGAAGCTTGCAGGGATCTCATCCGGATGATGCTGGGAAAAGTTGTGATGGAGGGCTACACGCCAAATGCGGCGGATTACGGTTCTGTCGTACTTTCCCTCGACAAGGTTTGCAACGATAAGCTCAGGAATGTCACCTTCGATGTATATAAGGGAGAGACCCTGGGGGTGTATGGGCTTGTCGGTTCGGGCAAGTCGGAAATCGCACGGGCGATCTATGGAGTGGACAAGATCCATTCGGGAGAAATAAAACTCGAAGGAGAGGTAGTAAGCTTTGCCGGTCCCCGCTCCGCTATCGATAAACAAATTTCATGCATCCCTGAGGAAAGAAGGACCGAAGGGCTTTGTACCATGCTGAATATCCGGGAGAACACCACGCTCATGAATATACGGAGTGTCTCCTCGCTGGGCATTCTTGATAAGAAAAAGGAACGGGCACTTACCAAGGATTATATCAGGAAACTTCAGGTAGCATGCAGGAACGAAGACCAGAAGGTTGCGTTGCTGAGCGGCGGAAATCAGCAGAAAATCGTACTGGCCAAATGTCTCAATTCCAAACCAAAAGTCTTCCTGATGGACGAGCCTACCCGGGGCGTGGATGTCGGGGCCAAAGAAGAAATACATAATATCATCCGCGACCTGGCCAAGGAAGGCGTGTCTTCCATCGTATTCTCCTCCGAACTCCCCGAAGTGATGAACCTCTGCGACCGGGTAATCCTGTTGTATGAGGGCGAGATAAAGCAGATCATCAAGAACGGGCAGAATCATGACTATGAAGAAATACTCCATGTGGTTACCGGAGGGACAAAGGCATGATTACCCGTACTGTTCGAGGAATGGCAACCAAAAAAAGAACCGGTATACCATTGCAGAGACTGATTATTGGTTTATTCCTCTTTGGTCTGATAGTCATTTTTTCCCTGGTCTCGCCGAGTTTTTTCAATAGCCAGAATTTGTTGAACATCGTCAGGCAGGTGAGTTATGTCATCATTGCCGGAAGCGGTATAACCCTGCTGATGATCGCCGGCTATCTCGATCTTTCGGTGGGGAGCGCCGCAGCCCTGAGTGGCGTAGCCATGGCCCTTCTTGCCCAAGCCGGTGTACCGATGCCGGTTGCCATCCTGTTTGCCGTATTTTTAGGCATAGTCCTCGGGCTGGCGAACGGACTTCTTACCGCACGTTTTGGAATACCGCCTTTTATCGCGACTTTGGGAACCATGATGATTTTTCGGGGGACTGCCCTGATCCTGTCGGACGGAAAGACCGTCCGGGACAATCTGCCACAGTCCTTTGGTTTTCTTGGGCGTGGAGAATTCCTGGGTCTGCCTTTCCCCTTCTGGTTCATGCTTCTGTCGGTCTTACTGATGCTGATCCTTCAGAAGCGGAGCCTCCTGGGCAAATATTCCATCGCCATGGGAGGGAATCGGCTTGCGGCTGAATTATCCGGCATAAATGTCAAAAGGATGGTCTTCCTGCTGTACACCATTGTCGGGGGCTTGGTCGGATTCACCGGAGCGATACAGGCCTCCAGGCTGGGCGTGGGAGAACCTAATATCGGAGTCGGATTCGAGTTCGATGTGATAGTCGCCGTCATCCTGGGGGGAACGACCCTCACCGGGGGAGAAGGCTCGGTTATCGGGATGGTGATTGGGGCGATGATCGTGGGTGTTATCAGCAACGGACTGGATCTGTTGGGGGTCATGACTTTCTACCAAAGCATCATAAAGGGAGTGATACTCGTCGTCGCGGTATTGTTGGACCAATCGATCCGGAAAAGGAATTCCTGAATAATGATACCTGAATTGGAGTAGGGTGGGTTATCTTTTTTGGGCTTGTAAAGCCCAATAATGGCTTTATTAAAGGAGCGCGGTATGACCAAGAAAGAGAGAATGATTAAGTTGATCAACAAGGAGCCCATAGACTATTTGCCCAGCAGCATCGATTTCTCTGACCATACGAGGCACGAGGCGATCCACAAAGGGTTGGGGCTCAGCAAGGATGTAAGCCTGGACGATTATCTGGAAAATCATCTGGGACTCGCTTTGACAAAGCAGGATATTCCGCTGTTTTTCCGCAATGACATCAAGTTGATGAAACAGTTCGAGGCAGAGGGTTACTGCAAGGTAGACGTAGAGAACAAGGTTGTATACGACAGCTGGGGAATGGGCGTCAAGATCGGCGAGGACGGGTTTTTCTCCTGCTTCCATCCTCTGGCAAAGAAACTCGACAAGGATTTTGTGGAAAAATGGATGCCCGAGCGCATCCACAAGGCCTGCCGCGCTGACACCCTGCAGGAGCGCATTAAATATTATACCGCCCCCGATCCCTTCACCCCGGGTAACTTCGATCCTGTAATAAAGACACAGAAAGATGTCGGGAACGAACTGTACGTCATTCCATCCGGGTATTTTGGCCTGTACGAACGCGCTTATGGCCTGACCAGCATTCCGACCTTGTTCGAAAGCTTCCTGCTCGAACCGGGACTGGTGGGAGATCTGCTGGACCTGATCGCGGAATACCGGATCAAGGTGGCGCATAAGTATGTCGAAATTGGATTCCCCTGCGGCCATCTCGGAGACGATCTGGGCACCCAGGTTGGACCCTTCTTCTCGCCGGCCATTTTCAACGATCTGGTAGCGCCGCGCTACAAGCAGATATGGAAGGTGTACAAGGACGCCGGCCTTCCCGTCGCCATGCATTCGTGCGGTGCCATTACCGAATTCATACCCGCCCTCATCGAACTGGGCTTGGACATCCTGAATCCGGTACAACCCTGTATGGACCAGAAATTCCTCAAGAAGGAATATGGAAAGGATCTGACCTTCTGGGGCGGTATCGATACCCAGGTGCTCCTGCCGTTTGGAACCAGGGCAGAAGTCAAGAAAGGCACCCTTGAAGTCATGGAAACCCTGGGCAAGGGCGGCGGCCTGATCGTCGCCCCGTCACAGGAAATCATGAATGACGTGCCCTTGGAAAATGTGATCGCCATGATCGAAACCATAGTGGAGAACAGGGCCAGGGTCGCCAATTCCTAAAATCGTTTAGTCGTAGCTAGCGGCATCCGGAGCGTGGTACATACCGCTGCGGATGCCTTTTTTTTGCCCAGGCCTCAGGCCAGTCCAGCCGGTTTGTTTACGGCTGTCTTTGGGCGTTTGCCTTCCAGCACCTCGCGGGCGTTCATGGCGGTGCGGGTCTTGAGGATGGAGACCGCCTCCTGGCTGTAATAGGCGCTGTGGTCGCTCAGGATGACGTTTTCCAAGGCTAGCAGTGGGCTGGTGGAGGGGAGGGGTTCCCGTTCGAAGACGTCCAGGCCGGCGGAGGATACCTTGCCGTTTTCCAGGGCGGCGCACAGTGCCGTCTCGTCGATGATGGGTCCCCGCGAGACGTTGATGATGATGACCCCCCGCTTCATGCGGGCGAGCACTGCAGCGTTGATAAAGTGACGGGTTTCAGGCTTGAGCGGGACGTGCAGGGAGATGAAGTCCGAGCGCTCGATAAGGTCGTCGAAGCTGGCGGCCTCGCCGAACATGCCGGGTAGGAGTTTGTCCTCGATCCGGGGATCGTTGATGAGGATGCGGCTGAAGCCGAAACCCTGTACCTTTTCCCAGAACGCCTTTCCCGTCGCGCCGAAGCCTATGATGCCCAGCGTGCGGCCCGACATGCGGCGTATGGGCTGGTTCAGGTTCCACCCGCCCGAACGCACGCCGCGATCCTTGAAGGGGATGCGCCTGACGCAGCACAGCAGCATGCCCAGAGCGTGTTCCGCGACTTCCTCGGTGCAATACCCGGGCACGTTCGTCACCCAGATGCCGCGCTCGGCTGCCGCGGCGGAGTCCACGTTATCGTAGCCTATGCCGTAGCGCGAGATGACCTTGCAGTTCTGCAGGGACTCCACAACGCGACGCGGCATGGGCGCCTGGTTCAGGAGGACGGCGTCGGCAGTGCGGCAAGCGGCGATCACGTCGTCCTCGGTCACGCACTTCGCGATCACGAGCTCCGCCCCCAGACCTGCCAGGGCAACCTGTTCCTCGTCCATCCACCCAAAACGATCATCGGTTACGACTATCCTCATGGTACCTTCTTTATGCTGCGACGTTTATGCTACTATGCGGCATGATCCGCTATATCCTGTTCGATCTGGACAACACCCTGTACCCGGCTTCCGCCGGTATGGAAGAAGAAATGATGGCCCGCATAGCCGCCTACAGCGCCACCTACCTGGGCGTATCCACAGATGAAGCGTTGCGCCTGCGCAGGGAACAGATCGCGGATTACGGAACCACCCTCGAGTGGCTAATGGCCGAGCACGGCCTTACCGCGATCGAGGAATACTACGCCTTCGTCCATCCCGATGGCGAGGAAGACAGGCTGATCCCCGATCCCCAGCTGAGGGACTTCATCAAGGCCCTTCCTGTGCCCGCATCCATCCTTACCAACGCCCCCATGGAACACGCCGAGCGGGTACTCCGCAAGCTGGAATTGGAAGGACTCTTCCAGCATATTTTCGACATCCGATCGAACGGACTTAAAGGGAAGCCGAACGAAATCGCGTTCCGGAATGCCTTGAAGGTGATAGGATACAAGCCGGCCGAGGTACTCTTTGTCGATGACCTTCCCCCCTACGTCGAGGGTTTCCTGCGCTTGGGTGGGAATGGTGTGTTGGTGGACCACGGAGCCATATACCCATCCTCCACCATTCCGCGGGTGCGGACTGTCATGGAGATTGGGCGCTTCCTGAATTAGCTCCGGATCAGATTTCCTTCCAGCGATGGCAGGCTACGGTATGGCCATCACCAGTATCCATAAGCTGTGGCTCCACCTGCTTGCAGAGGTCCTTGGCGTAGGAACAGCGCGGGTGGAAGCGGCAACCGGCGGGAGGATTCGACGGGTTGGGTACGTCGCCGGTTAGGATGATTTTTTCGGTCTTGGTGGTGGGATCCGGAATGGGTATGGCTGAAAGCAGCGCCTTGGTATAGGGGTGCAGGCTGTGGGCGAATAGATCCGCAGTCTTGGCAACTTCCACAATCCGGCCCAGGTACATGACCGCGATCCTGTCCGTGATGTACTTGACCACCAGCAGGTGGTGGGTGACGAACAGGTACGTGAGGCTGAAATCCTTCTGCAACGGTTTTAGAAGATTGAGTATCTGCGCCTGTACCGAGACGTCCAGCGCCGAGGTCGGCTCGTCCATCAGGATGAATTCCGGCTTGGTGGCGAGGGCCCGGGCTATGGCGATGCGTTGCCGCTGGCCGCCCGAAAATTCGTGGGGATAGCGGCGCATGTGGTTTCCGGACAGGCCCACCGTCTTGAGCAGTTCGTCGACGCGGAAGTCCACTTCCTTGGCCGTCGCGAGTTTCTGGATAAGTAGCGGTTCGGCGATGATGTTCTTGATGAGCATGCGCGGGTTCAGTGAATTCGAGGGATCCTGGAAGACGATCTGGATCTTGCCGCGCTGTTTCCGCAGGTCAGCACCGTTCATGGCTGTCAGGTCGACATCCTTGAGCAATTTGGATGCTTCCTTCCTGTCCTCCGCTGATTCGGACGCGAGCAGGCCTTCGATCCTCTCCACCTCATGCTCGGTCTGCTTGAAGTAGATCCTGCCGGAGGTGGCGTTGTGCAGGCGGAGTATGGTCTTTCCCAGGGTGGTCTTGCCGCAGCCCGATTCACCCACCAGCCCGAGGCATTCGCCCTTGTGGATCTTCAGATCCACATCGTCTACAGCCCTGACATCGCCCACATGGCTTTTGAATACGCCGCCTTTGATGGGGTAATATTTTTTCAGCTTTCTCAAATCGAGAAGGTTCTCGCTCATTTGGTTTCACCCTTTGCGGCATAGAGATGGCAGGCGACGTAGTGGTCGCTTTCGATTTCGATGTAGGCCGGTTTTTCCATTTTGCATTTGTCCATGACAAAGGGGCAACGCGGATGGAAGCGGCAACCTGATGGTGGATGGATGAGGTTGGGTACGATGCCCGGTATGGTGTTCAGCTGGCCTTCCTGGATTACCTTGGGTACCGAATTGAGCAGGCCCTTGGTGTAGGGGTGTAAGGGTTTTGCAAAAAGCTCCCTTACCAAGGCTGTCTCGGCAACGTCGCCCGCGTACATGACAGAGACCCGGTCGCAGATTTCCGCCACTACACCCAAGTCGTGGGTGATGAAAAGGACCGAGGAGATCTTGGTCTTCTTGAGTTCCTTGATGAGCTCCAGGATTTGGGCCTGTATGGTCACGTCCAGATTGGAGGTGGGTTCGTCTGCGATCAGGAGCCGCGGATGGCAGGCCAGGGCGATGGCGATGACGATGCGCTGCTGCATGCCGCCCGAAAGCTCGTGGGGGTAGCGCGTGACCATGGCCGACGGGTTGGATACGCCGAGTTCTGTCAGCAATTCGACCACCCTGCCGGTCACTATCCTGTCCAGGATCCTTCGGTAGCGGCGCAGGAAGGGAATCTTCCGCACAAGGCTTACCAGCGGCATGGATTTCCTCGCGGAATTCCGCGCGCTTATCAGCTTGGCTTTTTCCTGCGCGTCGGAGGCGAGGGTTTCCACCAGGTATAGCCGTTCATCTATCTCCGCGACGGCCTTTTCGTAGGTCACATTCGCCTTGAGTTCCTTTTCCAGCATACGGAGGGAGAAGGATTTCCATGCCCGGCTGAACGGGTTTCCGGCTTTTGGCAGATCGGTCTTGATCTGGTTGATGGCGGCTTCCAGTATCTCGGGGAGGCGATGGAAGAAGATGCTTTCCCCAACCTGCTCGCCTATGGAAAATACGGGATTGAGCGAGGAGCTCGCCTCCTGGAAGATCATGGAAATATCGCTGCCGCGGACCGATTCCATATAGGTTTCCGGCCGGGTCAGTATGTCTATCGATTTTTCCTTGTTCTCCTCGCTGAAGTACAGGAGTATCTTCCCGTCGCGGATGCGGCCGGGTGACTGCACTATCCTGAGTATGGAACGGACCGTGACGCTCTTGCCGCAGCCCGATTCGCCCACCAGACCGTAGGTCTCACCCTTGCGGACAAAGATGTCGACACCGTTCAGCGCCTTGACGGTACCCTCGAAGGTATGGAAATCCGTGTACAGGTTTATTGTCTCAATGAGCTTTTCCACTATCGTCTCCGCATCTTCGGATCGAATACGTCGCGTACCGCGTCGCCCAGAAGGTTCCAGCCCAGGACAAAAAGGGCGATCGTAAAGCCGGGTATGAACACCACGTACCAATAGGCCAGACGCTGTTCCGGTGGCCCTACTATCCAATTGCGGCAGGTGGATACCATCTGTCCCCAGTCAGCGTAGCCGCTGGTCGAACCCAAACCCAGGAACGAGAGCGCCGCCGCGGTGAGTACCGTGGTGCCTATGTGCATGGATGCCACTATGATGACCGAGAAAATGCAATTGGGCATGATGTGCTTGACCAGGATGCGCAGGTGTGAGGCCCCCGAAGCCCTTGCGGCCTGCACGAAATCCAGGTCCCGCACTATGAGAATTTCGGATCGTATGACCCGCGTGTAGGTTGGCCAGTTAAGTATGATCAGTACGATGATGATGGATTTGAGGCCCGGTCCCAGGGCGACGACCAAGGCCATGGCCATCACCAGGAAGGGTATGGAATAGAATATATCCGCGATGCGCAGGATTATCTCGTCGATTATGCCCCCGAAATAGCCCGCCAGCGATCCCAGCACTATACCGATGAGCAGGTTGGCGAACACAACGGTGATGCCGATGCGGAAAGCGCTGCGGGAACCCCAGATGATGCCGTAGAAAATGTCGTACTGTTGCGGCAGGGTACCAAAGATGTGCTCCGCAGAGGGCGGGCTGGGCGTGGTGCGCCAGCCGGTGTGGGGCATCTGGTACGGATCGTCAGGTTTTGGCGGTGGAGCAATGACGGGCGCCAGGACCGAAAGGGTTGCGAAAAAGAGTATGATCGCGAGCCCTATGATCGTGAGGGGGTTTCGCAACAGCCGTTTGATGGCGAACGCGAATTCCGAGATCCCCGGATGGGTGGAAGGGGTTCCCGGGTTGACCAGGCCTTCCTTGTCCTCTATGACGGCGGCGGCGCTATCGAGTTCATTCATGGGTATGTCCTAGCTCAAGCGGATTCTGGGATCGACGGTTGTGTACAGGATGTCGACGATCAGGTTTATGACCACGGAGATGGTACCGAGGAAAAGCACGTTGAACATGATGGCCGGGACGTCCAGTTGGGTCGCCGCGCGGGCCATCCAGTAACCGATGCCCTTGCGGGAAAAGATGGTTTCGGTAATGACCATGCCGGCGAGCAGGCCCGCAAACATGGTTCCCGCAATGGTGATGACCGGCAACAGGGCGTTCCTGCGGGCGTGCTTCCTGTTGATGGTTTTCCTGTCGGCGCCCTTGGCGAGGGCGGTACGGATGTAGTCCTGGCCCAGGGCTTCCAGCATATTGGAACGCATCAGGCGCATGATGAGCGCGCTGGACAGGATGACCAGGTTGAGGGTAGGCAAAAACAGGTGGTAGATGCCATCGGCGAAGATGTCCCAGCGCCAATTGAGTATGGCGTCAAAGGTTATCATCCCCGTGTAGCGTGTAAAGGTATCGCTCAGGATTACATCCTTGAAGTCATTGGAGATATCACCCGGTGGAAAGATTCCAAAGAACCCATAGAAGATCATCAGCAGTATCAGGCCCAGCCAGAACGTGGGTAGCGAATATCCCACTATGGCGAAAATGCGTATGCCATGATCTATGGGCTTGTCCTTGTTTTCAGCCCCCAGGGTGCCCAGCCAGATTCCCATGAGTATGATAAGGGGCGTTGCGTATAGCACGAGTTCCAGGGTGGTGGGGAAAAAGCGCGCGAAGCCTTCGAGTACCGGAGCATCGGCGGTGGTGGAGAAACCGAAATTTCCTTTGGACATATTTCCCAACCAGCGGAAATACTGCAACGGAGCCGGATCCTCAAGGCCATAGGTCTTGATAATCCTTTCCATCTCGTCGGGACGGACCTTCTCCGACCGAATCCAGGCGGACGCCCGCATGCCCGGGGGCAGTATCATCATGACGGAGAACACGAGGATGGATACTCCCAGAAGCACCAGCACCATGAAAAGCAATCTGCGGATGATATAGTTAAGTAGACTCATGGATTGGACCTCGGTAGTCGTAAATGATCCGGCGATTATAACCGTTCGGTACCCAACGGTCAATGAAAAAGAAAAAGCCGCCCCGAAGGGCGGCCCAGGTGTGGATCAGCCCCTCAAAGGGGTCGGATCGCCCGAATTACTTGCTGAACTGGGAGTACATGTACTGGTTTTCCATGGAGTGGAACATGTAGCCCTTTACCCAATCCTTGAAATAGGCATTGGTGACCGGTTGGTGGAGGGCGAGGCCGGGAAGGTCGTCGAGCCAGATTTTCTGCAGTTTCATGTAGATGGCTTCGGCTTTCTTGGGATCGAGCTCAATCTGACCCTGATCGAGGAGTGCGTCCGCTTCGGCGTTCTTGTAACCCGTGCGTCCGGCGTAGAGGCCGCTGGAGTGCATGTAGGTGTACATGAAGTTGTCCGGGTGCGGATAGTCGGCGCCCCAGCCAATGTAATAGATGGGCATGGTCTTGAGGCGCTGGGTCTCGACGAAGGTGGCCCATTCGATGGCGCGCACGTTGACCTTGAACTTGGGATTTATCGTGGCAAGGTTTTCCGCGAAGAGTTTCGCAGTCTGCTCTCGGACTTCGTTGCCCGTGTTGTACAGGAAGTCGAACTCGAAGCCCATTTCCCAGATCTTTCCGCCGAAGGCTTTCTTGAAGTATTCGGTTGATTTGGCGAGATCGTAGGGGTAGTTCTTTAGTGTCTTGTCGAAGTAGGGGAGTCCCTTGACGTGGGGGGTGGCTACTGCGACGCCAGTACCGTCAAGGATATCGTTCAGCATGGTCTTTTCATCATAGGCATAGGCAAAAGCAAAGCGGATATTCTTGTCGGCGAAGAAGTTGGTAGGAATGCCCTTGCCGTCCAACTTGCCGGAACCAACATAGGGGTTGTCCTTGGCGTTGATGTCCTGGTTGAAGTTGATGCAACGGACGCCGAGCTCGGTAAG
>CAXNJE010000055.1:0-18468 GCA_964202565.1 Breznakiellaceae bacterium | reverse complement strand
CCTTGCGAATTTATTCGAAACCTATGGACCCGAAGGAGATATTCCCCACCTACTTTTGAAAGTGGGCTACGCGGAGAACAAGTCTGGCGCGGCCATACTGGAAAAGGATTCCGGTTCCTCGGATCGGTGGGCTGTCAGGCCGGATTTCTCAATACCCGAGTTGCCCCTTCCTCTGAATGACCGGCGCCCGTCCTGGGATCAGTACCGGATTTCCATGGACAGGAACGAGGCGGATGGACCGCTCTACCTGGTTGTCCCCTTCGGCGAGGACGGGCGCTACGTGTGCGTTTTTACCCTTGACGTGGACGGCTTCCACGAATCGTATATTGTCCCCGCCGTAGCCTCGGCACTGCCCCACTACGACATAGACTGGGTAGCTGCTCCGGGGCGGGCTACGGGTAAGACTGCCTGGGTTTGGACCGAGGGGACCTTCTCCTTCAATCCCCTGCGGGGTTTGCTGGCTTTGGGTTCGCCTTCCAAGGATGAACTGCTCATAAGCGTTCCCCGATTCATGACCAATTTCCACGGTCCTTACGAAGCTGATCGGGGAGGGGGAGAAAATGGCGCCACAAGCCCGCCCGATCCCCCCGATCCCGCCGTTCCAATGGTGGTACCGCTCAATTCGAATGATTTCCGCCGCTCCCAGGATCGCATGTTCCGCCTGGCGCGGGTGAGTATCGACGGAGGGAGTCTGGCCGGATCCATCGAGCGCAGGCTTTCCCTCAATTGGCTGGGCGCCATGACCCTGCTCCTCGGGGTTGCCCTCGCCTTCGTGCAGGTGTTGCTCCAGATGAACAAGCTCAGGTTCATCCGTTTGCGGGAGCGTGAGTTCGTAGCTTCAGTCACCCACGAGTTGCGTACGCCCCTCACCGTCATCCAGTCCGCTGCGGACAACCTGGTGACTGGTGTGGTCCCCGCCGATCGCCTGGTCCGTTACGGGAACCTGATCATCGACCAGTCGAAGCGCCTGGGGAACATGATAGAGGAGATGCTGCTCTTTTCCCGGGTCGAGGGCCGAACCATGCAGAGCCCCTTGCATGTACCTGTAGATGTCCACACCCTGATAGGGGATGTCCGCGCCGCTGTCGAACCACTCGCCGAACAGGCGGGTATTGGCATCGTCTGGGATACGGGTTCCTCCAACGCCTCGTGCATTGGCGATGCTGAAACAATCCGCCTCATACTCTCCAACCTGATAGCCAACGCGGTACATCACGCCTATCCCGGAGAAAAGAAGGGCAAGGTCCGCGTCATCGTCAAGACCGCTTTGCCTGGCAAGCTCATCTTCCAGGTGGAGGACGACGGGCGCGGGATAGCGTCTTCCGAAGCGAAGCGGGTGTTCGAACCTTTTTACCGCGACCGCGTGAGTCGCGAGAATCATGAAAAAGGTTCTGGCCTGGGGCTGTTTTTGGCCACGGGAAAAGCCCGCATCGCCGGTGGGACCATCCGCCTTGAAAGTCCCTATCACCGTATCGACGGCACCAAACGCCCTGGGTGCCGCTTTACCGCGGAGCTCCCCTTCGCCCCCATCGCCGATAGAGGAAATGCGGATGCCTAGAGTATTGATCATAGAGGACGAGCCTGGAATACGCATGACCCTGGAAGACCGACTGGTAGCGGAAGGCTACGCTTGTAGTTCCTGTGGGGACGGTATCAGCGGCGAGGCCACCGCGATGGAAGGCGCCTGGGATTTGATCCTGTTGGACCTCATGCTCCCCGGCCGCGATGGCCTCACCATCTGCCGAAACCTCCGCAAGGCCGAACGGGATACCCCCATTCTCATGCTCACCGCCCGCAATACCGATCTGGATGTCATCGCAGGCCTTGGCATAGGTGCCGATGATTACCTGGCAAAGCCCTTCGACATGGGTGTGCTCCTGGCGAGGATGGAGGCGCTCACCCGCCGCTTCCACCGGCCCGCCAAATATGGCCCAGAGCCCCTTTCCTGTCCCGTTTCCTTCGGCCGCTTCATTCTTGATCCCGCTTCCGGAAAGCTCAGTTCCAATGGCGTCGAAGTCACCCTTTTTGCGCAGGAATACCGCTTGCTGGAATACCTCGTCGCCCATCCTGACCGGCTGCTCAGCCGGGATGAAATCCTGGACCAGGTGTGGGGATACCAGAGCGATACGACTACCCGTACCGTCGATGTCCATGTAGCCAAACTACGCCGGATTCTGGGTGAATCCGACCTTCCGCGTCACATTCTGACTATCCGGGGGCGGGGGTATAAATTTACGGCAGGCGAGTAGGAATCAGCATTAAACTCAAAAAACTCCATTGAATGGAAAGCGGTAGTGCATTATATTTCGGATATGGCAGATTCCACCCCAGTATCAGGACTTGGCTCTGAATTTAAACAGCATATACAACAAATAATTGACGATTATGGAGATGAAAAATTTCTCCTATCCCTTATAGAAGTGTTCATTCGGGATGGGATGAAGGCTCTCGAGCAACTGCGGAACTCGGTAGAAACCGGAGATGTGGTAAGAACCCATACCGCAGCACATTCGCTCAAGAATATGTTGGGTGTATTGCGCTTCCAGGAAGGGATGGATCTTGCCGACCTCGTTTGTGCCCAATTGGATGCCGGCATCTCGGAGCCTGACAAATCCGGATTAGGGGATTCACCCAGCCAAGAACTTCTTGGCTTTACCACCCGCCTCATCGAAGATTGTCGTGCCCTCATCACGACTTCCAAAATTGATTGACCTATGGAAAAAATGCGAACCCAACCTGCGAGTTATCGAAACCTGCGCCTATTGGCAGGAGCCCTGCTCTGCCTTGTCGGCGCTGCAGCCAACAAGTGGTTCACCATCGATCTGGTCTTTGGCATCTCCATTTTATCCGGCGGTTTTTTCGGCGTCCTTGCCGTCCTGGTCCTGCCGTTTCCCCTTGGCATACTCGGTCCTTTCCTCGTCATGTTGCCCAGTCTGTCGCTGTGGGGACATCCATTAGCCTTACCCAGCGCTTTTCTGGAAGGTCTGCTCATAGCAATCCTGGTGCGCAAGGATCGTCCCGACCGGGTCATTTTCCTGGACGCCCTCTTCTGGCTTTTTATCGGTACCCCACTCGTTTTCATCCTATATCTCTTTGTGCTGCACATGCCGATGGAAAGCGTCTTCGCGGCGGCAGCCAAACAGGGCGCTAATGGGGTGGCCAATGCCTTCCTGGCGGTATTGATCCGTTATCTTTTCCAATATCTTTTCAGATTCCCCATAAGCTCGGCCAAATACCCCAAAGCCCGCGAATATCTGGGTCTTTTCCTGAATGCGGCACTTATCGTACCCCTTACGGCCGGGGTTGTGCTGTATTCGGCGGATCAGAAGAACCGCGCTATCGATCGGGCTGAAATGGAAACAGAAATAGTGCTGGCGGTTCTGGCCGAAGCCGGCAATATCGGTGTTGCCGGAATGAATACCTCAAATCTTGATGGTAAGGGCGACATGCTGGATATAACCCGGCATTCCGCTTCGGTTTTTGATCATGACGGCAATGTTCTCTGGTCGTATCCGAAAGATCGCCCCCTGGAACCGAGGCGGGATGCCAGGTCCTCCCAAAGAGTTCCTCTCCATACCAAAGGGCGCACTTCCATATTAGCTCCGCAGGGGGAATTCAATCCCATGAAAGCCTGGCGCGGTTCAAGCGTCCATGCCGAAACCCCCTTGATCGGTGGCCAGCTGCTCGTGGTGGAACAAGTTTTCAGAGCCGAGGTGGACAGGATTTCCTTTGCGATGACTACGGTCTTCATGTTTTTCCTCATCTGGCTGGTTGTGTCCAGCGCTGGCGCCTATCTCATGGGTAGTATCATAGTACGGCCCCTCGAACAGTTGCGGGTCTCGGCGGAAACCATCCAGGCAGGCCAACATACGGTGCTCTGGTCCGAGGCGAAGGTTCTTGAAATCCGGGAGTTGCGCGACAGTCTTGTGGCAATGACGGGATCGCTTGAAAACCGGGGCATGGAACTTACGGAAGCGAAAGCCACGGCGGAACGGATGATGCGCCGGAGCGAGAGCTATCTCGTCTTTATGGGCCATGAGCTCAAGGCACCCATTGCGGCGCTTTTATCCAGCATGGATGAATACACTTCCAATGACCGTACCTTGATGCGGGAATCGCTTGGACGCCTGCTGGAGTTGATCAACGATATTCTTGACCAGGCAACTGCCGGTTCCGGTAAGCTGCACCTGCGTTCCGAACCCTTCGATCCCGGCAGGGAGGCTTCCTTGTTGTTGGAACCCTTCGCCATCCAGTCCAGACGCAAGGGTTTGCAGTTCAATCTGGATATGGATTTTTCCGCTGGCCTCATGCTGGCAGGCGACCCGCTCAGATACCGTCAAATCCTGGCAAATTTGGTGAGCAACGCGGTGAAATATACCGTTCAGGGCCAGGTAGTGGTAAGCCTGAAAGGCCGGGACCTGGATGGCAAGTTCGTCATTGATGGTTTGGTGTCGGATACCGGCACAGGCATTGATCCCGAAGCCCGCGAGGATATCTGGAAACCCTTCGCGATGGCCGCTGGCCGCTTTATGGATGGCAGTTCGAGCCACGGGCTCGGCCTTTCAATCGTTCGGGGCATCCTCGATGCCGCTGGCGGCACAATTAAGCTGTCAAGCGAGATCGGAAAGGGTAGCACCTTCTCCTTCGAGCTCCCCTTTATCAAAATCGAGGCCGATAAGCCCGGCGAAGCCCTGCCACCCGTATACGGCATAAATGCTGTAACCGAACCCGCTGGTTCAGCCCCGCTCGCCGGGAAACGCGCCCTTGTAGCTGACGACGACCAATTATCCCGGATGGTTATCACCAGAATGATCCGAAGCTGGGGCGCGCAGGTGGATGAAGCCGTGGACGGCAAGGAAGCCTTCCTACGCTACCAGAATGGTGCCTTCGACCTGATCCTTCTGGACGAGCGCATGCCCGGCCTGAGCGGGCGGCAATGCGCCTCTGAAATCCGCACTGCGGAAAGGGGGCAGGGGAAAGCACCTGCCTTCCTCATACTCACAAGCGCGGGAGTTTTGGAGCCGGATGTGGACGGCCAAGTACTTTCTGCGGTGGATGCCATTATGACCAAACCCTTGGACAGACAAGCCCTGCTTGGCCTGCTTGTGGCCAAACTGTCAAGTGTCACGTAGCTTTCGGGTGAAAGCTCCATGAGTGATTCCGGATTAAATCAATAGTATCCCAAGTTTCGTGACATTCTAGTCTGTTTTCGCCCGCCATTCCTGCAGGAAAGCCAACCCGTACTGTTGCACCCCGCCGAAGCGTGCTTCAAGCAGGGCGATGGTTGGTATTCCGACATAGCGGTAGTGCCAGCTCTCCCAACGGTAACCGGTAACGGCCTCCAAGCCCTGGGGGTAGGAAGGGGACCAGCCGAAACGTCCGGCGTTCGCTGTCAACCAACGGGAAGCCGCAGTCCTGGCGAAGGAGTCGTCTATGGAGCCAAAGTCCACAGCCAGACCAAGCTGGTGCTGGCTGTGTCCAGGGCGGGCCGATTCGCGGTCCGCCTCTTCTTGGCCAAGCTCCGCGACGATGCGGTCGTACACCGTTTTCTGGTAAGCGAAGGACCGGTACGCCGAAGAAACCAGCAGGTCAATGCCTTCCGAACGGGCTGACTTCCCCATGCTTTCCAACGCGTCCGCGGCTTCCTTACGCAAACGGAGACCGCTCCGGTTAGTGGTATACGAAGAGCCCTCCAAGGGTACCAGGTCGGCGGGTTCGTAATCGGAGCTCAGGGAATGCCCCTTGTCTACCAGCAGAGTCAGGTACGGGTCCGCTGTTGGCGCAAGTTCCCTTTCCAGGCGTGTTCCCTCTGCGCGAGCGGATGTTACCAGCATGGCGGCAAGTTCCGACGGCAAGCCCGTAGCCTGGGCAGTGTCTTCCACCCACTTCATCAGGGTGGCGGTCTCGGCTGCAGCCTTCACGAAGGCATCACTGCCAACCATGGCTTTCTTATGTGCCGGTGCGCAGGCTTGAGCGGAGGAGAGGATCAGAAAACTCACCATGCTCACCGAAAAACTCCCCACCAGGCGTCTGATAAGGTTTTTCCACCAAAAATCCGCAATTCCCCTGCCAGCATTGTTTTTCATTCTTTCAAAGCTTCTTCGACCGTTTTTGTCAACGTAAAATGGGCAAGGAAGCCCGTCGATTCCATGGCAAGTCGTACAATGTCGGTGGTACCCGACAAATAAAGCGAATGGCCGGATTTTCGGCTGTCATTGGTGGCTTCCATGAGTACCCCCAATCCGGAAGAACCGATACGCGTGACACCTGCCATATCAACGACCAGATTCATGTATGGACTTGTCTTTTTAAGGATCCGACGCAGATTCTGATAGGTCGAAATATCGATTTCACCCTGAAGCTCAAGGAGTGTAAACCTTTCTCCTTTCCGTTCGGCAATAATCAGGTTCCCCATGGTCGGCTCCTGTTTTGACTGGGTCCTTTATTTTTCCCGGACCGTTTCCCGGATGAAGGACAGGAGCACCGAAAGGGCGTTCTCGTTATGGCCACCTTCGGGGATGATGATGTCGGCGCAGGCTTTGGTGGGTTCTATGAATTCGAAATGTCCGGGGCGGACGACGTTCAGGTACTGTTCAATCACCGAATCCACCGTGCGGCCCCGTTCCTTGATGTCCCGGGAAAGCCGGCGGATGAAGCGTATATCGTCCGGGGTGTCCACAAATATTTTCAGGTCGATCAGATCCCGGACCCGCTTGTCGGTGTAGATCATGATGCCTTCAAAAATGATGAGCTTTTTGGGCTCCACCAGCGTGGTTTCAGTCTCGCGTCGATGATGCACGAAATCGTAGCGCGGCATCTGTATGCCCTGGCTTTTTTTGAGCCTGGTCAGATGCTCGATGAGCAGTTCGTTGTCGAAGGCTTCCGGATGGTCGAAGTTGAAGGCGGTTATGTTTGTGTTGGAGATGAATTCGGCGGATTTGTAGTAGTTGTCTTGTGGAAGAAATACAAAATCGGAAATGAGTTCCGATATCTTGCGGACGATCGTTGTCTTTCCCGACCCCGATCCTCCGCAGATACCGATTACCTTTACGTCGCCCATACTCAGCCTTTGATGGCTATCGCCTCGATCTCGACAGCTGCGCCCAGGGGAAGACCCTTGACTGCGATGGTGGATCGGGCTGGTGGCACTCCTGCGAAGAATTCGGCGTACACGGTGTTCATGGCCTGAAAATCGGCCATATCGGTAAGAAACACCGTTGTTTTGACTACCTTTTCCGGGGAGGACCCTGCGGCGGCAAGAACCCCTGCCACATTGGCCAGGCAACGTCGGGTTTGTTCCGGAATCCCGCCAGGTACCAGTTTCCCCGTCGCCGGATCCAGAGGAGTCTGGCCGGAAACGAAGACCAATCCGGCTCCCTCAATTTCTATGCCCTGTGAATAGGGGCCTATGGCTGCGGGAGCGTTGGTGGTCTTGATCGCCAGTTTATGCATGCTGCTTCCTTCCTTTAATTACGGGTCAGTTCCGAGAGGGGGACCGGTTTTGGGGAATCCACTTCTCCTTCGGACTTTGCAAATTCCTCCAATAGTTCCTTTCCCCGTTTGGTAAGTTTTGCCGGTATCTGGACTATCATTTTTATGTACAGATCACCGCGGCGCGTGCCGGAGGGGATGCCTTCTTCCCTGACCCGCAACATTTTGCCGTGCTGCATGCCTGCGGGTATGCGCACCTTTATGCGCTTTCCGTCCAGGGTGGTTACGAAGAGTTCCGCGCCCAAGGCTGCCTGGGTGATGGAAATGGGAACGGCGCAGTACAGGTCCAATCCATCCCGCTCAAAATGTTCGTGGGGCTTGACCCGGATGAATACGTAGAGGTCGCCGTTGGGACCCCCGTTAGGGCCTGCATCGCCTTGATTTGGTATGATGACCCGCTTGCCGTCCTCGATTCCCGCTGGAATGGTTACCGAGAGTTTCTGGCGTTTCTTCAACAAGCCGGAACCACTACAATCCTTGCACGGATGTTCGATTACAAAACCTTCCCCGCCGCAACTTGGGCAGGGAGATGCGATGGAGAAGAAACCCTGGCTGCGGCGGACCTGGCCGGAACCGGCGCAGGTGGCGCAAACCTTGCGTCCCGAACCTCCGGTGGCGCCGGAACCACGACAGGTCGCGCAGGATTCGTTGTGGGAATACTGTATTTCAACCTTGGTGCCAAAAACGGCATCCTGGAAGGGTACTTCAATATCGTAGCGGAGGTTGGAACCCTGGGGTGGTCCGCTCCTGCTCTGGCGCCTGCCGCCGGTGCCGCCGAAAAGGGAATCGAAGATGCCGGAAAAATCCCCGAAAATATCCTCAAAATCCCTGAAGACCGTCGAATAATCGTGGTTGCCCCCGCCCATGCCCTCGACACCCGCAAAGCCGAACTGGTCGTAGGCCGACTTTTTCTGGTCGTCGGAGAGCACCTCGTAGGCTTCGGTGGCTTCCTTGAATTTCTCCTCCGCTTCCTTGTTCCCCGGGTTTTTGTCCGGATGGAACTGAATCGCGAGTTTTCTGTATGCTTTCTTTATGTCGTCCTTCGCCACGCCCTTCTGGACGCCCAGGACCTCATAATAATCACGCTTCGCCACGGAGAAATCCTTTTTGGTACCGCCCGCAACGCAGAACGGACGCAATCATATCGATTACGTCCGCCTATGCCGCAAGAAGTTCCTTCTACTTTTTATCGTCGTCGATGACTTCGTAATCCACGTCTTCGGCGTTTTTCATGTTGTCGCCGCCGGGAGCCGCTCCCTGGGCACCACCAAAATTGCCCGATTCGGGACCACCGGCCGCACCCTGCTGTCCCTGCGCCCCGGCATTCTTGTATACCTCTTCGGCGATCTTGTAGGAAGCCTGCTTCAGCGCTTCGGTCTTTTCCTTGATGGCTTCCAGCTCGCCCTTTTCCAGGGCTTGCTTCAGGGCGGCGATGCCCTCGTCGATCTGGGTCTTGTCGGCCGGCTGGACCTTGTCGCCCAGTTCCTTGATGGATTTTTCGGTCGCGTAGATGAGCGTGTCAGCCTCGTTCCGGGCTTCCGCGCGCTCCCGTTCCTTGCGGTCTTCCTCCGCGTGGGCTTCAGCCTCCCGGACCATGCGCTCGATATCCTGTTCGTTCAGGCCGGAAGAACTTTCGATGCGTATCTTCTGTTCCTTGCCCGTACCCAAATCCTTGGCCGACACGTGTACGATGCCGTTTGCGTCTATATCGAAGGTTACCTCGATCTGGGGTACCCCTCGCGGCGCCGCCGGAATGCCCACCAGGTCGAAGCGGCCCAGGGTCCGGTTCTGTCCGGCCATTTCGCGCTCGCCCTGGAGCACGTGGATGGAGACGGCGGTCTGCGAGTCGGCAGCGGTGGAGAAGATCTGGCTCTTGCGGGTTGGAATCGTGGTGTTGCGCGGTATGAGCCTGGTCATGACGCCGCCCAAAGTCTCGATGCCCAACGAGAGCGGGGTTACGTCGAGTAGAAGGACATCCTTGACGTCGCCAGCCAGAATGCCACCCTGGATTGCGGCACCTACGGCTACTGCCTCGTCCGGATTTACACCCTTGTTCGGTTCCTTGCCAAAAAGGTCCTTTACTATTTTCTGGACCGCCGGGATGCGGGTGGACCCGCCCACGAGTATGACCTCGTCGATCTGGTCCGCAGTGAGTCCCGCGTCGGAGAGGGCTTTCTTGCAGGGTTCCCTGGAGCGCTCGAAGAGGTCGTTCACCATCTGTTCGAATTTCGCGCGGGTAAGGGTTTTCTGAAGGTGCTTCGGACCCGATGCATCGGCGGTGATGAAGGGCAGGTTGATGTCCGTGGTCTGCACGGCGGACAATTCGATTTTGGCTTTTTCCGAAGATTCGCGCAGGCGCTGCAAGGCCATACGGTCCTTGGAAAGGTCGATGCCGGTGTCCTTTTTGAACTCGTCCACCAGCCATTCCATGATGCGCCTGTCAAAGTCATCACCACCCAGGTGGGTGTCGCCGTTGGTGGATTTTACCTCGAAGACGCCTTCGCCCAACTCAAGGATGGAAACGTCGAAGGTACCGCCGCCAAGGTCGTAGACCGCGATGGTTTTTTCCTTTTTCTGATCCTTGTTGAAACCATAGGCCAGGGAAGCCGCGGTGGGCTCGTTGATGATGCGTTTTACTTCAAGGCCGGCGATTTTTCCCGCGTCCTTGGTGGCCTGGCGCTGGGCGTCGTTGAAGTAGGCCGGTACGGTGATGACAGCCTCGGTCACTTCCTCGCCAAGGTAGTCCTCGGCGGTCTTTTTCATCTTCTGCAGGATGAAAGCCGAGATCTCCTGGGGAGAATAATTCTTCCCACTCACGTCGACACGCACCTCGCCGCTACCCTGGTCCACGACCTTGTAGGGGACCAATTTCATTTCATTGGTCACTTCCGCAAAACGGCGGCCCATGAAGCGCTTGATCGAATAGACCGTGTTTTCGGGGTTGGTGATCATCTGGTTCTTCGCGGGTTGGCCGACGACGCGCTCGCCCTTGCCGGTAAACCCGACGATGGACGGAGTGGTGCGTCCGCCTTCCGCATTCTGGATGACGACCGGCTCTCCGCCTTCCAGGACGGCGACGCACGAGTTTGTAGTTCCTAAATCAATGCCGATTATCTTGCCCATTTCCGGACTCCTTTACACAATTAAAACCGATCGCGACGTCGGAACCGCACCCGGCCGACGACGTCGTCGATACGAATATACTGATTTTATGCCCCGGTCGTCTCATCCAGGGGCATCAGAACCTTAACCTTTGCCGAACGGACCACCCGTTCCCTCAGCAAGTAACCCTTCATCAAATCCTCACCTACGGTGGGTTCTTCCACTTCGGCGGTTTTTTCCACCATCAGAGCCTCGTGTCTGTTCGGATCAAAGGACTGTCCGACGGAATCGAAACGGGCTAGTCCCCACTTGGTATCCAGCAGGGAGACGAGACGTTTCTCGATCATGGAAATGCCTTCGTGGAAGTTTTCATAATCCCGGGCGGCCTCCGATGATTTGATGGCCCGCTCGAAATCATCCAGCACGGGGATTATATCAAGCAAAAGTGTTTGGTTGGCGAAGTCTATCGCCTCCTGCTTTTCGCGTACCATGCGCTTGCGGAAATTTTCAAAATCAGCGGCCTTGCGCAGGTATTGGTCTTTCAGATTTGAATTTTCCGCTTCCATCGAGGCCAGGCGGGCACCCAACTCGATGACAGCGGCCGATTCGCTCTCCGGTGCTTTTGCTTTTCCACCGCCACTCTCCTGAGTCTTCCCGGTCATTGCCTCGGTTATGGCAGCTCCCGCCTGATCTGCCGTGGCTGGGGATTCCTTTGTCACATCCGGGGCTTGCGCCTGTTCGTTCGTTTCTTCGCCTTTGAAGGGCGTTTCCTGCTTCTTCTCATGTTGCTTGGACATCGATACTTCCTGACTGTTGTTTGTATTGAAATTACGAATCATAGAGGTACGGAGTCAAGCTTTTTCCTCTTTCGCCTATCTGTTCTCTTTACAACTTTTTTTAGTTATTATTGAGGAATATATGGATCCGGCGCCGTCAGGGCCGGTACCAAGGAGTATATCTTGAATATCATTGAACTCACTGATGTCCGGAAGACCTATCCCCTGGGCAAAACGCTCGTTGAAGCGGTCAAAGGGGTCACCTTCCGCATCGAGAAAGGGGACTTCATTTCGATCGCCGGACCGTCGGGATCGGGAAAGTCGACCATCCTGAACATGATCGGGCTCATCGATTCTCCCACATCAGGGGAGGTTTTCATCCAAGGGGCCCCCGTTTCCGGACTCAAGGACAGGGAGCTGACCAATCTGAGGCACGATGTCATCGGCTTCATTTTCCAGTCCTTTAACCTCATTCCCGTCCTGAACGTGTACGAGAACATAGAATTCCCCCTCCTTCTGGGCAAGGACCGCATGACCAAGGCCGAAAAGAAGGACTGGATCGATTTCCTGATCAAGGAAGTTGGCCTTGAACAGTGGCGCAAGCACCGTTCCAACGAGCTGTCCGGCGGCCAACGCCAGCGCGTCGCCATAGCCCGCGCCCTGGTATGCAAGCCTGCCATAGTCCTGGCCGACGAACCCACGGCAAACCTGGATTCGGCCACTGGCGAGCAGATCATCGAGTTGATGAAAAAGATCAACCGCGAACTGCAGACAACCTTCATTTTTTCCACCCACGATATGAAGATCGTTGAAATCGCCGACCACGTCATCCGCCTCAAGGACGGGTTGGTTTCCGAAAACTATCGCAAGGACGAACCGCGCGACGTTTCCGCGAATTCGGGGGCGTAATCATGCCAGTATTGGTCAGGATTGCTTTGCGCAACATGCGCGAGCACATAGCCAAAAGTGTCATCATCGGTGTCTTGGTGGCCTTGGGCGTCATCGTCCTCGTCCTTGGCAACGCGATGATGGATGCCGCGGCTGAAGGTACTCGGGAGACTTTTATCGATAATTTTACCGGCGACGTGATGTTTCACGGACCTTCCAAAGCCGCAGTCTCCATTTTTGGTGTCCAATCCATGTCGATGGATTCTGATACCACGGTCCCTACCATCCCCGAGTTTGAGAGGACCCTGGAACTGGTCAGGCAGGATCCCCGCACCGAAAAGGCCTCGGGCATGGCTGTGGCCTACGCGCTGCTTTCAGTAGATGCCGAAGAGACGATAGCGGATGCCGCCATGGAGAACGAGGACAATGACGGTCCTCCCTTCGCCATAATATTCGGGGTGGATCCGGATAATTACTACGACATGTTCCCTTCCCTTAAAATAGTGGAAGGCCGGAAACCCCTCCCGGGCGAACCCGCCATAGTCATCCAGAAGTCCCAACTTGAGAGCCTGGCAAAAAGGTACAAACGGACCTTTGTCGTGGGGGACAAAATCCTCCTCAGCGGTTTTGGTACGGCAGGCTTCAAGATCAGGGAAGTGGTGATAGCCGGCGTGTACGAGCGCGCCTCCGAGCAGAGCGGACCCATGCAGATGGTGTACACCGATATCGATACGGCCCGCGTGCTCGGGGGGCTGACCCTGGGAGCCGACGAGACGGTAAAATTGGACGCCACCCAGACTTCCTTGCTGGATACCGACGATCTGGATGCGCTTTTTGGCGACGACATGGTGGAAAGCGTGGCGGATTCGGACAAGGCTCTGGATCCTTCCAAGTTTGCCGGGATGCTCGGCGACTCCACCGAACGGGAGCGGCTGAACGCCGCCGATGTGGGTGCCTGGCACTTTATCCTGGTTCGGCTGAAGGATTCCGGGAGCGCACCCGGCTATATCGCGGACCTGACCAAGTCCCTGGGGGCTGAGAAGATAGACGCCCGAGTGGTGGACTGGAAAGCGGCTGCGGGTTCCTTTGCGTCCTTTTCCGACATAGTCCGCATCATTTTCAACATCGCCATCATCATCATCGCCGTCGTGGCAGTCATCGTCATGATGAACACCCTCGTGGTCTCCGTCATCGAGCGTACCGGCGAGATCGGCACCATGCGCGCCTTGGGGGCGCAAAAAGGTTTCGTACGCTCCATGTTCCTCACGGAGACCCTCACCATCACCCTGGTTTTCGGTGCCATAGGTTCGGTCTTGGCGATAGGCATAGCCCTCATCGTCAATGCCCTGCGCATCGAGGCGGGGAACGACCTGCTCAAGCTGCTTTTTGGAGGTCCCACCCTCAAGCTCAGCCTGCGCGCGGTCTCCTTCGCCTTCACTTTGGTCATGGTGTTCTTCGTCGGCTGGGCGGCCCATCTGTACCCGGTAGCGGTGGCGCTCCGGATTCCGCCCGTCAAAGCCATGCAGGTCGATTAGGAGCATGAAATGAAAACCCTGATGATAGTCGCGTTCAGAAATCTGAACAGGCAAAAGAAAAGAACCTTCCTGTTGGGCGGCGCCGTCGCCTTTGGCATCTTGATCGTAACGGTGATAAATGGCTTTTCCGGTGCCTTCTCCCGCAACGTGGCGGAGAACATGGCCCACCTTTTTGCAGGGCATGTGTTTGTGGAAGCCTCCGAGAAGACGCCCAAGGGCAAGACGCTGGACCTCATCCGCGACGACCGCGTGGTGCTCGAGGCCCTGAAAGCCGCCGGGATACCTGCGGATTACGTGGCAAAACGTTCGTCAATGAACGTGACCCTCGTATTCGAAGGCAACAAGACCAGCCAGAACATCTTCGGCACGGACCTGGAGGGCGAGAAATACCTGAAGGAACGGCTGAGCTTCAAGGATGGCGGTTTTGAACTTACCAAGACCGACCCAAGGGCGCTGATACTTAGTGAGGGTGTGGCCAAAAAGCTGAACGCCCATATCGGCGACACCATCCTGGCCCAGCTCAAGACGGTGACCGGGCAGAACAACGTGGGCGAGTTCGTACTCGCGGGCATCACTCAGGACATGGGCCTGTTCTCCAACATGCTCGCCTACGCCCATCGGGAATACTTCAATCAACTGATAGACATCGGTCCCGAAGAGTACCAACTTTTCGGCATCATGACCTCTGATCTGGCCAAGTCCGAGCAGGTCGCCATCAGGCTGAACGCGGCCTTGAAGGAACGCGCCCCGGTATTCGAGCTGCCCCCTGTCGTCCCGGCTCCCAAGAAAGCCGCCAAATCCGACAAATCGAAAACCGACACGGCTACAAGCGACGCAACCAAACCCAATCAGGCAAGCACGGTTGCCTCGGAGACCGTCGCGGCGGCCTCCGATTCCTCTTCCCCCATGGGATCCCGCTACCGGAAGCTGTTACGGCTTTCGCGCAAGGAAACCTGGGAGGGGAGCAAATACCGGGTCTTCACCATCAACGACATGATCTCCCAGATCGAACAGTTGGTGGGCGTCCTGAACGGCGTCAGCCTGGGCATCCTCATAACCCTTTTCCTCATAATAATGGTAGGCATCGCAAATACCTTCCGCATGATCATGTACGAAAGGGTCAAGGAAATCGGCACCATGCGCGCGCTGGGCATGCACCGGGGATCGGTGCGCACCCTGTTCCTGATGGAAGCAGGCCTCCTTGCCGCCGCCGGTGCCCTGGCGGGCATGCTGGTGGCCGCCCTCGTGATGCTGGGTCTTTCAATCCCCAATTTTGGCACAGGGACCTTTTTTGCCCTGCTCATGAAGAACGGACACCTGTCCTTTTCCCCACCCCTCGTGCAGTCCCTCGCGAACCTGCTGCTCGTCGTCGCCATGACCGCCCTCGCCGCGTACCTGCCCGCCCGCTCTGCGGCGCGCCTGGAACCGGCCGCGGCCCTGCGGACCTCGAAATGAAACCCATGGCAAGGAGCCATAACGCAAAATGAACAGACCAGCCGTACCCAAAGTTACTTTCGCACGTTCTTTCGTGCTATTTTCCTTCGTGCTGTTTTTCGCCGTATTTTTATCCGGCGTCGCGGCTCCCGTCTTTTCGCAGACCGCTGAAGTAAAGGCAATCCTTAAAGCCATAGACGAAATGAACGATTTTACTGGCCGCGATTTTACCGGCGTCTTCACCATCGTCTCCGACAAGCCGAACGAGAAGCAAAGCGCCCAGCAGATACGCATGTTCCGCCGGGATGACAAGGAACAATTCCTCATCCTCATCATGCTGCCCGAGGCTTCAAAAGGTCAGGGTTACATG
Organism: Breznakiellaceae bacterium; assembly: GCA_964202565.1. Lineage (GTDB taxonomy): Bacteria > Spirochaetota > Spirochaetia > Treponematales > Breznakiellaceae > SZUA-426. Next base: position 2,872 of record CAXNJE010000055.1, on the reverse strand, counting down.
AAGGAAGGGGACAACGTATGGTTCTACGACCCCGGCAGCCGCAAGTTTTCCCATACCTCACTCAAGGAGAACCTGAACGATTCGGAGGCCAAGAGCGGCGACTTCACCAAGCGGAGCCTCCTGGACGACTACGACACCACCCTGGTGGAGGACGGCAACGTCGGGAAGGTTCCCGTCCGGGTCATCACGCTGAAGGCCAAGACGAACGAGGTTTCCTACGACATCATCAAGCTTTACGTGCGCAAGGACCGGCCCCTCGTGCTCAAGCAGGAAGACTTCGGCCTTTCCGGCAGGCTCATGCGCACCACCCTCTACCCCAAGTATGCCGACATAGGCTCCGGCAAGTTCTATCCTTCCCAGATGCTGGTGGTGGATGAGATCAACAAGGGCGAAAAAAGCCAGATCACCATGACCGACCTTTCCACCGCCAAACAGCCCGATGTGGTCTTCACCAAGGCCTTCCTGGAACAGGTGAACTGATGGCCGCAAAAATATCTCTCATGTCCCTGCCGAACGCGAAGCAGCGCACGGGCTTCCTCATCGCTGTGCTTTCGGTGTTTTTCCTGCTGCTAGGGCCGGGAACTGCGTTTCTGCACGCCCAGGACATCGAAATCATCACCGACGAGGACGCCCTGTTTGGCGACGACGCCGTGGAATCCTCCATCGAGAGCGCCGATGCGGTAACAGCCGTCCCCGGCGCTTCAGCCACGGGCGGGGTGGTGGCCATGCCCGAATCCAGAACCGTGTCCGCGACGGCTTCCTTCCTCAAAACCAACGCTGCCCGGGTAGGCGGCAGCTTCAGCGCCTCCTCCGGGGGTTCCTGGTCCTGGACCGACCCCTGGAACGGCAACAACAACCCTATCACACCCGACGAAATGAACCTGCCCACCACGCTCTCGGCGCTGGTTTTCTTTGAGGGACGCCCGGCGGAAAACTTCCGCGTCTACGGTTCCTTCAAGACCCAGTGGCCCTTTGTGGCCAGTTCCGGTCCATTCACGGCACCATCCTTACCAGCCGGGCAGGGTTCGGTCGCGGTCCCCAACATCCAGGTGTTCGAGCTTTTCAACGACTTCAGCTGGAACGACAAGGTGTTTTTCCGTTTTGGCAAGCATACCGTCAAATGGGGCGTGGGCTATTTCTGGAGTCCCGCCGATGTGCTCAATCTAAGCGCCATAGACGTGGAGGACCCGGACGTCCAGCGCGAAGGGCCCATCAGCCTGCGAGCCCACATCCCCGTTCCCGGCACCCAGACCAATATCTGGGCCTACGCCCTCATCCCCGAAACCGATGACCCGTCCAGCCTGGAACCTGCCGATCTGGGGGCGGCCGCCAAGGTTGAATTCCTTGTGGGCAACTGGGAGGTGGGAACCGGGGCCTTTGTCCGTTACGACCAGAGCGCGTCGGCCATGCTCAGTCTGACCGGGGCTGTGGGACGTTTTTCCCTATTCGGGGAAGGTTCCTTGAGCTGGGGCAGCCAGAAGTCCTTTGTAAAGGATATTTCCATGCTGGCGCCCTTTCTTGTTACAGAAAAATATGACGACCGTCCGTTTTTCTCCGGCACAGCGGGTTTCAACTGGACCAAAAGTGACTGGGACTTGACCGTTGTCGGCCAATACCTCTTCAACGGGCAGGGTTACGCGGACGACGATCGGAATACGCTGATTGACGACTTCCGTGCGGTGGAACCAGTGGTGAGCACCATCCTGGGCGGGGACGGGGCCGCTGCGCTGGGCGCGGGCCTGATCTATAATTCCGGCTTGCATTACGCGGCGCTTTCGGTATCCAAGTCTGAAATGGGTCTGAAGGACCTTTCCGGTTCTGTCTTCGTTTTGGCCAACCTGTCGGACCTGTCCGGTTTCGCCAAGCCTTCAATCTCGTACCGCTTTTTCGACAGGATGTCGGCATCGGCTTCGGCTACCTTCCATTTTTCCACCTCGGCCTTGTGGGGCGCAGGGGACAACGGCGAGTACGTCGTGCTCGCGGGGGGGCCTTCCGTCACCCTCAGCCTGAGCTCGGCTCTGGGGGGAGGACGTTTTTGATAAAATACGCTATACTGTCTGAATCATCCCTGAAAAGAAGGACCTGGTGAGGCAAAACTACAACGCAGAGAAGCGGAAGAAAGAGCTCGACCGCAAAAAGAAGAAAGAAGACAAGGAACTCAAGAAGAAGCTGCGGCGCGAGGCGATCGCCCGGGGCGAGATTCCCGAAGATGATCCCGATAATCCGGATGGTGAAGCCTCCGATGAGGATGACTCCGAAGAGGAAGCTTCCGACGGCGACGATACAGCCACCGAGTAGAGTAGCACCGGCGTCTTTTCGAAGACGCCGCGGGTGCTAATTTTTCCAAAACATCAGTTCCATTTAGGCACGTAGACCGCCGAGGCTTTTGCCATCCGATCAAGAAGGCGATTCGGATCTTCGTCCACAATCAGCTGCTCCATCTGGGCCTGCTTAAGGAATCCTTCCTTCACTAAATGCCTTAAAAAGGCCATAAAGGGCTTCCAGAAACCGCCTGAATCCAGCAGGCCAATGGGCTTTGCGATGTAACCGAGCTGACTTAGGGTCATGACTTCCGTCAATTCCTCCAAGGTTCCGATACCACCCGGTAAGGCGACGAAGGCATCGCCCTTTTCCATCATCAGTGCCTTGCGCTCCCGCATGGTCTCCACTTCCACCAATTCATGCAGGTCCGTGTGCGCCAGCTCGAGTTCCCGCAAGCGGCGGGGAATGATGCCGGTAGCCCGTCTGCCGCGCGCGATGACCGCGTCCGCTATCACTCCCATCATGCCCACATTTCCCGCGCCGTACACCAGGTCGATGCCGCGCTCGGCCATGGCCTGGGCGAGCCTCTCCGCACCCGCGCGGTATTCGG
>CAXNJE010000054.1:0-18644 GCA_964202565.1 Breznakiellaceae bacterium | reverse complement strand
GGCATCCTCTCGGGGGCCATCAAAAAGCAGGCGGGTTCCATAGAAATCTACGGACGCGACGTGGGGACCCTCACCCCGCGCTCGGCCATCCAGAATCGGATAGGCGCCGTATACCAGGAACCGCTCATCATCAACCGGATGACCATTCTGGAAAATGTCTACACAGGACGCATGCCCGGTTTTTTTATCAGCCACCGGGACCTGCGGCGGCTGGAATCGGAATGCAGCGAATTATTCCTGTCCTTTGGATTGGAAATTGACCCCCATGCATCCGTGGACAGCCTGAGCGAAGGAAAGCAACAGATAGTCGAGCTGGTACGGGTCCTGGCCCGGGGCACGGAAATCCTGATCCTTGACGAGATCTCCCGCAGACTTACGCCGGCAGAATTGGACCGGGTATTCGGCATCCTGCGGAAAGTCAGGGACGAGGGAAAAGCCATTATCTATGTTACAAGCATGATCGACGAAGTAATCAAGATTGCCGACCGGGTGACGGTGCTCAAGGACGGCCACCGGCGCAGCACCGATTCCGTAGGCTCCGTCGATCGGTCCAGGCTTATCAACCTCGCCTACAGTTTTGCGGTATCATCTGACGAAAAGGCAGATGAGCGCGGCAAACTCCTGCTTCTCTCGCGCTACGATGAATCCCTTATCCGGGACCTGCCGGTAGGCTTGCTTCTCCTGGATACGGAACTGAAAGTAGCCCTCTCCAACGCTTCGGCAAACCGTGCCCTGGACCTGCCCCGGGGTATCGAATCGGGCAGTTCCTTCCTGGAATTGATCGAGGAACATGGGCTCGAACTGAGAGAGGAAGTGGAAGATGCCCTGGACAGGCGGGAATCACGCAGCTGGGCCAACCTTCGTATGGATAATTCCAGGATAGTCAAATTGAGAACCTTTCCGCTGAATGAGGAAGACGGTACGCCAACCGGAACCGCGATACTGATAGAGGACATTTCCATCGACCATATCACCCGGGAGTACCTGTCCCGGGCAGAAAAAATAGCCTCCACCGCCGAACTTGCAGCCGGAGTCGCCCATGAGATCAACAATCCCCTGGGCATAGTCAAGAATTATGTGGAATACCTGAAACTTAAAAACAAGGATGATGACGATTCCATGGTACTGGGCTCGATGGAAAAGGAGCTGGACCGCATAGTCGAGATCGTATCCAGCCTGTTGTCCTTTTCACGGGTCCAGCAGAGAACCACCCGCGAGGTGGACCTGGGAATCCTGCTGGACGAACTGCTCATACTCCTGGATCACAAGCTGGTCGCAAAAAGGATTAAACTGGTACGTTTGTTCTCTGCTGAAAGCCCGACGGTCGAGGCCTACGAGAACCGCCTGCGGCAACTCTTCCTCAACCTGATTACAAATGCCATCGAGGCGGTACTCGAGGATGGGCACATCACCGTGTCGGTCACGCCCAGCGAGGGTGGCAGATCGGTATCGGTGATGATAGAGGACAACGGCTGCGGCATCCCGCCGGACATCGCGGGTGAAATCTTCAAGCCTTTCTATACGACGAAGATGACCAAAACCAATACCGGTCTTGGCCTTTCGATCTGCCAGCATATCGCCGAACTTCACCATGGCGTCATCACCTTCGATTCGGTCGCCGGGCAAGGGACCACCTTCACCGTCATGCTGCCGAAGGGCGACTGAACCCAGCTCCCGTTTACACCATTCCCGAAAGCAACATGAAGCCTCGGTTTCTTCCGGCAGCCACCATCCCGGCAGTCACCATTCCGGACCTACCCTTCCAGGTCCGTGCCCTTGGCCTCCCGGTCCCGTTCACGCAGGGTTCGCAGGAATTTGGCGAAGGCCTTGCCTGCAAGGTCCTTGCAGCCCAGCCCAAACGCGAGCGCGAAACCCAGCACGATCGCTGCGAAAAGGAGCAAGGCCATGGTGCTCAGCAGCGAGCTGCCAAAGTCCATCTGGTCCAGTGCCATGAGTACCACGATGAAATTGCCTATGTACCTTATCGAGCGGGCGATGAGGCCCGAATTCGGCACCGCAGCGTTGCGGGCGATGGTGCGGGCCGAGTTTGCGATAAAGGACACTGCGATGAAGCCCACGGTAATGACGAAGATGGCGGCGATGATGCCCGGCAGTAGGGCCTTGAAGCGGTCTGCCAGGGAGGATACAAGCTCCACGTCCAGTATTTTCGCGATGCCCACAAAAGTGGCAACGAGAACGAGCCAATAGCCGATAACCCCGCCAAGCTTGGATGCCGAGTAGCGGACATTTCCCTTCCGCAGGAATTCGGCAAAACCCGTGCGTTCGGCGATGCGGTCCAATCTGGCCAGTGACAGCAACCCGGACACGAGGAGCCTGGAAAGATGGGCTCCTGCCCAGCCGAGGCAGAGGACGATGAAGGCCAATAAAAGAGGCGGTAATCTTACTATGAAAGCGAATACCCTTTCAGCAATTTCCATCATGTGCGTACTCCTGTCAGGTTTCTTGTCAAATTTCCTGTCGGGATTCCTTTCCGTCCGACCCAGAAACGAGGGCGTGGATCGCCCGTACATCGAGTCCCGCGAGTCCCAGATTTTCTACATTGCGCCCGATGGCGCGGTAGTCGGTGTGGTGCATGACAGATGCAAGATCCACCATCATGTTGATGGTTGGGGTAGCGACGCCCAGCATCTTCCCTATCGAGGCGAGGGGGACGAGGCTCATAGGGACGTCCTCGAAAATGTAGCGGTGGGCGATATCGTGGGGGGCACGGATGCCCGAATAGGCGTCCGTATCGCGAATCGCCTCGTACAGGTTGTCGCCGGAGGAACCGTAGCTCAGGTACAGCCATTCCCGGGCGGAAAGGCTGCGTACACCCAAGGCCCGGGCGACGGCGAGCCGCTCTTCGTCGACACGCTCCAGTACGACCGCTACTGAGGGGGTTATCCCCTGTAGATAGTACTCGAAATCGCCCCGGGTTTCCTCAATCCAGCCTGCGTTAAGCAGTGTGAGGGCCGGGTGGAAAACGGCACCGATATTTTCCAGGCTGGTTGCAAGAACGTTACCGCCAGCCTTGAACTGGGGAAAAGCCTGATCCAGTAGATCCAGCAAATCCGGTGTCCAGAACGAAGGCAGGGCGGAGACGGCAAGGCCCTGCTTGATCTTGAAGATTTTCGCCTCGAAGCGCGAGGTGGCGCGGGATGCGTAGATGAAGGTTTGGGATTCGGCGAGTACTATCCTGGCGGTGCATCCAAGATCCTTCAGTACCTTGCGGAATTCCAGGGCACCGCCGGTACGCCCCGGGTTGAGCACCACCGACTGGCCATCCGCGAGATGGGCGGCCATAAGGGTGGCAAGTTCCCGATGGGCAGTGGATGGGGTGACAACCATGATCAGATCGGCACCGGAGAGGGCTTCCTGCATATCGGAGGTGGCGACCGCCACCTTGCCAAAACCCTCAACCTCGCCGCTCACCTGGATTCCCCCGTGCCAGCGCACTCCCGCGAGCTTGTCATCACTCCTGTTGTACAGGGCGACAGGGAAACCCATCAGGCCCAGGTGGCCCGCCATCGCGAGCCCCCCGTTGCCGGCCCCAACCACGGCAAAGCGCAGCTTATTGCCAGGCTCCCTGTCGGCCCTTTCCTTTTTTTCCTTCAAAAGGGACCGGAGCAGTTCATCGTCGGTCTTTGGCATCCTATCTGCCTCCTTTCCCTTTTTGACTCACCACCCTGCCGGCAAGCGCTGCCTTGACGGCTTCGGCCCGGGCGGCGGCTTTCACCGGTTTTGAGTCTTCATCCACGAGTACCACGGAACCCCGCGACAATTCTGTCTGAACCTCCACCGCAGCGGGGAATTCTTCCCTGCAAGCCGAAAGGTCGGGAACGGCGAGCAACCCACAGGCAAGGGCATCGTACAGTCCTTCGGCCGACCAGGGTGCGGGGTGGGCTCCTTCAAAGGCCGAAACAAGCAAGTTCGCATCCCTGGCAAGGTTTTCCGTCCTTGAGAGAACCTCTTCGTCCCGGGTGACGTCGGGGGTCAAGCCCTTTTTCTTGAGGCGGCGGTATTCGGCCAGGGCATATCTGGTAATGCGGAGGCTTTCCTCGATGACAGGCGGGTCCGCGAGACCCTGGCCTTCGGAATAGGCTACCACGTGGATCAGGGCGGGGCTTGAGGCGTCTTCCGGCTCGATATCGTCCATCAGGGCGGTGACTGCGGCAAGCTGGGCCTTGGCCAGGCTTTCGTCCGGGGAGAAGTGGTCCAGCCCTCCCCGGGGTTGCAGGTAGACTTCCAGGCCCGGGATGCCCCGGACCAGCTGCAACAGCACCCGGGCCTTGGCTATGTCCTGCACGCCCCAACTTCCCCGCGGCGTATTCAACATGGTCTGGAGTACCAGGCGCCTGACTCCTGCGCTGTTGGCGGCCCGCGCGGCGAGATATCCCGCGATGACGCAGCTCAGGTCGTCTGCCCCGCGGAAGGCAAAATGGTGGGGGACGTTGGGCTCGAAAGGCTTGCCGGTTCCGGCGATGTAGCGCAGGGTTTCCAGGTGTTCGTTCAGGTTTTCCCGCACTCCGTTGGGTCCCCTGCCGTCCAGCTGGCTGAACCACCAGAAGGACAGGGCGTGCCAGGCGATATCCAGCGACTCCTCGTGCAGGCGTGCCAGGTCCGGCACCTTTCTGGTTCCCGCGTAGGTACGCACGAGCATGGGTCTGGCGGCCTGCCAGATCCGCTCATATTCCTCCCGGGTCCTGATGGGAACACCGCCACCGTTAGGCAGGCCCTCCCAATCGCCCCCAAAGTCGGATTGGGTCAATTGGGAAGTTCCGATGGATAGCACGTCCAGCAGTCTGCCCTGGGCGAGCGTTCCTGCCCAACGTCCGAACAAGCGCACCGCTTCCAGCCGGTCCGGCAGGTAGGGGCCTGCATGGGCACGCATCAGGGGCGGCAGGCCTTGTTGGCGTCCATGGGCTATCCGCGCGGCCATACTGTCCCCGCGCAGGCCGAAGTGGGGCGATCCGCTACGGTCTACGGGCTGAACACCCAGATATTCGCCCTTGCGGATCAGTTCCTTGCCAAAACCGAGCCGCCATTCGTCGTAGGGTGAGGAAGACCGCAGGGAAGCCGGGATTATATCTGTGGGAACGCCCAGGGCGGTCAGCGTATGTTCGGGCTCTTCAGTCCCGGAAAAAACCCCCGCGACAGCGGGATAACGGGCGCTTACGAGGGCACAGGCAGGGGGAAGGCCCGCAAAGTAGACAGAACGGACCCTACCGCCTTGTTGTTCCATGAGCCCGGCGTGTTCCAGGCCCGCCATGAACGCACCGAAAAGTCGGACCGCATCCTGGGGATCAAGCCGGTAACTGAAGCCCAACACATCCAGCCCCTCGGACTTGATCCACTCCACAACAGGCCCGAATCCCTCTCCGGCGAGGGGATTCCCAACAGCCTCGCGAACCTTGAAGCCTGCTACGGACACAAAAATGCCGCAATCCCCCAGGAGCCTCGCCAAGCGCACAAGCCCGATACGGTGGACATCGATAGCCGGGCTTACCAAGCCAACCCTACTGTTGGAAGCGAGGTTTTTCACTGCAGAACCTCCTTGAAAACAGTTGACGGGAGCGTTCAAGCCAGGATATGCGCCCCTGTTCCTGTGCTTGCGGTCCAGCTTTGTACAACAGACTCAGCCTGATCGGGCGGAGTCTTCCAGATAAGAGTCAGGCCGAGGGTATCCGGTGCGGTTTTGCCGGCAGGAAGGACGGATACCGCCACGAAGTCCTCCACGCAATCTACAAACAAGGGCAAACCCTCTCCGGTAACGGAAACAAAGCCTTTAATGCGCCAGGTCCCGCCCGAAACCGAGTGAAGGAAAACATCCAGCGAGCGCCTATCTACCGGCCCGTCCGGTACCAAAGCCACGGATTTCGGTCTGCCACCACTCCCCCACCCGTTCCAGCGGGGATCGAAAGGTAAGGGTACCAATGCCGGAGTCGTGGCATGGGTGGGAGTCGGAGCGTGGGAGGTAATCCAGGGTTCGAGGTTCGACCCCCAAAACACCGCGTCCAAGGGAATAGGCTGTCCTTTGCGCAGGGTTACCGGAGCGTCGGGACGGATTTCTTTAAGTACCGAGCTGATGGAATCCAGCGTAGCCTGATCGGCGAGGTCCGCCTTGCTCACGATGAAACGATCGGCGTAGGCGACCTGCTCATTAACTGCCAGTGCGGCCTGACGCAGGACAAGGAAACGCAGGGCGTCCACCACGCACACCAAACCCCGGTACGCCAGCCTGCCGCCGCTTCGTTTTTCGGCCTCCGCCGCCAACTGCGCCACCGTTGCCGGTTTGGCCAGCCCCGAAGTCTCAACGAAGATGGCCTCCACATCGAGGGCGACGAGCCTTTCCAGGGCTTTCAGGAAGGCGGGTGCGACGCAGGAGCAGAAAATCTGTCCCCCCGCCAGTTCGCTGATCCCAAAACCGGCCGGATCCTGCAAGAGCGACCCGTCCACGCCCATTTTGCCCCATTCGTTCACCACCACCGCCACCCTGCGCCCCTTCATCAAGGCCAGGGCATCGTTCAGGACCGTGGTCTTTCCCGACCCCAGAAATCCGGTTATAAGGATGAGGGGGGCTATACTCGTATCCAAAGTGGCGACTCCTTGGTGCTGGTTTATAGGCTGGTCCAGGTGTGGGTCTTGGTCAAGACTAATCCCTAGCCAGGCTTCTGTCCACCGCGCTAGGATAGCATGGAAAGGAGAGTCCACATGGGTGCAATACCGTATACCGTCATAAAAACCCGGAATCCACCGCAACCCGGCGGGGATTGGGATTTCTCGGAATGGAAAGAAGCCCATACACTGAGCGTCGCCTCCTTCCACCCCCAGAGTTCCACCCATCATCCTCAGGTATCCTGCAAGGTCCTGTACGACGACGCAAGCCTGTACTGGTCCTTCCTCGTGCGGGACCGTTACGTCCTTGCGGAGAAACTGGAGTTCCAGAGCCAGGTGTGCGAGGACAGCTGCGTCGAGTTCTTCATCCACCCCGCAGGGGCCTCGGGCTACTTCGGTTTCGAGACAAATTGCATCGGTACCCTGCTGCTCAAGTATATCGAAGACCCCAAACGGACGCCGACAGGCTTCGTAAAAGCCACCAAGGTGCCCGAAGCCGACGTGGCAGGTGTCGTGGTGTGGCATTCCATCCGGGAGCGCCCCTACCTGCCCGAGAATCCTGCCCCCCTGGATTGGAGGGTGGATGTCTCGGTCCCTTTCAGCCTGTTCGGGAAATACGTACCAGATTTTACAGCCCCCTTACCCGGAACCGTCTGGCAGGGCAATTTCTTCAAGTGCGCCGACAAGTCCTCCCACCCCCATTGGGCTTCCTGGTCTCCCATCGGGGAAGCACTCAATTTCCATGTACCTCACTGTTTTGGGGACTTGCTATTTGGGTGAGGACTCCGGCTTTCCGCTTGCCCCTACCCGGGCCGCTACCCACGAACACATACATTTCTGATATACTGGGCCCATCATGGAATCCGGTGCCCTCAGTCCAGGGGAATTGAAAAGAGGCAGGAAAAGCTATTACGCCCTCGCCTTTTTCAACGTCCTCTCGTTCCAGCTCATCACGGGCAACATCATCACCCTATTCGCGATCCGTCTTGGCGCGGGAAATTCGCTGATAGGGCTCATTTCATCGTTCATGTACATCAGCCTGTTCTTCCTCTTCATAGGCCGCTTGCTGGTGACAAAATTCGGCGTCGTACGCCTGATGGGCAAGTTCTATCTTATCCGTTTCGCACTCATCATTCCCATGCCGCTGGCGGTCTTCTTCGCCGCCCCGGAAAAAAGGGTGATCGCCTTCGCGTTCATGATCTTCGCTGCCGCCGGTTTCAACATCGCCCGTGGAATAGCCATAGTCAGCGACAGCCCCATCGTCGCCCATCTGGCGGGAACCAAGGACCGGGGCATTTTCCTGAGCAAGGTGCAAATCATTTCCCAGGCCATGGCGATTTTCAGCGCCTTCCTGATGGCGTTTCTTTTGGGTGCCGAGGCTCCGCTGTGGCGCTTTGCGGTCATCATCTCCATAGGCATACTCCTGGGTTTCATCAGCACGATCTTCATCTTCCGATTGCCCGAACCGGTGGATGCGCTGCGCGGTGCGGGCTCGAAAATCCTGGATTCCCTCGCGAAGGCTTTCTCGTCGCGGAATACAATCATCTTTTTCGCCTGCGGTTTTCTTGTCCATGCTTCCGCAGCCATGTTCGGGTCCTTCCTCGTGGTCTACCTGAAACAGGTATACGCCTTTCCGGACAACCGCCTCGTTTTATATTCCGCCCTCGCCAATGTGGGTGCCCTCGTGATGGCCATTCTGAGCGGGCTAACCATGGACAGGATAGGGGCGAAGCCGCTCCTGTTCGGGTTCACCTTTGTCAGTCTGATCTCCATCTTCATAGCCATCGTCAGCCCCGGCTTTGCCGGCCTGCCCTTGATGGTCTACGCGGGGGTGTTGTTTTTCGTGTGGGGCATGGGATCAGCCGGCATGGGCAATTCCAGCCTGAGCTATTTCATAGGCCTGACGGATAGTTCGGAACGGGTCAACTACGGCATTATTTACTATTTCATAGTCGGTCTGGGCGGAACCATGGGGTCCATAGCCGGGGGTAATGCACTCGATTTCCTGCTGAACACGGTCGCTCTCGGTGCGCCCGAATCCTTCCGCATCTATTTTTCCGTCATAGCGCTGGTGGTTGTCGCAATCCTGCTGGCTACACGCTCGTTGGAAAATGCCGGTGCGTACCCCATCAAGGACGCCATCATGTTCATACTTTCGCCCAGGGACATGAGGGCCCTCACCCTGTTGCGCAAACTGGACGAAGCGGAAACGGTGGAGGAAGAGAGCAATCTGATCGAGGAACTCAGACAGGTCCCCTCGGAATTGGCCATGGACGGCGTGATGGCCAAGGTACGATCCCCCAGTTACCAGATACGGGCCCAAGCCCTGGAAGTACTCATGGACGCACCCCTGGACGAAAAAGCCAGGCAACTTCTCGTTTCGGAAGTCAAAAATAACGAGTACACCACCGGCAGCCTGGCCGCGCGGATAATAGGCAATCGTTCTGTCCATGAAGGCATCCCCTTCCTGAGGAAGGCTCTCCGCAGCCCCGACACGCTTTTGGCGGGTGAGAGCATGGTAGCCCTGGCCAAACTGGGAGACAGCGAATCCATCGGGGAAATCGAGGCCATCCTGCGGGAAACACGCAATCCCCGGCTGATCATCCACGGTGCCAAGGCGCTGGAAAAACACCGCAAGCCCTCTTCCCTGGAAACACTTCTGGAAAAGCTCGAATCCAGGCAACTCCCCTTCATACGCGACGAGATCATCCTTTCGCTGGCGGGCCTGTTCGGCCATGGGGACTGGTTCTACCAATTGTATGTCGATTTCCTGGAAAAAGCCCACCTCGGCGTGGTCGAATTGCTGGACGAGATCCTTGAGCAGGCAAAAGACATCCCCGAGCCCCGCAGGATTGCGCTCCAACGTCTGGCAGAAGCCATCCCCAAGGGGGGAAAGGAGTACAGGGATCTGGTACTGGGTCTTTTGCCCGAAACCAGCCTGACCCTCGATGGTACGGACATCAGAAACCAACTGGAGCGGGCAGCCGCGCGGGTCGCCCTCAACAGGTTGCCCCGCTTCCGGTTTTTCCTTGCAGCGATGCTGATCCACGCATTCGCCGACAAATAAAACCCTGCTCAGATCTTTTTCATCAAAGCCTTGGTGATATCGATCACAGTCTCATCCATCAAGGAGACAAAAGCTCCGGCATCCGTCATGAGCACAAACTTGCGATCATCAATCTTATCCTTGAGTTTCTTCAGAAAGACGGATTCCGGATGTCCCTTGGCTATAAGCAGGTCACACAGGCGTGAGACTCCATCCACCAGGCGGAAGGGTCCGTAGCTTGCAGGCTCGTCCACGAGTCCCCGTGCGGAAGTGAGCATGTACGCGAGAAGTTCCATTGCTCCTTTGTCGAATGCCTGTTCACTCATCCTGTTTTCCTCCGTATCGTTCCCACTGGATGACATCCGTCCGGCGGTTCGGGGCGGGAGCCTCGCGGGAAGCGTATCCCAAGATGATCAATAGTTCGGGGGTCGCACCAGGGGGTGCCTGCAGCACTTCCCGTACCGCATTCTGGTTGAATGAACGGATCACACAGCTCCCGAGCCCCAAGGCATGGGCCATCAACCCAATATTCTGGGCCGCGAAGCAACAATCCATCTCGGCAAGCGAGCCACCCAATGGGCCCATCCGCCTGATATTATTCTCCTTGTCTGAAAATACCGCGATCAGGGCCTGCGGATTGCCCAGGAGGCCGGGAGAGACGGTCCGGATTAGGCGGATGGTGTCGGGGTTCGTTACGGGAATGAAAATCCAGGGTTGGGAATTTCCGGCGGTGGAGGCCCAGATAGCCGCCTCGCAGATCTTCCCCAGCTTGTCCTTTTCAATTTTCTGATCGGTGAAGAAGCGCACGCTCCTTCGACCGAATATGGCGCTCTCAAGTTCCATGCTGCCTCCAAAATCGTATCAATTGTGTATATGCACAATAAACTAATTTTATATTATGCACAACTATTTTTTTAACAACGTATATTGACATTCCGCACAATACGCATACACTAGCCAAAAGGAAAAGCCATGGGCCAGAAATTGGACAGCTACGACATCGACATTATCCGGAACCTGTGGGACGGGCGCACACCGTACCAGGAAATCGCAGAAAAAGTCGGCCTGACAACAAACACGGTACGCAGCAGGGTCAACAAGATGCTGGAAAGCGGGGCCCTCCAGATAATCAGCCTGGTGAACCCGACAGCGCTGGAAGACCACCAAGCCGCGTATATCGGTTTCAAGGTCCTTCCCTACAAGATGACGGAAGCGCTCAACTCCATCTCGAAATTGAAGGGCGTGGTGGGCGCATCCTCGGTCAGCGGCCGCTTCGACATCATGGCGGTGGTCATGTTCAATACGGAGCACTCGTACCAGCGCTTCCTGGAGGAAGAACTCCGGTTGGTGGATGGCCTTCTCAGCACGGAAACCTTTTTCGCGATCGGGGGGGACACCTTCCAATTGCGCTACGTTCTCTAGCCAGCTCGGTGAAAAGGAGCTTTCATGAGGTATCTGGACGAAGATGCTATCGAAAAGATCGCCGTGGGTGCGGCGGTTCTCGGTTCCGGTGGCGGGGGCGATCCCTACGTCGGTAAATTGATGGCCAAGCAGGCCATCCGCAAGCACGGGCCGGTACGCCTGATCGACGCCGACGAAGTACCGGATGGCGAACTGGTCATCCCCTCCGCAATGATGGGCGCCCCTGCAGTCATGCTGGAGAAATTGCCAAACGGAAAGGAACCGGAAACCTCTTTCCGGGCCTTGGAGAAATTCCTGGGGCGCAACGCGTACGCGGTAATTTCCATAGAAGCGGGGGGCCTTAATTCCTGCATACCCATCTACACCGCGGCCAGCCTGGGACTTCCTTTGGTGGACGGTGACGGCATGGGACGGGCCTTCCCCGAACTCCCCATGGTCTCCTTCAGCCTGGGCGGCGTATCCTCCTCGCCCATGGTCATCTGCGACGAAAAAGGCAACAAGATCATACTGGAAGCCGCATCCAACCAGTGGAGCGAGGTATTATCCCGAACGGCCACCATTGCCATGGGGCTCAACTCCATGCTCGGCATCTACAGCATGGACGGGGCTACGGTAAAACGCCTGGCCATTCGCGGGACCATGACCCTGGCCGAGCGAATAGGGGAAAAAATACTGGAAGCCGGAAAATCGCGGGTGAGCGCTGTGGACGGCATCCTGGAAATCACCAAGGGGTTCAGCCTGTTCGAGGGCAAGATCACCGACGTCCGCCGGGATCTGACCAGTGGCTTCATGCGGGGAACCGTGGTATTCGAGGGTATCGATGGCTGTAAGGGCGATTCCTACGAGCTGGATTTCCAGAACGAGAACCTGGTCGGACGCCGCAACGGAAAGGCCAACGCCATGACCCCGGATCTGATCACTGTCCTCGACCAGGAACGGGGGCTCCCCATCACCACAGAACACCTGAAATACGGCAGGCGCTGCATTGTCGTGGGCATGCCCTGCCACCCCATCTGGCGCACCGAAGCGGGCATCAAGCAGGTGGGGCCGCGCTACTTCAAGTACGATCTGGATTACGTGCCCATCGAGAAACTCGCGGGAGGCGCCCGATGAACTACAGACTGGGAATAGACGTGGGCGGCACCAATACCGATGCCGTCATACTGGACGAAAAGAGCAAGGTAGTCGCAAAATGCAAGGTGCCCACCAGCCCCGATGTCTCATCGGGCATAGACGCGGCGGTGGCAGCTGTCCTTTCCGAATCCAAGGTAGCTCCAGCCGATATCGTGGACGCCATGCTGGGTACCACCCACGCGACGAACGCCATCATAGAACGCAAGAACTTGTCGAAGGTTTCAGTCATCCGGGTATCCGGCCCATCCGGGCATGCCATTCCTCCCTTCGTGGAGTGGCCGGTGGACCTGCTCAGAACCATAGGCGGCACCTGGGCAATCGTGCAGGGTGGCTACGAGTACACCGGCGCTCCCCTTGCGGAACCCGACAAGGACGAGATCCGCAAAGCCTTGGACGGCGTCATCCGTTCGGGAGCGGATGCCTTGGCGGTCTCGTCGGCCTTCGCACCGGTAAACCATGGACATGAGCTGCTGGTGGCCGAGCTTGCCGCCGAAGTCCTGGGCAAGAATTTTCCGGTTACCCTCTCGCACCAGATCGGCAGCATCGGTCTGATCGAACGCGAAAACGCGGCGGTGCTGAATGCGGCCATCCGGAAGCTGGCAGAAAAAGCATACGGGTCTTTCAGGAACGCCCTGGGCAAGCACGGCATAGACGCGGAGTTGTTCATCACCCAGAACGACGGGACCCTGATGTCCGTGGACTACGCCATGCAGTTCCCGGTGCTTACCGTCGCCTCGGGCCCCACCAATTCGCTACGTGGCGCGGCCTTCCTTTCGGGCATCCGGGAAGGAATAGTGGTGGATGTCGGCGGTACCACAACAGATATAGGAGTACTCAGCAAGGGTTTCCCCCGCGAATCCAGCGCGGCGGCGGATGTGGGCGGGGTTCGTACGAACTTCCGCATGCCCGACCTCATTTCGATAGGCTTGGGCGGAGGGTCTTTGGTGGATTTGTCCACCACTCCGATCAGGGTAGGCCCCCAGTCGGTGGGCTACCGCATAGGTACGGAAGCCCTCGTATTTGGCGGGAAGACCCTTACCGCCAGCGACATGGCCGTCGCGGCAGGGCTCGCGGACATGGGCGACCGAGGAAAAGTTGCCGGCATCGACAGGGAGAAGGCAAAAGCCGCCGCGGAAGTCATGAAACGCATGACGGAAGAGATCATCGACAAGATGAAAACCTCCGCCGAAGGCGTACCCGTCGTGCTGGTCGGCGGAGGAAGCGTCATCCTGCCGGACTCCCTCACCGGGGCGAGCAAGGTGCTGCGGCCGATCAATTTCGACGTGGCCAACGCCATAGGTGCGGCCATTGCCCAGGTGTCCGGCAACGTAGACGGGGTGTACGACGTGGCCGGCAAGGGCCGCGAAAAGGTAATCGAAGAGGTGAAAGCCCAGGCAGTCGCCGAAGCGGTACGCGCGGGCGCCGACGGAAGTACCGTGGACATCGTCGAGATAGAGGAAATTCCCTTGGCCTACCTGCCGTCCAACGCGGTCAGGTTCAGGGTAAAGGCCGTGGGGAACCTCAAAAAGCGCTGAGGGGATCCCTTATTCGCGAAATCGCATTACGCGCGACCCTGGTGTCGCGCTACCTGTACGCAAGGAGCTGATCATGGCAGAAAATGCGGGTCATAAGACCAACCTTACCGAGGACTACGGTGCAAAACCCGTACCGGTAGCCGAGGGCAAGGGCTGGTTCGGAATCGGTATGGTCTACTGGGGAAGCGCGATGTGCCTCCCGGTGTTCTTCCTGGCGGGGTTGATCTCCGGACCCATGACCCTGGGAACGTCCATAGCGATCTACTTCATCGCCGGTATCGCCCTGGGCGCGATTTCCATACTAACCGGCATACTCGGCGCAGGAACGAGGCTTTCCACCGGTCTGACCGCACGTTTTACCTTCGGCAAGACTGGCGCGTTCATACTCCAGATACTGCTCTTCTTCGCCCTTTGGGGCTGGTTCGGTGTACAACTGGGCTTCATGGTCTCAGGCTTTGGCGACGGCGGGCTCATGCTTGTGTTGGGTAGTGCGGTTCCGGCTTGGGTATACACCCTTGTAGGCGGATTCCTCATCACCCTCACCGCCATCGTCGGTTTCAAGGCTATCGAAAAGCTGAGCATTTTCGCCATGCCCCTCATACTCATCATGCTCGTGGCGACCATCGCCCGTGAATACCTCGGCGGTCCGGTTCCCGTTCCGGCCGCGAGTGCTGCCCAGGCCATGCCCTTCGGCGCGGCGGTTTCCCTGCTGATCGGCTCCTTCATCATCGGCGCCCTGGTAACCCCCGACGTAACCCGTTACGCCAAAAGCAAGCCAGCGGCAGGCTGGGGCCTCTTCTTCGGCATGACCATAGGCTTCCCCGTCATTCTCAGCCTTGGAGCGATCATGGTCAAAGGCGCGGGCGGCGAATTCGACTTTTCCAAGATCATGATGCAGGGCGGCTCGCCCATCTGGACCATCATGGCCGTACTCACCATCCTGCTCGCATCCTGGACCACCAACGACGTGAATCTGTATTCGGGTTCGCTCTCCCTTACCGCGATGTTCCCAAAACTGAGCAAGGTAATCATCACTGCGGTCTCCGGTGCGGCCGGAACCATACTGGCGCTGCTGGGAATCAACACCGCCGCCGGATTCCAGTCCTTCCTCGGCCTCATCGCCGTGCTCATACCCTCCGCCGCAGCGGTCATGATCGTGGACTATTTCTTCTTCAAAGGGGCGCAGAACCTATCCTACGACCCCGATAAGGTTGATGCGACACCTTCCATCAGGGTCCTGCCCCTGATAGCCTGGGCGATCGGGGCAGTCTTCGGTTTCGTCGCACAATCCGCAAAATTCAGCTTCACCACGGTTACCGCCTTGGATACGGTAGTTGTGAGCGCAGCCGTCTATATAGTCTTCATGCTGGCCACCAAGAACAAGTTCAAACCAAGTCTCTGACGCCTTTGTAGAATGGTGAACCAAAAAAAACCGCCCCCGAAAGGGCGGTTTTTTTTGGCCTTGGCCGTGGACCTGATTGGCCACGGCCGTCAGGCAGGGAATCAGCCCTTGGCGGCGATGTCCAGTTCGGCCAGGATGGAAAGTTCCGTGTCCTTGTCGAAGTAGCGGGCTTTCTCCATCTTGGGGTTGAAGTTGGCCATATCGCCGATCTTGAAGGTGTGGTGGGGTTCGGTGCGGGCAACCAGGGGCTGGGTCTTGGTGCTCAGCCAGAGGTGGATGTCGGCGCCGAGGGGCTCGACCACGGTTACCTTCAGGGGCATCAGGTTGTCGCCGGAGGATCCCTCGTTGAAGACCAGATCTTCGGGGCGGATGCCAAAATAGACTTCCTTGCCCACGTACTTCTTGAGATACTTGGCGTGGAGCTCGGTGGGCTTCACTTCGAAGGAGCCTTCTTCCAGCATGAGGGCACCGTTCTTCTCGGTCACCTTGACGGTGAGGAAGTTCATGGGCGGGGAGCCGATGAAACCGGCGACAAACTTGTTGATGGGATGGTTGTACAGGTAAAGGGGCGATCCAATCTGCTGGACCTTTCCGTCTTTCATGACGACGATCTTGCTGGCCATGGTCATGGCTTCCACCTGGTCGTGGGTAACATAGATCATGGTTGCGTTCAGGCGGAGATGCAGGTCGGACAATTCGGCGCGCATCTGGACGCGGAGTTTGGCATCCAGGTTGGATAGGGGCTCGTCGAAAAGGAAGACCTTGGGGTTACGGACGATGGCGCGGCCTACCGCGACGCGCTGGCGCTGTCCGCCCGAGAGGGCTTTGGGCTTGCGTTCCAGCAGTTTTTCGATGTCCAGGATGCGGGCGGCCTCGTGCACGCGGCGGTCGATCTCGGTCTTCTCGACCTTCTTGATCCTGAGACCGAAGGCCATGTTGTCGTATACCGACATATGGGGATATAGCGCGTAGTTCTGGAAAACCATCGCGATGTTCCTGTCTTTCGGCGGAACGTCGTTCATCAGCTCGCCGTCGATGAGCAGTTCGCCCTCGGTAATGTCTTCCAGACCTGCCACCATGCGCAGGGTCGTGGACTTTCCGCAGCCGGAGGGTCCTACGAAAACGACGAATTCCTTGTCTTCTACGGTGATGTTCGCATTGTCTACCGCACGGACGCCGCCGTCGTAGACTTTCGAAATACCTTTGAGCTCTACCTTAGCCATGTTGCCTCCCTGAAAGGGTTAGTTTAGTACTGGATAGTCTAAAAGCAGAAAGATGAATTGTCAATGATGATTCGCGGTAAATTTTAAATCACTTTATAAGGCAGTACCATGGAAACCCTTCCATGATACCCCCCCTCAAATCCCCAGCTTCACTGCAAGCTGGGCGATGAGCGGGTCTGCCAGGACGAAGACGATGATCAGCAGCAGGGCGGGAAGGAAGTCGGCGGTCTTGATCTTTTTCAGGCCCAGGAGGTTGAGGCCGATCATGAGGACGAAGGCTCCGCCTATTCCGGTAAGCTCGGCGAGCATGAGGTCCGATACGAAGGGTTTGAGGAAGCCCGCCGCCAGTGTCAGGGCGCCCTGATAGAGCAGGATGGGCAGGGCGGAAAAGGCCACGCCTGGTCCCATCGCAGCCGTCATCAGTATGGCCATGAATCCGTCCAGGACCGACTTGGTCAGTATGAGCGAATAGTCGCCCTCGGTCCCGGCCTTGAAGGAACCTACCAATGCCATAGCTCCCACGCAGAATAGTACCGACGCGTTCAGGAACCCGTGTCCGAAGTCCCAGCCCGAGCGGCCGTCGTCGGTGGGCTTCGCGGAAGAATTGACGGAGTCAGCTTCAACCGCCGCCGCTGTTCCAGCCGAAGTCGATCCAGCCGCCGCTTTCGGCTTCCTTCGCGTTGTCAGGCGCTCCAGCACCACGCCGAAGCGCAGGATGGCGCCTTCTATATCCAGCCAGGTGCCGATAAGCCCGCCGGCGATCAGGGCAATCGCCAGATACACGATGCGGCCGCTCCGCAGGGCCATGGAAACGCCTATTATGATGGTGGTTATGCCCGCGCCGTCAAAAACGATATTCTTGTACGAATCCTTGACGCGTCCGGCCACGACCAGACCCAGGAGTGAACCCAATACGACGGCGACGCAATTAACTATGGTTGCAAACATGCGGACAAGATAGCCGCCGGACGGACGAGCGTCAACCGAGTTCGCTCTCCCGTATCGCAGCGGCAAAAACCGATCCGTAGCGGTCCGCCTTGTGGGCCCCCACGCCGAACAGGCCTTCCATGTCCTCTACGGAACGGGGCTTGCGTCGCACCATTTCCCGCAGGGTACGGTCCGGAAAGACTACGTATGGTGGAATGCCGGCGTCGTCGGCCAGGCGCTTGCGCAGCACCCGCAGACGCTCGAACAGCGCAGCGTCGGCCGGGGTTTCGGAATCCGGTCCCGGTGCCCCTTTTGCGGCATAGCCAGAGGAGCCCAGTACCTGGCCAGGCTCGTAACCCGGGCGCGCCCCACCTTTTTTGGACCGTGTCGGACGATCGGAAGCTCCCCCGCCCGCATCCAGGGGCCGGGTGATGAATTCTCCGTCCTTCAGCAGGCCCCGTACCGAGGCGCACACGCGCAGGACACCGTAGGGCGGCACACTCTCCAGGTAGCCCGACGCCACAAGCCTATGACCCAGTTCCAGCCACTGCGATCGTTTGAGTTCCCCACCAATGCCGTATACGGACAAGGACTGATGGCCGTTGCGCCCGATCTTTTCGTTATCGGCACCCAACAGCACATCCACCACGTGGGTGGCGCCAAAGCGGTTGCCCACCCGGATAACCGCGGAGATGAATTTGCGCGCGGGGATGGTCATGTCCACCCGGGCCGATCTTGATTCCGGGTCCATAAGGCAATTGTCACAGGCACCACAGTTGTCCTTTTCATACCGTTCCCCGAAATGGGCCAGTATGTGGGAACGACGGCATGAGTCGATCTCCGCATAACGCGCCATCTCCTCGATGCGGGCCGAGGCAGCCTCGTCCAGTTCCCCGTCGTCCATACCGGCGCTCTGGTCGGACAGGAAGCGTTTGAGCTTGACCACATCCGCCCGGCTGTAGAAAAGCAGGCAATCGGCGTTGGAACCGTCCCTTCCCGCGCGGCCTATTTCCTGGTAATAACCTTCCAGGTCCTTTGGCAGGTCCATGTGGACTATCCAGCGCACGTCGCTTTTATCGATGCCCATGCCAAAGGCTATGGTCGCGGCGATTACCTGCACATCGTCCCGGATGAAGGCCCGCTGGTTGGCTTCCCTCACCGATGAATCAAGTCCGGCGTGGTACGGCAGTGCGGCTACCCCGGCAGCCCGCAGGAGTTCGGCGATATCCTCGGTGCTTTTGCGCGACAGGCAGTAGATGATGCCCGAGGTTCCCGGCCGTTCACGTACAAAGGCCATCAGGCGCTTCTTGGCGCCGTTTTTGGGTTCCACCCGCAAATTG
>CAXNJE010000053.1:0-19341 GCA_964202565.1 Breznakiellaceae bacterium | reverse complement strand
GCATAACTCAATCGCGGCCTCCATCATCATGCGCAGGTTGATCAGGGTATAGCCGACAATGTCGTGTACCTCCCGTGTCAGGCGTTTGCGCTCCTCTATCGTCGATTTCTCGCCTATCTCGGCGGCGTAGGTCTGGAAGTCAAGGTTCGCATTCAGGAGGTTGTCGATGGAAATGTTCTGCCGCGCCAGACTCCTGGCCTGTTCTGCTGCCCTGGATGCCAGACGTCGCAGGCGGAAAAAGAGGAACGACTCCAGGGACATCGCGCCGCCCAGGAAAAGCAGGTCCCAAAGACCGGGCTCGGCGATGGGATCGTCCCAGAAAGGAACCGGGTGGACCACTGCGGAGGCCAGGGCCAGCAGGGGTATCAGCGTCGAAGGCCAGATAGCCTTGACCGGAAAGAGGGATGCTTCCAGCAGGGGAATCCCGAACAGGATGGCGGCCAGCGAAATGTTCCCCCGCTCCGGGTAATTCATGTTGAGGATCAGGAATACCTGCAACGCTAAGACTTGCCAGGCACTTTTAGAACGCGGATCCAGGCAAAGCTTGAGGCTGGAAAGCAGGGAGAGCAAAAGGAGTATGTCGAACTGGCCGCGCCAGTTCATTACCTCCTCCGTAAGGGGGTGGAGACGGTGGAATTCGGCAAGGGCAAGGAAATGCAGTGCAACGCAACCGAGAAGGGCTTGTAGCTGGGTGGAGAGGGCTGTGAACTTTTCTCGCATCGCACCTATTATAGCATCTTTATGGTATTATATTTGCCAAGGTGGGTGGCATGGATCTGCGGCAGAAGAGCGGTAAGTACGTAAAGATCTACAACGAAATCAAGCAGCAACTGCTCTCGGGCCTTTTCAGCGACGGGGACCGCTTGCCGACAGAATTCGAATACTCCGAACGCTTCGCCGTTTCCCGCCCTACAGTGACCAAGGCGCTGAACGCCCTGGAGGAAGAGGGGTTCATCCTCCGCAAGACCGGCTCGGGCAGCTACGTACGCCAGCGCAAGGAAGGGCTGAAGAGCAAGCTTTTCGGCCTGCTCATTCCCGGCTTGGGAAGGGGTGAGATATTCGAGCCTATCTGCGCCCAAATCGCCTACGCTGCCGAGAAGCATAATTTTTCGCTGCTCTGGAGCGGTTTCGATAAGAGCGACAAGATGCACCCCCTCTCCTCCGGCGCCATCGCGATGCGCTACATAGACAATGGCGCCTCGGGTATATTCTTCGAACCCCTTGAACTCTGGCCCGGGTACGATGAGATGAATCATAGTGTCATCAAGATACTGGAAGACGCGGAAGTACCGGTGGTCCTTATCGATTCGGATTACCTGCGCTTCCCCGACCGAAGCCGCTTCGATCTGGTAAGCCTGGACAATTTCCGTGCCGGCTATATCGCGACCCGTCATTTCCTGGAAAACGGCGCCGTACGCGTCGACTTCCTGATGCGCCCCAACAGCGCGGATACCATCAAGCTCCGCGTGCGCGGGTACGTCTGTGCCCTCTTCGATGCGGGAATCGCCCCCGATCCAGCTTGGGTCCACAACGGCACTCCGGAAGATGTCGCCCTGGTCAAGCGGATGGTGCGGGAACTCGGCGGGTCGCGTTTCGTCTGCGCGAACGACGAGACCGCCGCCGCATTTCTGGTCACCCTGGAAAGCGAAGGCTTTTCCGTTCCGGCTGAGGTCGGCATCATCGGCTTTGACGACGTCCGTTACGCGCAGCACTTTAAGATACCTCTAACCACCGTCCGGCAGCCCTGCGAGGAGATAGGTCGGCTCGCGATGGAGACTATGATCTGGCGCCTTGAGAATCCCGACCGTCCGCCCCGCACGGTCCTGGTACCCGGGACCCTCGTTGTGCGGGCATCCAGCGGGGCCTGACACCAGGCTGGGCACGAAAAATGCAACGGCCTTTTTCGTCCGTTGCCTGAATAGTATGGGAGGCATCGGTATGGATATACGACTGGATGGGAAGGTAGCCTTTGTGACTGGGGCGAGTACGGGGATAGGCGCGGCCATCGCGAAGCTGTTCGGAAGTTCGGGTGCCATCCTCGCCCTGCATTACAACACCAGCAAGGCGGAAGCCCTGAAAGTAGCTGGGGAGATAGAGGCGGCGGGCGGTCCGGAACCTTTTCTGGTGCAGGGCGATTTTCTGGATACTGCCAGCGTGGACAGCATGGTCGGCTCGGTGCTCGATAAATTTGGCAGGCTCGATATCCTGGTTAACAACGCCGGGGCGCTGCTCGACCGGTCCCCCATCGACACAATGCCGGAGAATCTGTACGCGGATGTGATGGAGCTTAATCTCGGCTCGGTTTTCAGGGTCTCGAAAAAGGTCATCCCCTACATGAAAAATCAGAAGGGTGGGGTCATAATAAACCTTTCCTCCATCGCTGCCTTCACCGGTGGAGCCCCCGGCGCCGCGATCTACGCGGCGTCGAAAGCTGCGGTGGTTGCCCTCACCAAGGGCCTGGCGAAGGAATTGGCTCCTTTCAATATCCGGGTCAACGCGATTTCGCCCGGAGTCATCGCCACTCCCTTCCACGACAAGGCTACCCCGCCTGAAGTCTTCAAGGCCCTCGTTGCCGCCATTCCCCTGGGGCGGGCAGGCAGGGCGGAAGAAATCGCTGCTGCAGCGCTGTTTTTGGCTTCCGAACAACTGTCCGGCTTCATAACAGGCGAGATTGTCCAGGTGAACGGTGGTGCCTTGATGGCATAGGTGGATCCAGGCCTGCCGAATGAGGATTTCCAATCACTGAATACTTGTTTCACCCTGACATCCCGGTTCCTTCCTTGAAAATCGATTTGGCAGATTCCCTGGGTCGCGTCGTTAAGTCCTATTCCGCCCGCTGCCATTGACAACAGCCTCTGTGCCGATGAAAATCCAGACTCGCGGGATCGCCTGAAACGGTGATGCCACTTTTACATCACCGGGAGGCCAATCATGTATACCATCATCGCAAATCCACGTTCGGGGAAGGGTAGGGGTAAATTGTGCCTTCCACAGGTCGAGGCCTGGATGCGGGAACGTTCGCTGCCTTTCGAGACCCGCGTCACAACGGGTCCAGGAGACGCGACCCGCTTTGCCCGGGCCGCAGCCGATTCGGGAAGCGAAACCTTGGTCGTGCTTGGTGGGGACGGGACTTTTTACGAGGCGGTCAACGGTATCATGGGTGCGACTCGCCTGCCCCGCTTGGCCCAGATTCCGGTGGGGACGGGAAATTCCTTCATAAAGGACCTGGGCATCGATAGTTTCGAGGATTCCCTGGCTGCCCTGGCGGATGGTAAGGTCCGAAAGGTCGATGTGGGCCGGGGGAGCGCAGGTGGCCAGACTTTTTACTTCGTGAACCTGCTCGGGGCGGGTTTTGTAGCCCATACCGCCCGGCGTGCCCATGCCTTCAAGCTTTTTGGCGACTTTTCCTATGTAATCGGCGTATTGCTCGGCTTGCCGGGGCTGCGCGCGCGGGCCTTGCGTACCGTTGCCGACGGAGTCGAGACCGTGCGGGATGCCCTGTTCATCGAGATCTGCAATTCACGGAAAACCGGCGGCGATATGATCATGGCACCCAGCGCCCTGGTGGACGACGGACTTTTCGATGTGGTAATCGCCAAGGCCATGACCCGGCGCCAGCTGCTGGACCTCTTCCCCCAAATCTTCACCGGGAAGCACGTGGAAAGCCCCTTCATAGAGACCTTCACCTGCGCCCGTATCGAGGCCGATTTCTCCCATCCCCAACTGGTAACCCCGGACGGCGAACTGCTGGGAAACACGCCCCTGACGGCGGAAATCCTTCCCTTGGCCATCGAGATATACGCGCGCTGATGTCCGGTATCAGAGGAAGCGCAGGGAACTGCGTATTTTTTTTCCTTCGAAATCTCCGGCATCGACGAATAAGTCCCCGAAAGGCAGGGGGACCGCACCCGCCGCGTCCGCAGTAACCGATAATCTTCCGGCTTCGGCTTTCTTCATACCCAGATGGTGAATGAAGTTGATGTCCTCGGATACGACGGTACCCGTATGTCCTGGGGCCTGGTAGGGTGTCTTGCCCCGGTGCAGGGCGAACACGAGTTGCAGGGGTGTTTCCAGACCGAAATTTTCCGCGCACAGCAGGGACAAGTTCAGAAGGATGCGCATGCAGGCTTCCGTTGCGGCGCGTGCACGCGCCTCGTCGGGAGGGATGAGGAAGAGGAAGTACGTATCGGTCTGCATCCAGATTATCGCATCGGCGGGGGAAAATACCCGCAACAGATGGGCTTTGACGCGTTCCCGAAGCGCGGAATACCGCAGTTCGCCAATCTTGACCTTAAGCGCCAAGGCATCGGAAGGCCCTGCATATAGAAAATGGAAGGATTTTGTCTCACCGGGCTTGAGTTTACGCCAACCGGGAAAATCAGCTGCCTCATCTTTCGGGGTCTGGGGTGTTGTCCGCCCGGCGTTACCGATCGGGTAATGGCTTTGTCCCGGAGCTCTCGATTGGGTGTGAAAAAGGCACATGCGCCTGAAACGTGCAGGGACAAGGCTGCTTGCCGTAAGAAGCTTGGGACCAATATAATCCCCCGCTCCTTCATGGAAAAAGAGTGCGGGATCCGCGATGGAACCCTCCTCATCGATGACACCCCAGGGAGTGTCCGCACATCTCGATTTTACGCGATTGAGGAACTTCCGGAAGGTGGCAGGTTCAGTCCCGGCGCAGCAAAGGTAGACGATGTCGTCAGGAAGCGGTGAATAAGTGGAAAGCCGTTCGAACGGGAGCGCTTCGATCGAGCAACGGCTTCTGGGCGGCAGGTTCAGTTCAGGTGCTAACTGGGCAAAAAAAACTACTATCCTCATGCTTTCTCCATCAGGATGGAGTATTGTCTGACTTTCAGGCCATCCAGGGCAACTTCGGTCCTGAATCGGTCCTGGATCATCCTGTCCAAGGACAGGAATAGATTGGCCGATGCTCCGAGTCCGTCTATGGGTGTCCCGCGGGATTCGATCTCGCCGATCTCCCGTACCGATTCATTCTTTCTGAGCACGCCGGGGCTTGTGGAAAATCGCACCGGCCCTGCGTGGGCGGCGATCCTGACCCGTAGTGGTGACTCGAGGGGATTGGCCAGACGATTGAAGAGAAACAACTCGTGCAGAATCTCCATGCCTGCCAGGATTGCGGCTTTTTCCTTTTGGGCGAAGAGGAAGCCACAAAGGCACCCATCACCTTCCCAGTACCAGACACGACCCTTGCGTGAGACGACTGCCTGGGCAACAATGTTCCGCAGGGACTCGTACGCCGCATTTACCTTGTCCTTGTGATTGTCCTTTACGATTTGGGAATTCCTGGCGATGTCCAGGCGGAGCAAGGCCATAGGATGTTCCTCACCTTCAATCAAGCGTCCCCAATCGGGGCTCGCCCGGCTGTCGGCATCCTCGATAAAAAGCCCGGTCGCGCGGTCGAAGTTATACCCATCATCCAAAACCGTCTTGACCAGTTCGCGCAGGCGCTGAATCCGGTGAACGCGGCCCATGAAGCCACGTTCGTCCACCGAGATGAGCAGCTCGATGAAACGCAGGAATTCACCGGATACGAGCAGATCCCGGATTACCTGCTCCGCTGCCATCTGTGCGGTGATCGGTATATTCTCCTGTATCCCCGTCCGTTCGTTGATGTCGTAACCTGGAAGGATGATTCGCGCCAGCCGGACTATCATGTCCAGACTGAATGTTTCATACAGTGCCCTGCACGTCATTCGTTGGATGGCGTTCCTGATTTTCATACTTTGCACGATAGTATACACGAATGGCGGGGATTGGTCACTCTTTTTTATAGCCACCCGACTGCCACCCGACAGTGTCTCCGTCGGCGATACATATATCGCCACGCGGCACTTATTCATCTATACTACGCGCGGAGGATCCCTGACATGGTTGATACGAAGAATGAGGGTGAAAGCAAAGGCAAAATCGAAAGCAAGAAGGTTATTTTCAGCGGCATCCAGCCCTCGGGCAACCTGACGATAGGCAACTATATCGGGGCCCTCAAGAATTTTGACCAATTCCAGAACGACTACGATTGCTATTACTGCATAGTGGACCTGCACAGCATTACCGTACGGCAGGATGCCGCCAAGCTGCGCAAGCGCACCCTGGAACTGGCCGCCCTCTACATGGCGGTAGGTCTGGACCCGGACCGGTCCACCCTCTACGCCCAGTCCCACGTGAGCGCCCATGCCGAGCTGTCCTGGATCCTCAACTGCTACACCTATATGGGCGAGATGTCGCGCATGACCCAGTACAAGGACAAGTCGCGCAAGAACGAGGAAAACATCAACGTCGGGCTGTTCACCTACCCGGTGCTCATGGCGGCGGACATACTCCTGTATCAGACCAACCTGGTCCCCATAGGCGAGGACCAGCGCCAGCACCTTGAAATTTGCCGCGACATCGCCATCCGCTTCAACAATGCCTATTCGCCCACCTTTGCGGTCCCCGAAGCGTATATACCCAAGGTGGGCGCCCGGGTGATGAGCCTGCAGGACCCCAGCTCCAAGATGAGCAAGTCCGACGAGAACCAGGACAATTTTGTGGCCATCCTGGACGCGGAGGACGTGGTGATGCGCAAGTTCAAGCGCGCCGTAACGGACAGCGAAACCGAGGTGCGCTGCGACCTGGCCGCCAAGCCGGGCGTAACCAACCTGATGTCCATCTACGGTGCCATGACGGGCAAGGACATGCCGTCCATCGAAAGGGAATTCGCGGGCAGGGGTTACGGCGACTTCAAGGAGGCGGTTGGAGTTTCGGTTGCCGAAGGCCTGAGACCCGTACGTGATAGGTACGCCGCCCTGATCGCGGAGCCAGCGGTTTTGGAAGCCATGCTCGGCCGTTGTGCCGACAAGGCCGAATACGTGGCGCGCAAGACCCTTTCCAAGGTCCAACGCAAGGTAGGTTTCCTGCCAAGGGCGAGGTCGAAGTAAGGGAGCCCGAGCGGCCATCGGACCAAGGTCGGCAGCCGTTCGTACATTCTGTACATTTCCTGGTTCCCTTGACACTGCTGTCCGAACGAACGAAGATACATGCATACGGCGTTGCCGGGTATAAAATTGGCGGTCCTGTCCAGAAGGGCAGAAAACAAAATGAATTGTTTCATGTTCCAAAGATGGTCCTGCCAGTTCATAGTCATCCTTTCCCAGTACTGAATGGAGATCTCATGTTCAAAAAACAAATCGCAGCGGCTGTACTAATCATCGGTTTGGTTGGTTCTTCCAGCGTATTCGCCGGTACCCAAAACGTCGGCATCGGTCTTGGCAGCGTGCTGCTCAAAGGCCAGAAAGGCAAAGTGATGGAAGTGCTCGCGGTGACCCTAAACATGGTCAGCGCCAACAGCCTGTTCGCCATCACCTTTGGTACCCTGGGCTACAAGGAAGGCGTCGAGATCGGAATGACCGCGAGCGATACCTTCATTGCCGAAAACATGGATGCCCTTGCCGGCGACATTGCGAAGGGCGAAGGGGAATACATCGACACCCTCGCTTTCCTCATGAAAGTCTCCGACACCGAGGCCTTCAAGAGCATGGTGCAGGACAATTTCGACGCGATTTATACCTCTCCTGACGTGACCTCCGTCGAAGTCAGCGACCGGATCAAGACCCTCCTGGGCTAAGGTCCATTACCTGACCGGAAAAATGGGGTATGGCCTCCGGGCTGTACCCCTTTTATTTGCCTTAACCCTCATTCTGCCCCGGCTGGCCTTCGCAGACCCGGAGCCGGACCTTTCCGCCATCCAGCTCCGTGCGGCCGAATTGGAACTTTCGCACCATCCCTACTGGCGGACCCTCCTGCATTACAAGCCCTCCCTTGGCGGCAGCTATAAAAGCCTCGTGGATGATCCCAAATTCTTTTTTGCCCAGGATGGCAAGGTCAACCCTGGGTCCGAACTTGCCGCTACCCTGGAAGCCTTCTTCTCACCAAAGGAGGAGGGCGTCCTGCACCCCACGTCCAGGTTTCCTGCCCGCTACGCCTGGTTGCGGGGAAAGCTCGATCTGGACGCCGGCGCATTCCCCTACGATGGGGACGTGGAATTCCTTGCCCTGAAGGACGCGCTCAAGCCGGACTCGATACAGCTCATCTTTCCCTCAGGGTACATGAAGGCCCCGGCGTCAATGTTCGGGCACACCTTCCTTCTGATCGAGGCCGAAGGTGGCAACCGTCTGCTCTCACATTCGGTGAACTACGGTGCCATAACCACCGACACCTTGGGCCCGGTCTACGCCTTCAAGGGGCTTATCGGCGCATATCGGGGTTATTACAGCTTCCTGCCCTACTACCAGAAGATCCGGGAATACGGCGATATCGACATGCGGGATATGTGGGAGTACGAGCTTGCCTTTTCCGAGGCGGAAATCGACCGCTTTCTCCGGCATGTAGTCGAGATGGGGGAAATCTACTCCGATTATTACTTCATCGGCGAGAATTGTTCCTACAATATCCTCTTCCTCATCGAGGCGGCCAGGCCGGAAACCAGGATTACAGAGGCCTTCGGCTTCGCGGTCGAACCCGTCGAAACGCTGAGGGTGGTGGAAAGGCTCGCGCTCACCGGTGTGCGGGTGTACAGGCCCTCCCTCTACACGCGAATCGAATATTTGGCGTCCTTGCTCACTGCCAGGGAGAATGCCTATGTCCGCGACCTGTGCTTCGGCAGGAAAGCGGTGTCGGATTTTTCCTTTCCGGAGCTGGACCCAGCGGGGCAGACGGCGCTTTGGGAGCTTTCCTCCGACTACCTGAAATTTCTCCTTTCCACCGGAAAGGTTTCCGAGGCCGATTACCGCAAGAGGCTTATTCCCATCCTTTCGGCCAGAAGGAAGCTGGGAAAGATCGACGTCATGGCGGGGCTGAAGACGCCGGAACCGCCCCATGCGGCCCATGGTTCCAGCCGTATCGATATCAAGGCGGGCATCGACGCTCGCGGACCCTATTCCGAAGTGGCCTACCGCCTTACCGCCCATGAAATCATGGACAGCGACGCGGGGTATACGAGGAACTCCCAGCTTGTATTCGGCAGTGTCGCGGGTCGTTGGCATTTCGAGGATGAAACCTTCACCCTGACAAAAGCCGACCTGATCGATATAGTTTCCATTCCCCCGTCGGATTCCTTTTTCTTCAACCCCTGCTACGAATTCCGCACCGGTCTTGCGTCGAACCCCTCCGTAGGCAATGACGAAATCCTTTCCTGGCGCATCAAGGCTGCGGGCGGGCTGAGCGTTTCCCCGTTCCCCTGGGTCCAGGCCTATTCCTTCGCCGGCGTCGATTCCTATTTCTCCACCGGGTACGCCTATGGAATGGATCTGCTATTTGGCGGCGAACTTGGCCTGCTGACCACCGCAGGCCCCTGGAAGAGCCGGCTCTCGGCAACCGTGCAACAGACCTTCTTCGAACCCGTCCATACCCGCTATGCCCTGTCCGCGGAGGAACGCATCGCACTGGGCCGTGATTTCGCCCTGAGTGCGACCTACGCCTGGAAGGGCGACTTCGCGGTGAACTGGCAGGAATGGGGCGTCAGCCTGCACCTGTTCTTTTAATCATATATTCCAATAATCAGAGCCATAAAAAAGGCGATCCGGAATTAACCCGGATCGCCCTGCTTGTATTGAACGTCAGATTAGCAAACGTCAGACAGGCAAATCAGTCGTCGATGCTGCCTTCGGTCCAGGTGATCGTGGTACCGCTCACCATTCCTTTGAGTTCCACCATGGTGACGCCCACTGTTATGTCGGCAAGGAAGCTGGCTTGCTCACCGGGATCCTCGAAGAGGACCGCGAGTGTGATCTCGATGCCCTGAACGGTTATGGTGGTTTCATCGGTTGCTATCGCCTCCACTACGCCTTTCAGCTTCATCTCGTTTTCTTCTTCGGCCTGCTTGCGCTCGATCTTGACGGCGACCAGGTCTCCAAACTCATCCTCGAAGGTTTTCGCTTCCAGGAAATCGCCTTCAAGCAGGTCGTCGATGCCGAAAAATTCCACGGGAACATCGCTCTCGTCCTCGTAGATCGTCTGGGCGGTTACTTTGAGGGTTACGCCGTTCACGGCCAGCGTACCGGCTGCCGCGTCCACCGCCGTGATTACGCCCTGGATTTCCATGTCGGCATCCTGTTCCACCTTGACTTTGGATGCTACCAGCAGGGTCCCTTCCATGGATCCCTTAACCTCAACCTTTAGCCCGTCCGCCACACCGATTGCCTTGGCGGAAGTTGCGCTTATGCTGATGCCGTCCACGGTAAAGGTGGCCGTTCCTGCGGTATCCACAAAGTCGGAAACAATGCCGCTTGCCTCTACCCGGTCTCCGTCACGTGCTTTCAGCCGGTGCTGTTCCTTGGCTTCGATCTTGCCTGCCGAAGCGGAGAGTACCCCTCCGACCGGTGCCGAATCTGTTTCGATTTCGATCTTCACGTACGAGGCATCGACAACTCCAGAGTCCAGGGTGCCGGTGAAGTTGACCGTAAGCACCGCGCCGTTTTCGAGGGTAAGGCTGAAGCTTCCGTCCGTTGCCACCGTAAGGCCGGACACCGTTCCGCGTACCTTGAAGTCCTCAACCGACTCGTTTTCCCTCTTGACCATTGATGCGCGGATGACCTTGGTTATCCCGTCGGCCAGCACATCGAGCATGCCGCTGACCTCGATCCGGTCACCGGCTGCCAGGGGCAGGGTGCCCGCCAAACCTGGCAGGCCCTTGTACACGGTGGAAGCGTTCGTCTGGACAAGCAGCCCGAATACCTCGAAGGTTCCCGCAACCGTGTCGATGGAAGCCGCATCCACGGTTCCTTCGATGGAACTTGCATAATCTATCGCATTCGCAACGCCCTTTCCGGTTACCGGGTCGATGGTGCCCTCAAGTTCAACCAACATGCCCACTTCGAGCAGGGAGTCGCTGTCAACAAGTACTCCGTCCACCATGATCTCGCTGGAATTGGTCTCGTACTCCACGCCGTTCACGAAGATGCTTCCCTTTGCTGTTATCACGCCCTTGGCGAAGCCCGCTACCCCAGTCTCATCAGAATCCGATGGGGTCGAACCGTTTTGACAGCCCGCAAACGCAAGCAGCGCGATAAGGATCACGCCCGAAATCCTTGCCGCTTTTCCTGCTGTGGAATTATTTCCGTCTAAATCACTCATATTTGCCTCCTCAGGCTTGATGAGAATATAGCCCATAAATATTTGATAACATGAATATAGTGAAAAATAATTGTTAGGAATTGGTTAGCTTACGTATTAGCCCATTATACCCATGCCGAAAGCGACAAAGCGGTCGGCAAGGATGACAACCTGCTCGGCCTGGCTTTCTAGATTCCTGCCATGGGTCTGCGATAACAAATTTCTATTTTCTTTTCCAGATTTCCCGTTTCAATAATTCGTTGATGGATACCATCGCAACTCCCCAAGCCTCGAAATTCGGCTGGTAGTCGGAGAAGACTATCTTGAAATCCTCGCTTATTTCCGGAGCTATTTTTATGCTTATGGTACTTTCGACGGTCCTCTTCAAGTATTCGGAAAAAATGGAGCTAAGCCCGGTGATGATGAGGATTTCCGGATTGAAGAGTTTTATAAGGATATCGCAGGCATCCCCGATATAGGCTCCAATCTCGGCAAGGGTACGAATGGTCAGGTGATCGCCTTCCTTGGCGGCTTCGAGGATGCTTTCAAGGGTGAGGTTGTAGCCCGACCCATCGGCCTTACGGTAGCGTTGGAGCCTTGAAGAAACGTTCTCACCCAATCTATCACTGAAGATACGTAAAATTCCCGAAGGACTTACCACGGTCTCGAAACAACCGATATTTCCGCAACTGCACCGGTACTTGCTGTTTCCATGGGGAATATGCCCGATCTCCCCCGCCGTTCCGTGGAACCCCCGTATAATCTGGTCGTTGATCACGATGCCGGTACCCATCCCTATTCCTAGATAGAGCAGGATAATATTGGTATAGCCCCTCGCCGCTCTCCGGATTTTTTCCATAACGATGAGCGACCGCGCATTATCCTCTATGAAAACCGGAATTTCCAGGCGAGTCTGAAGTTCTCTCTGTAGGGGAATATTTCTGATCCCCTGTAGTTGCAGTCCTGATACCCATATCCCATTCTCGGAATCCACCATACCAGGGAGGGAAATGCCGATTGTCTGGGGCATGCTTTGGCCGGATTGCCGGATCTTGCCCAATCCGTCCCGTATGGAGGATTCGAGCAGGTCGATATACCTTTTCTCTTCCCATCCATCCAGTTCATTGAAAGCACAGTCGGTTATCCATTCCTGCACCAGATCGGAAAAGGCATCGATAAGCACGAATCGGATTTTATTGAAATCCAGGTGAACCCCGAGTGCTGTTCCCGCACTTTTGACTATGCGGTAGGTCGTGCTGGGCCTTCCGCTTTCTCCCTGAATCTTTCCGGATCTATGGATAAGTTGGCTTTCTTCCAGGTGTCTGATCACCTTGCTTACCGTCAGATGACTTGCCTGCAGCCAGTCTATCAATTCAAGGCGTGTCGCATCGGGATGGAAAAAAATGTACCTGAGGGTTTTAAGCGCTTCGCTAGTCAGCTGGCTGGATAGGTTCACAGTATTCCTTTTTCGGAGATGCATTCAGGCATTAGGGTGAAGAGGTTCCAGTTGCCTGCCGATTTTTCGATGATCCTCATGTGCGTCATTATAGGTGCAGGAAGCCGGATTGTATAGGAATATTTTTTGTTCGTATGTATTATTAGTTATAAAATACAATTAAGTGGTCATTATTAGTCGATTATATATTAAGTAATAAAATTAATTTGACAATAATGAAAAGGTAATTTATCCTGTTCATGTAATATGATCATTTATGGAGGTGTCTATGCCTGGCCCTGGATATTATTGGAGCGGAGAGGAAGAGGAACGTGAAGTCCTGGAAGTCATACGGGGTGGTCATCTTTTCAGATACGGCAAGGCAGATGATCCTTCCTTCAAGCATAAAGTGGTGGATCTTGAAGAGGCGGTGAAGCAGCGCTTTGAGGTGCCCTACACCTTGGCGGTCTCATCCGGCACTGCCGCTCTGGTTACCGCCATGATCGCTTCCGGCATTGGCCCCGGCGATGAGGTGATCTGTCCGGGTTATACCTTCATAGCATCCATGTCCGCAATCATTTTCACGGGAGCGGTGCCGGTCCTGGCCGAAATTGATGAGAGCCTGACGTTGGATCCTGCGGATGTGGAGAGAAAACTTACCAAGAAAACCAAAGCGATCCTGGCCGTTCATATGCTCGGGAATCCGTGTGATCTCGATGCGCTCAAAGTTATCGCCAGGAAACACAAGCTGCTTCTGATCGAGGATGCCGCGCAATCTTTCGGCGGCAGCTACAAGGGGAAGGCCCTGGGCACTATCGGCGATATAGGCATATACAGTTTCAATATCTATAAGACGATAAACGCCGGGGACGGCGGCATGGTCGTTACGCACAATGAGGAAATGTACAAGACAGCCTTCGCCTACCATGATCAGGGACACATGCCCCTCCGCATGGGTATCGAGATTGGAAAACGTTCCCTGCTCGGATTGAATTTCCGCATGAACGAACTCACCGGGGCCTACGTTCTTGCGCAATTCCGCAAGATCGATCGATTGATAGAGGGACTGCACAGGGTCAAGGATTCCTACAAGCAGAAGATATCGGGCAAGCCGGGAATAAGCTTCAGAACATTGCATGATCCGAAAGGCGAGTGCGCGACCCTTCTTACCGTGCTGCTTCCCAACAAGGTAATAGCGGATAAGGTATGTGCCGACTTGGGAACCAAAACCATCTCCCATTCCGGGTGGCATGTGTACAGCAACATGGAACAGATACTGGACAAGAAGCAGCTCAATCCCGGACCTCCCTTCAGGAGTACCGAGTTCCCCACCGACGTGGAATACCGGAAAGGCATGCTTCCCAATACGGACAGAATCCTGGAAAGGGCCATAAATATTTCGATCGGAGTCATAGATGCGGGCCTGGGCTCGGGCTTCGGCGTGAATCCCCTGAGCGATGAGGCGGAGATTTCCGAGAAGGCGGAAAAATTTGTTTCCACCGTCGGGAAATATCTGTAGCCCTGATACATACAGCGGTAATCGGTGCCGGTTATATTGGCAATGTCCATCTTGAGTCGCTCAACAGGCTTGCGGGTGTACAGGTCGAATCCATTTATGATCGGGACCGGAGCCTGGCGGATAAAGTTGCCGCCGGGCACCGCATCCGGAAAATCGCAGGAAGCTTCGAGGAGATCATCGGGCTGTAAGCGACGGTATCGAAGGTGATGGGGACCTGCGTCCGACCTTCGCCACCGGATACAGGGAAATGCTCCTGCTCGATCGGATGGTGGAGAGTAATCGGATTAGAGGCTGGAGAAGTCTTTAAGCATGAACCAAATAACGGGAACGCAGGTATACCGAGGAGTGCAGTTTTGGAAAGACTTCTGAGGCTTTTTAGGGGAAATATCCGGCAGTACGGAATGATCATCGCCTTGGGACTCATCGTGCTGTTTTTCCAGGTGCTGACCAACGGCATACTGCTGAAACCTTTGAATGTGACCAACCTGATCCTTCAGAACGGGTATGTGCTCATTCTGGCAATAGGCATGCTCCCCATCATAATCACCGGAAGGATCGACCTGTCCGTCGGTTCCATCGTTGCCTTTGTCGGTGCGATAGGGGCTATCATGATGGTCGATCATCAAATAGCCCTGGTGCCGACTATCCTGGTTTGTCTGCTGGTCGGAGCCGCGATAGGAGCCTGGCAAGGTTTCTGGACAGCCTATATCGGCATTCCGGCATTCATTACAACCCTGGCGGGGATGCTGATATTCCGAGGCCTGACCATCGCCGTCCTGGGCGGAAAATCGATCGGGCCATTCTATTCATCTTTTAGGGCCATAAGCACCAGCTTCATTCCGGATTTTTTTGGAAAGAATGCCCTCAACCTGACAGCTTTGGTTGTCGGGGCGGTCATGTGCGTCTATTTCTCAATCCGGGAAATCGCCGCCCGCATGGATAAAGGAAGATATGGGTTCGAGGTTCCACCTGTCTGGTTATTGATGTTGAAGTTGGCGTTCCTCTGCGGCTCGATCATGATGCTGGCCTATTTTATGGCTGCCTACAATGGCATTCCTTCCCTGCTGGTACTTTTGGTTTTCCTGATCATTTTCTACTCCTTCATCACCAATGCTACGGTTATCGGCAGAAGGATCTATGCCCTGGGCGGGAACGAGGCAGCGTCGCGCCTGTCCGGGATCGATACCAAAAAGATCGTGTTTTTCACAAACATCAATATGGGAGTTCTGGCCGCTATCGCAGGCATCGTCTTCGCCGCCCGCCTGAATGCGGGAACCCCCAAGGCCGGTACAGGTTTCGAGCTTGACGCCATCGCAGCCTGCTTCATAGGCGGAGCCTCTGTGTCGGGGGGCACCGGAACCATAGTCGGTGCGGTGCTGGGCACCTTGATAATGGGTGTGATGAATAACGGCATGTCCATCTTTGGCGTATCCGTGGATTACCAGCAGGCCATCAAGGGCTTGGTCATACTATTCGCGGTAGCGATAGATATCGTACTGAAGAGCCGGAGGAAATAAGCAAAGGGATAGTTCATGCTAACCGCATGTGAATACATACCAAGTTATAGGGGGTTCTGTGATGTTCAGAAAAGTGTTGGCTGTGATCGTTCTGTGCCTGGTGGCATCGTCCGTGTTTGCGGGTGGATCCAAGGAGAAAAGCGGGACAAGTGCAAAGCCTTTGGTCGCATTCTATATGCCGACAAAAGAGTTGCCCATCTGGATAGCACAGGGCAACGAACTGGTGGCTGCCTTCGATGCGGCAGGCTTCAGGACCAAGCTTGAATTCGCCGAGGATGTGGTCGAACGCCAGATCGCCCAGATCGAGAATGCAATACTCCTGGGTGCCAAATATGTGGTCATCGCGGCAATCGATTCCTTTGCGATATCCGACGTGGTGGAGAAGGCTAAAGCCGCCGGAGTTGTCGTCATTGCCGACGATCGCCTCATCATGAATACGAAGGCTGTGGATTATTACGTCACGTTCGATTTGTTCCATCTTGGAGAAATGCAAGGCCAATATATCGAATCGAAGCTTGGTCTGGACAAGGGTGCGAAGGGTCCGTTTACCATGGAGATTTTCTCCGGCAGCCCGGATGATCCGAATGCGCAGATTTTCTATGATGGTGAATTGAGCATCCTGAAAAAATATGTGGACAAAGGCGTCCTTGTGGTCAAGAGCGGCCAGAAGGATTTCAATGTGACCGCAACCCTGAATTGGGACAGCGCAAAAGCCCAGGCACGCATGGATAACCTTCTTGGAGCCTACTACACCGATGACCTTGTCGATGTCGTATTGTGTGCGAACGACAGCACCGCCCTCGGGGTCATTTCCGCGCTTTCCTCAATGGGATACGGTAAAGGTGACAGGACCTTCCCGATCATCACCGGTCAGGATTGCGAGTTGACAGCCATCAAGTCCATCATCGGCGGGACCCAGTCAATGTCCATATTCCTGGATGCAAAGGTCCTCGCTGCCAAGACCCTGGAAATCGTCACTGCCCTCGAGAGCGGACAGAAGCCCAAGACCGATACGACCTTCAACAACAAGGTCATCGATGTACCCACGGCCTTGTATGCGCCTGTTCTGGTGGACATCAATAACTGGAAAATCGTAATTGATCGTGGCCTTTACAAGGAATCGGACTTCAAATAAATTTCTGGTTCATGATGACCTGACAGATGGCGTTTCCGTCAGCGCGTTGAGCGAAGGCGGAAACGCTTTTTGGAATACTGCTTGGTATCAAGCATCACCGGCAAGGAGAAAACCGTAACCATGGACCCGGAATATATTTTGGAGATGCGGGAGATTACAAAAAAATTCCCGGGAGTCCTTGCACTTGACCGGGTAAGTTTCAAGGTAAAAACCGGTGAGATCCATGCAGTAGTAGGCGAGAACGGGGCGGGAAAATCCACGCTCATGAACGTACTGAGCGGGGTGTACCCCCATGGGACGTACGACGGTTCCATTCTCCTTAAAAATGAAAACTATGTGGTGCGGGGCATAAGACAGAGCGAGGAGAAGGGCGTCGCGATCATCCACCAGGAATTTGCGCTCACTCCGTATCTCTCTATCGCGGAAAATATATTTTTGGGCAATGAACGCGCGAAAAATGGCATAATAAGGTGGCAGGATACCAGGAAGGAAGCCATGGCCCTTTCCAGGTCGGTTGGTCTCGAGGAAGATGTCAATACACCGATCAAGGATATTGGTGTCGGCCAGAAGCAACTGGTTGAGATAATAAAGGCCTTGTCGAAAAATATTACCCTTCTGATTCTGGATGAGCCGACTGCAGCCCTGAACGAGATAGAGAGCCGGAATCTGCTCAGACTTTTGATGAAGCTGAAAAGCCAGGGACTCACATCCATCCTCATTTCCCACAAGTTGAACGAAGTTCTGGAAATAGCCGATACCATCACCATCCTGCGTGACGGTGCTGTGGTGGAAACCATCGATACCCATGCCGACACGATTACGGAAGACCGGATAGTAAAGGGCATGGTTGGCAGGGATCTTGTCCACCGTTTTCCAAAACGCAACAGCAATATCGGCGATCATTATTTTGAAGTTAGAAACTGGAATGTATACCATCCATTGATAAGCGGCAAAAAGGTCATAGATGAGTTGAAGCTGCACGTCCGGCGAGGGGAAGTCGTAGGAATCGCTGGTCTCATGGGAGCCGGTCGCACGGAATTCGCCATGAGCCTTTTCGGCAGGAGTTATGGAAGGAACATCTCCGGTGAAGTATCGGTCGGCGGCAAGACAATCAAAACGCACACAGTCAGGGAGGCGATCGAGAACGGGATAGCCTACATTTCCGAAGACAGGAAAGGGCTGGGACTGATACTCCAGAATAGTGTCAAGGACAATATAACCTTGGCGAATCTGAAGGAAGTCGCCTCAGGCTTGGTCATTGATCAGAACAAGGAAGTTGTCGTCGCGGAAAAGGCCGTCAACGATTTCAGGATCAAATGCCCCTCCATCCGGCAGAACACCATCAACCTCAGTGGTGGCAATCAGCAAAAGGTGGTGCTGGCTAAATGGCTGTACTGCGATTCCGATGTCTACATCCTGGATGAACCGACCCGTGGCATAGATGTGGGATCAAAATATGATGTCTACACGGTTGTCAACAAACTTGCGGAGCAGGGTAAATGCATTTTATTCATTTCCTCCGAGCTTCCTGAAATCCTGGGCCTGTGCGACCGTATCTATGTCATGAGCAAAGGGAAAATGGTGGGTGAGCTGGAAGCGAAAGAGGCTACCCAGGAAAAGATAATGAAAATGCTTGTCTGAACGCCGCACGCATTGGGGACTCGCTGCTGATAGCCCTAAACCGGCGCTCCCATCATCCGCAGGTTTTTGATTCCGCGAATGAAAATCATTGGGCGTCAGGACATTTTTAAACTATCTTAGAATAAAGACTAAAGGAGAATACGATGAAATCCCCGAATAAAACGCCTTTTATTTTACTTTTCATTTCCTCTTTCGCGCTGGCGTCTTTTGGCCTCTACGCTGATGGTTTTATCGAGCTTGAGGCCGGTACGGCCTTTACCGGTTACAACGACGTGCGCATACCCAGCAAGACGGGCACCTTGGTATCCTTGGCAAGCGATACGATCCCCGAACCCACTTTTGCGTTCCGCGTGCGCGGTGGCTATACCTTCGCTGACAAGCATACCGTGATGGCCCTCGTGGCGCCCCTTACCGTGCGCGGCAAGGGCACCCTCGACAAGGATACCAGCTATTTTGGCGCCAATTTCCCTGCCGGAACCGAGGTGGAATCCATGTACCGTTTCGATTCCTACCGCCTCACCTACCGCTACACCTTCATCGACAACGATGACCTGCTTCTCGCGGCGGGACTCACCGGCAAGCTGCGCAGCGCCGACATCGCCCTTGCAAGCGACGGCGCCTACGCCCACCGCAGCGATCTGGGTGTGGTGCCGCTCATCAATTTCAAGGCCGAATGGAAATTCGCCCGACCCTTCAGCCTGGTCCTGGACGGGGATGCCCTGGTCACCCCCTTCGGCCGTGCGGAGGACATCCTGGCCGCCCTTCAATACCATGCAAGCGATTCGGTCGCTTTCCGGCTTGGTTACCGGGTCCTTGACGGCGGCTCCGACGGCGGTGGAAACGTGTACACCTTCGCCCTCTTCCACTACGCCACCGCGGGGATGACCGTCAGGTTTTGATTCGGGTAGCCGGAGCCATGTCAGAATCCGTACTCTGTTAGAATCTGCTCCTGGTTAGTGCATGTGGTTTGTTGGAAGAGCGCGAA
>CAXNJE010000052.1:0-19386 GCA_964202565.1 Breznakiellaceae bacterium | reverse complement strand
GTTCACTTTAACCCACCAGTTTTGATTATTTTAAAAGGACATGAGGGTAGCGGCGGCATCCATGCCGTCGAAGAATCGCGAAGCGATTCTTCACGACCTTTAACTGAGGCGCCATCCGTGGCGCCCGTCATACAGGAACCAAGGGGAAGCGCGCCGCCGTTTACGGCGCGGGGTGCCGCGGCATCCATGCCGTCGAAGAATTGCCATGCAATTCTTCATGACCTTATACTGGGGTGCCATCCGTGGCACCCTCACAGGAACCAGCGGAGAACAAGCCCCGGCATACCGGAAAGCACGGGGTAAAATGCGTGCTCGCGAACCCGGAGCGCGCGGCATCCGAGCCGGCGTCTTCCGAGCTTGAGGCTCGGAAGACGTTGAAGAATCGCAAGGCGATTCTTCATTACCTTAAACTGGGGTGCCATCCGTGGCACCCGCATGCAAGAACCAAGGGGGAAGCGCGCCGCCGTTTACGGCGCGGGGTGCCTGGTGGCATGTGGGTCGAGCGCTCCCGCAGTGCGCCGACTTGTTCCGATCAGCAAAAGAACCTGGAATGGTTGCCGCGCTATTCCAGATTCGCGCGAGGACCTAGCGCGAGTGCCCGCATGTCACCAGGCAGGCCCCCGCAGTATATAAAGGGAAGCACGCTTCCCATCATAGTCGCTATTGAAAGGAGCATCACATGAAGACCAAGGCTATCCGCATCCACGGCGTGGACGATCTGCGGCTTGACGAGTTCGATCTGCCGGAGATCAAGGACGACGAGATCCTGGCACGCATCGTCTCCGATTCAATCTGCATGTCCAGCCACAAGCTCGCCATGCAGGGCGCGGGCCACAAGCGCGTGCGCCATGACCTCACCAAAAACCCCATCATAATCGGCCATGAATTTTGCGGCGTCCTTGAGAAGGTGGGAAAGAAATGGGCGGGACAATTCAAGGCTGGCCAGAAGTTCGCCATCCAGCCCGCACTGAACTATCAGGGTACGCTTTTTGCACCGGGCTATTCCTACGAGTACATCGGCGGGGACGCTACCTATGTCGTCATCCCCAAGGAAGTTATGGAAATGAACTGCCTGCTGGAATACAAGGCGGAAAACTTTTTCATGGGCTCCCTCTCGGAACCCGTTTCCTGCATCGTGGGGGCCTTCCACGCCCAGTACCACACCAAGGGCGGCTCCTACGTCCATGAAATGGGCATCGTCAAGGGCGGTTCGATGGCCTTGCTGGCCGGTGTCGGCCCCATGGGCTTGGGTGCTATCGACTACGCCCTCCACTGCGACCGAAGGCCGGGACGCATGGTAGTCACCGACATAGACGACGCCCGACTGGCCCGTGCGGCTTCCCTGCTCACCGTATCCGAAGCCAAAAAAAACGGCGTGGAACTCATCTATGTGAACACCAAGGATATCGCCGACCCGGTGGAGCACCTGAAAAAACTGAACGGCGGCAAGCTCTACGACGACGTGTTCGTTTTTGCCCCGGTAAAACCTGTAGTTGAAATGGGCGACAAGCTGCTGGGCCACGACGGCTGCCTCAACTTTTTTGCCGGCCCCACAGACACCTCATTCTCCGCGATGTTCAATTTCTACAATGTCCATTACGAGTATCACCACATGGTGGGAACCTCGGGTGGCAACACCGACGACATGATCGAATCCCTGGAAATGATGGCCGACGGCCGGCTCAATCCGGTATTCATGATCACCCACGTGGGCGGCCTGAACGCGGTGCCGGAAACGACGATAAAGCTCGACAAGATACCCGGCGGAAAGAAACTTATCTATACCCACAAAAAATTGGACCTGGTCGCCATCGCCGACTTCGCCGAACGCGGCAAGACCGACCCCTTCTACGCCAAGCTGGGTGAGTTCTGCGCCAAGGCCGGCGGGCTCTGGAACAAGCAGGCCGAAGACTACCTGCTGGAGCACGCACCTGGTATCTAGGAATCCTTGATAGGATGGTGCGGATGGATTCTTTCATCCGCACCAACCCCAAGGCTGTAATCATGGAACTTCCAATTCTTGATTTCCGATATCGTACTCGATCGGCACCATTATGATTTTAGGGTACTTGTTGATGATTTCCTCTACGAGGGAGGAAAGACAATCATTGCCCTTTCCGCTTTTATATTGCGAACTCCAGGACAACCTTGGTTCCACTCCCCCTTTCAATACGTATTGTTCCATCCAACTGTTGAGTCAACCCATGGACAAGTTGTAAGCCAAATCCCGTTGAGTTCTCGAAGGTGACGGATTCAGGAATACCATTTCCATTGTCCTGAACAGAGATGGTTATAA
Organism: Breznakiellaceae bacterium; assembly: GCA_964202565.1. GTDB lineage: Bacteria > Spirochaetota > Spirochaetia > Treponematales > Breznakiellaceae > SZUA-426. Next base: position 17,090 of record CAXNJE010000052.1, on the reverse strand, counting down.
GAGCGTTGGAAATCGCTGCTGATACTGTAATCAATCCATCACTTCTTCCAATAAATGCGTACTTCATGATATTGGTCAGAAGTTCGTTGATGATGATTCCGAGCGGTTGCAGACACTTGGCGTTCAACCAGAAATCCTCAGAATGCGTCAGGACTTTCACACTCTTGCTGTTGGGAAAGTTGGTGATAATCTCATCGACCAAGGCTGGTAGATAGTCCTTGACTGAAATATTCGTGAAATCAGCCGACCGATAAAGCTTGTCATATAGCAAAGACATACTCCGAATACGATTTCCTGCATCCTCAAGAACGGCTATTGTTGCGGCTTCTTTATGCATCCGTGCCTGAAGGGACAATAGGCTCCTGATGGTGTTGAGATTGTTTTTGATACGATGATGGACTTCTTTGAGGATGAGTTCCTTTTCATGCAGATGCCGCTCGACCGCATCCTCCGCGCGTACCCTGTCCGTGATATCCAGAATCTGGGTAATGAAGTTCTGCGGCTCGCCTAGAAGATTCCGCATCAGTGACATGCTGATGTCCACCCAGACCACATGTCCGTCCTTATGGATGTATCGCTTTCTGAAGCGGGTGGTGTCGAATACACCATCATGCAGTTTCTTTGTATGGTCGAGGCTCATGACGACATCATCCGGATGGGTGATACTCATGAAGTCGGTCTTGTTTATCTCCTCCATCGTGTATCCGAGCATGTTGCAGAAAGCTTGGTTCACGTTTGGCAACTTGCCATCGAATTCCGTCAGCGAGATACCAATGGGAGCATTCTCGAAGGCTGTCTTGAATCGTAGTGCAATTTCCGCCGCTTCCTCCTGGATGCGCTTCATTTCGGTGATGTCACGGTCGATGACGGTGATTAAACTTTCGTTGCCCATCTTGAACATGCGGGCATTGACATCCACAAAATAACGGGAACCATCCTTTCGAATACGCCATGTCTGGAAATGTTTGCATCCGATGCGTTCTATCTCTGAAATGCGACTTGTAAGCTCCGGTGCTCCTTTGCTATCATCCAGAATGGAAAATGATTTGCCGAGGAGCTCCTCCCTCTGATAGCCCGAATTCCGGCATGTTGATTCGTTTATATAGACAAAGTTGCCTTTGAGGTCCAGAACCTGAATGGAATCGCCCACTTCATCCAAGAGATTGGACCGCCATTGAAGTTCGACTACCTGTCGATGCCGTACAGCGCGTTCCCGCAAAAGGAAGACAATTATCAACAAGGCAAAGAAGAGCAGCACTCCGGCAATAATGGCTCTTTGGGTGATGGTTCTCGCTTGGACTTGCTCGACAGTCTCGAAGACTATGCTTTTTGATTGCCACTTGTCGATGATTGACGCATAGGTTCCATCCCGCCTCATCTGTAAAAGTCCTGCGTCGATTCTGCCCAGCAGTTCAGCATTCCCCTTTTTCACCGCTATGGCCGATTGCAGGACTGAAAGCGGATTCCCTATGACTTGTATGCCCTGTATGCCCTGTGTCGCGAGGATGTATTGACCAACCCATTCGTCAACAACAACCACATCTATCTTCCCTGCCTTCAACATCCTGAATCCATCTAGGATGGTAGGGATGGAGACCAAATTCATCAGAGGGTCTGTCTTCAGTATGAGTTCAGGGAAGCCTCTTGGTTCAACCCCAACCTTCATTCCATGCAAGTTGTCACCCGGGAAACCGCCGGATGTCTGTGGAGTCATAAAAAACGAGAACTTGGAATCGAGCAGCGGGACAGAAAAGTCGTATAATGCCAATCGTGCATCGGTCTTGTTTATCTGGATAAGTGCATCCGCTCCTCCATCTGCCACGATTTGCTGTGCCTCAGCCCAGCTCATCGGCTTCACTTCTATCGGTTGCCCAATTTCCTGCGAAAGACGCATCACGATATCGACTACGATGCCACTTGGTTTGCCGTTCTCGACGTAGACCATCGGTGGCAGAGACTGGTTTCCAAGAAAGACCAATGGGCGAATTTCCGTACCCTGGCCATGTATCAGGGGAGAAAAAAATGCCATGAGCAGGCATAGAAGAAGAAGTCTTATTTCCTTTGAGGATTTCTCATACCTTGCCTTGTTCAGGACGGTATGCCCAGACTGCTCAGGAGTTTTCTTCTGGGGAATATTATGGAGCGCTTCATCCCCATCGAAAAGGATGATGATTCTGCTCATACATTGAATTCCAAAACCACCTTCGTTCCGGCACCGCGTTCGATCCGTATTTTTCCATCCAACTGCATGGTAAGCGCATGTATGAGTTCGAGCCCGAATCCAGGGGTATTCCCGAAACCGATGGATTCCGGCATTCCCACTCCGTCATCCTGGACCACCACTGAAACCAGGTTGGCGGATAAGGATGCGGCGACGATGATCTGCCCGTCATCCTTGCCGACGAACGCGTATTTCATGATATTGGTAAGCAGTTCGTTTATCATGATCCCCAGAGGTTGCAGTATTGCGGCTTCCAATTCGAAATCTTCGATAGCATAAGTCACCCGCACCTTCATGATTTTGGGGTAATTGTTGATGATTGCTTCTACGAGGGGAAAAAGATAATCCTTGACCGAAACCCGACTGAAATTGTCCGAGCGGTATAATTTGTCGTAGAGCAACTGCATGGTCCGAATCCGATTGCCGGCTTCCTCCAAGGCGGCGGAAATCTCGCTGTTTTTTGTGCTATGCGCTTGCAGGCTTAAAAGGCTTCCTATGGTACCCATGTTATTCTTGATGCGATGATGAACTTCCTTGAGCGTCAGTTCTTTCTCTGCGAGCAGGTCGGCTATCTTTTTTTCAGCCAGTTTTCGCTCGGTTATATCGATTATGGTTGGCAGGAAGAATAGGGGTTCATCAGCATCATCCTTTATAAGGGATATATTGATTTCACCCCAAACGACACTACCATTCTTGCGGAGATATCGCTTTTCAAATCTGGTGGATTCTATCCTGTTATCCATTAACTGTCTCATTTCGGCCATTCCCAGTTTCACATCTTCGGGATAGGTGATATCTGCAATTGTTTTCCCAATAAGTTCCCCTTCATCGTAACCAAGAAAATTGCAGAAGGCAGCATTGAGCCTGATGAATTTCTTATCCATCCCTACTATGACGGAGCCTACTGCGGATTGGTCAAATACGCTTCTGAACAAGGCTTCATTATGCCTCCGCGACTCTTCAGCCTTCTTTTGTCCGCTTATGTCCCGGAAGGTCGTGACGAATTTGCCGTCGCTAAAAGGAGATGTCGAGACCAGAAAAATCTGTTTTGTTATGGGGCTTTCGAATTCAGTATGGGCTACACCGACTGCGTCTTTATGGTTCACCCAAAAGTACCGTATCGTAGCCTCATCCATACCATAGATTTCTGTAGCCAAGCTTCCGATTACCGTATTTTTTTCTTTGGGAACGCCAGTCAGCCGGTAGAATGCCTCGTTGACTTCGAGTATGCGGTAATTGACCATTTCCCCGTTCGAATCACAGACGATCTCATTGAGAGCCACTCCCTCATCCAAGGTGTTGAGGATATTTTCATACCTGTCCTTGTTATCCTGAAGTATCCTTTCTTTTTCCAGTTCGCCTTGTCTGGCGTTGAATAGTTTGAAGGCCATTTTGATGGAAGCGTCCAGAACGGTGATGGAGGAACTCTTTACGACATACCCGTAGGAGCTGATGTTCTCGGTTTTTTCCACCACTTCCCGTTCGCTGTGACTGGATACGAACAGGATTGGTAGATCGAAATCTTGGAGGATGAGTTCAGCGGCCCTGGTGCCGTCGATCCCTGTACCCAGATTGATATCCATAAGGATAAGGTCAATTTCGGGATTTTCCCTGGTGGTCGCTATTGCATTTTCGCCCGTACTTGCGGTGAGTACCAAGTATCCATACTTCTCCAAAGCCATTTTCTCACTCGCCGCGATCAGGGCTTCGTCTTCCACGAGAAGGATGGTCTTCTTTTCACTACGGGTCATACGTACCTCAAATCAAAGGGTGCATTTGCCCAAGATTACCTAGCGGAGTATAGGTATGGATAAGAATAACGCAAATGGATAAAAAAAGTAAGATTAGATCGCCGATGCTGGGAAATTCCTACCCAAGGAAGGAAGCCGTTGCCAAGTACGGTTTCCTTCCTTGGGTTGTATCATTTCATTCTTTTATTTAAAAGCGACTGTAATGAGACGGATACGACTATTATGAGACCATAAATCACACTGGTCCAGAATCCGGTCATTCCCACTGCCACGATGCCTGCATTGATCGCCCCGATGATGAACGAGGCGATGAAGGTCCCGAAAATGGTGCCCGTGCCTCCGTACGCCGAGGTGCCTCCCAGGAAAACCGAGGCCAGGGTATTGAGCATGTAGCCTTCACCAAGGGTCGGCCAGAAGAACATGACCTCCTCGCTTACAACGAAGCCGGCGAAGGCTGCCGCGATTCCGACTATGGTGAAGCACAAGATCTTGGTCCGATTGACGTTTACACCCATAAGGCGGGCACTTTCGATGTTGTCGCCGGTAAGGTAGACATGGGCCCCGAATTTGGTGCGGTTGAGGATGATCCAGAGTACGATCCCGATCCCTATGGTCCAGATGAACTGGGCGGGTATCAGATCTCCGATCCGTCCGACGAAAAGGGGATACAACAGGGTATTCTGGACATCTGTCAGGCCAAGGCCCGCGCCGTTGGTCACCACCATCACGATGCCCCGCAGCAGGAACTGCGTTCCGATTGTGGCCACCAGGGAAGGTATGCCAATCTTGACGACCAGGATGCCGTTGAAGTATCCGGCCAACGCTCCCGCCACGATACACGCCAGGAAACCCAGATAGAAATTACCGGTTGCGACGAAGGCAACGTTGAAAGCCATCATGCCGAAAGCCATGGTCGACGGGAAAGACAGGTCCATCTCGCCTATGATGATTATGAGGGTCAGCGGCAATGCCATAAGGGCGAAAAAGGGAGTCGTCGACATGAAGGAAATATAGATGTCGCCCCTCAGGAAAGTCCGTGGAGCTCCCATGAGGAATAAAAGCCAGATGAAGACACCGACGAAAACAATGCCTATCTGGATTGCATATTTGCGGAGGAACCTGCCCACAGGGCCAACCTGCGCCTTTGCTGACTGTGGCGGTGTGGTATTCTGGCGGTTATCACCCATGTTGTCCTCCCGTCGCGCCGGCTTCGGTTTCTCCACCCATCAGACTGCCCGTATGTGCCACCTGCTGAAGTTTGTCGATAAGCTGTTGGAGTGAAAGTTCGTTCTTCATGTATTGGCCTGCAACCGTCCCCCGGTCTATCACCACTATCCGGTCGCAAACCGGATAGACGTGGAAGATATTGTGGTCGATGAAGATGCAGGACTTGCCCTCCGCTTTTATCTGATTGACGAAATCCAGGCATTTTCGCGTTTCCGAAAGCGAAAGCCCCATGGTGGGTTCGTCCAGGATGATGAGGTCCGCCTTGAAGTAGAGCGCCCGGGTGATCGCCACGCCTTGGCGCTCGCCCCCGGAAAAAGTCTTCACGATGGAGTCGGGGGTAATGGCCGACGAGGTAAAGCCCATGCTCGAATGCATGAGCCTGCGCGTCTCGCTCCTCATGCCCTTGATGTCAAGGAATCCCCATTTGTTGGTCATCTCCCTACCCAGGAAGATATTCCTCCAGACGGACTGCTTGTCGGCCAGGGCCCGTTCCTGGTAGACGATCTCGATACCGAGCTCCCGGGCCTTCGGGACGGTCAGATGATCGATTCTTTGTCCCTTGATCGAGAATTCACCACCCCTGTCTGGTTGGTAGTAGCCTGTGATGACCTTCACCAAGGTTGATTTTCCGGCACCATTGTCGCCGAGCAAACCGACGATCTCGTTCTTGCCGATCTCGAAATTGACATCGTGCAAGGCCGAAACCTCACCGAAGGTTTTCGAGACATTCTTCATTTTGAGAAAGGAATCCATGCGCACCTCGCCCTATAAACTACGCGGGGTCTTTCGACCCCGCGTAGCGTTGTGATCAATCAGCTTTGAATCAATCTGTGAATGGGAACCTTAACGGATGTTCTTGGCTGCCAGCGGCGCGATCATATCGACGTTGGTCTTGTCGACAAAACCGGCGCCGGTGTTGATGTGGAGACCGGAGAATCCGTAAACCTTGGTGAGGCAGACCTGGAGTATGGGCAGGTAACCCTGGAGCCAGGGTTGTTGGTCGATGACCAGTCCGGTCCATCCACCCTTTATGGCGGTTACGGTAGCAGGGGAAAGGTCGAAACCGGCGATGTTGATCTGACCGGCTTTCTTTCCGGCGGCGCGAAGGTAGGTTTCGGCGGTCGCGGTGAGTCCGCCATGATCGGTAACCACCAGCTTCACATCCGGTTTGGAGGAGACATAACCGGCAAAGGTCGGAGCTCCGGAGGCCGGATCCTTGTTGGTCGCGGCGTCAATCTCAAGATAATCCACCACACAACCGGCTTCCTTGAGGGCGTCCATGGCGCCTTTCGTCCGCTCGCCACGGGCGGGCTGTGAAAGGAGTCCCCACACCATCGTGCGGTCACCCTTTTTCAGATTGAAAACCTGGACCGCCCGCACACCCAAGGCGTGGCCGGCCGCATAGTTTTCGGCGCCGACATAGCCAAAGCCATTCGCCAAGTACAGGGCTTCCGATTTCGGAAGGGTCGTATTCATGCTCGTTACGATGATGCCCTTGCTCTCGGCATCCTTGATGAGCGGTCCGAAAGCCTCATCGCCCGGATGACCCATGATCGCGATTCCGTCGGGCCTCATGGCGACCGCTTCGCGGAACTGCTGGACCATCTTCTGCGGATCCCAATCTGACCAGACGTAGTCGACCTTGCAGCCGAGGTCAGCAGCGGCTTGTACGGCACCATTATACACATTGACTGCGAAGACACCGCCTTGGGGGCCGCCTGGGAAAAATACGATCCGGACGCCGGAAGCCCATTTGGTCTGGGCGGTGGCTGGAATCGCGAGCAAAGCGAGTCCGACCATCAAAACGAAAGAAAACCTGAAACGCTTCATTTACATCGCCTCCTGTGATAGCTTTTTGGTCATGGGGATGCGCAATTTCTTCACATCCACGCATGATCACTTTCACTTTAAGGGCATGCCCTGCTATTGTCAACTTTTTTATCGAGTGAGTCGGATCCGGCTTTTTGCCGGCTTCCCCAAGCTGGACTTCCCGCCCTCCCTTGCGTATCTTTAAGGCATGAAATCACCAAAAGAACTTTCTTTGGATAAAAAGCTTTATGCGGCCATAGAAAACCTGCGCGTCTCCGAACGCGCCAAGAAAACAGCAGACCTGCTCCTTCACGACGAAGAAATACACGCCATGCAGGAATACGCCAACGTGGTCTCCATAAAACGGCTGGGCTACAACGACCACGGTCCTGTGCACATGCGCAAGGTCGCACTCAACGGGGTAACCATGATGGGGCTCCTCCGCACAGCAGGAATCCGTACCAGCCTGGAGACAGAGGAATCCGGCGACTTTGAGGATGGCGTCATCGCCGTGTTATTGGCCTCCTACCTCCACGATCTGGGCATGACCATTGGCCGGCAGGACCACGAATTACACAGCGCGTACCTCGCCTCGCCCATCCTTGAAAGGTTGCTCCGCGAAATCCACCCGGAGAGCGTGGCCAAGCGCGTGGTGATACGATCCCTCGCCACGGAAGGCATCATAGGCCACATGGCGGGACGAAAGATCCACTCCATCGAGGCCGGAGTAATCCTGGTGGCCGACGGCTGCGACATGGAGAAAGGCCGCGCCCGCATCCCCATGGCCCTTGCGGCCGAACCCCGGGTGGGCGATATCCACAAGTATTCCGCCAACTCCATTGAGGACGTGCATCTTTCCGCCGGAACGGAAAAACCCATACGCATAGACGTTTCCATGTCCAGCGAGGTTGGCCTCTTCCAGATCGAGGAAGTGCTGTTGGGCAAGATCGCATCCAGCACGGTAAAGCCCTATATCGAGCTTTATGCGAAAGTGGACAACGAGGCCGAGCGTAGGTACCTGTAAGCTCCGGCTTTTCACAGGATTGCAAATTCCGGCCAGCCCATGCTAGGTTAAAACCCACCATGCTAAAGAACAACGAGTATTTTGACGGAAAGGTAAAATCCATAGGCTTCGAGGCCGGAATGGGCAAGGCCACGGTAGGCGTAATGGAAGCGGGGGACTACGAGTTTGGAACCGCCGGTCCGGAATCCATGACGGTTGTGAGCGGTGCCCTCATCGTGCTGCTTCCGGGTGAGAAGGACTGGAAAACCTTCAAGGCGGGAACAGAATTCCGCGTTGGCGCCAATGCGAAATTCCAGCTCAAGGTGAAGGAAGCCTCCGCCTACCTATGCCGCTACCTTTGAAACCCGGCAATCAGGAGCCTGCCAAGGCCGGGATTCCCACCCGCGCGATCATTTTTGACATGGACGGGGTCCTGACCGACTCCGAACCCTTCATCGCCGAAGCCGGCAGGCTCATGTTCAGGGAAGTCCACGGCATCGAGGTGCGGCACGAAGACTTCAAGCCCTTTGTGGGCTTTGGGGAGAACCGCTTCCTCGGCGGAGTTGCTGAAAAATACGGCATACAGGATTTCGATGTCGAACGGGACAAGGCGCGTACCTATGACATCTATTGTGAGATAGTTGAAGGCAAGCTCCACGAAATGCCGGGAGCCGGCGACTTTGTCCGTGCCTGCAGGGCCAGAGGACTAAAAACCGCCCTCGCCACCAGTACGGACAGGATCAAGATGATCGCCAACCTCAAGGCCATCGGCCTGTACGACAGCGCTTTCGATGCGAAAGTGAACGGTCTTGACGTCGAACGGCGCAAGCCCCACCCCGATATTTTCCTTAAAGCCGCCGAGCTCATCGGTGTGGAACCCCGCGCCTGCTGGGTTGTGGAAGACGCCATAGCAGGGGTCCAGGCGGCCAAGGCCGCGGGTATGCAATGCCTTGCCCTGCTCACCAGTTTTCCGGAAGCCGAATTGAGGGAAGCCGGCGCGGACGCCTTTGCAAGGGACCTTTCATTTGCAGATCCCGGACTGTTCCTGGGCTGAAAGATCGATGCAGGGATAGAAGTTGACTGTCATCCATCCCCACCCTATAATACAAGCTATGCACCGCCTGCTGATCGTCGATGATTCATTTACATCCCGCGGAATGCTGACCCGTATCATCGGTGACGCGTATGAAATCAGTTCAGCAAACAATGGATTCGCCGCAATCGAGGCCATGACGAAGGAATCCTTCGACCTCGTGCTGCTCGATCTGCTCATGCCGGAAATGGATGGGTTTGCCGTGCTCGAAGCGATGAAAAGCATGGCAAGAATACCTCCGGTCCTCATCATCTCCGCGGATATCCAGGATACGACGCGCCAGCGGGTCATGAAACTTGGAGCGGTGGGGCTTGTAAATAAACCGCCCAAGAGGGAACAATTGCTTTCTGCCATCGCTGCGGCACTCATTACGGCCGGCAAGCCATCGTGATCGCCTTCAAACCCGATATGATGGATGCCCTTACCGAACTCGTCGGTTTGGGAATCGGCAAGGCTGCGGATGTCCTCAATTCCATGCTGGATTCGCATATCGGCTTGTCCGCTCCTTCGGTCAAGCTGGTGAAAGGACCGGAGTTGATCGAGGTTCTTTCCCGGGATGGAGGCAATGCGCTTTCTGCGGTGCAGATGCGCTATTCCGGCAGCATGAAAGGTTCGGTGGACCTTATCTTTACTGCCGGAGAAGCAGGAAAACTCGTCGATTGCATCCTCGGGGAAGAGACCGCACTGGCCGAGGAAGGACTGGACGCATTGCGTTCAGGGACCCTCTGCGAAGTGGGTAATATCGTCATAAATGCCATAATGGGCACCCTCTCGAACGTGCTCAGACTCCACCTGAGCTATACCGTTCCATCCTACATCGAAGGAAACGCCGCCCTTCTCGCGGACGAGGCAGGAATAGTGGAGGACCACGTCGTGCTGCTGGCCGAAACGGAATTCACCGTGGAGACGAAAAGCATCCACGGCCGGATAGCCATCTTCTTCTCGCCCGTATCCTACGAATTGCTGCATGCCGCGGTGCGGGAGTTTGCGGAAATCACGGCATGAATGACGAATACACCCTTTTCGACCATGTACCCCTTGGCATCATCGTGTGTTCCGGTGATCAGGAGGTCCGTTTCTGGAATTCGTGCATGGAGGATTGGACCGGAATTTCCAGGCGCGAAATTTCCGGAAAACCATTACCCTTTTTTTTCCCCCGCCTGAGCGAGGCCCGCTACCGCAAGAGGCTGGACCTGCTGCTGGAAGGTGGTCCGCCCATCATTTTTTCGTACCAACTTAACGGTTGCCTGTTGCCGCACAGGGACACTCACCGGATGGAACGGGTCCAGCACATCACGGCCACGTCCTTCCTGGGCAAAAACCAGGAGCGTCTGGCCCTTCTGGCCGTCGAGGACCGCAGTGAAGTTTCTACCCGCATCCGTTCCGCCAGAGCGGAACTCGCCAAACGTATCGAGACGGAGGAAACTCTCCGAAAAGCCATCGCCGAGAAAGAATTCCTCATGCGCGAACTCAACCATCGCGTAAAGAACAACCTGAGCATGATCCTGAGCATGATCAGCCTGCAGCAGGAGACGATCGAATCGGAAAGCTTCAGATCAACTTTGGAGGATCTGGACGGGCGGATCCGTTCCTTCTCTCTGCTGCACGAAATGCTCTACAAGAGCCCGGACACGACCAATATCCGCCTGGATATTTATATAGGCAATATCGTACGGGAAATGTTCGAGTCCCTACGAAACCCGGATTCCGGCGCTGTGCTGGAAACCGAAATAGAGGCGCTCGAACTTCCCTTCCAATCAGCCTTGTACCTGGGGCTCATTGCATCGGAAGCGCTTACCAACGCCATGAAATATGCCATCAACAATAGAGGCGGCAGCTTCATAGCAATCAGCGTCAAAGCCTTGCCCAAAGGCACGATCGAGCTTCGCGTCCGCGACGACGGTCCGGGCTTCCGTCCCGGGATCAACCCGATGTCGGGGGATAGCCTGGGAATCAAACTGATTCAGTTACTGACCACCGAACTGAAGGGGGAACTCAAATTCAACTCCGGTGGAAACTCCGGTGAAGACTTTGGTGTAGAGCTGGTCGTCCGCTTCAGTACCGGTACCGGATCGACCTGAGCGTCACGATTGCCGGCAAACCCTCAACGTTGAATTCCACCCGCGCAATGGACGGATCGGACACTTCCGAAGCGCCGAACAGAAAAAAGGGCAGCTCCAGTTTAAAGGGAGTACCTGCTCCGAAATAGGCGCTCAAAAAGGAACCTGCCAGCACGTTCAGCAGTTCCAGGGTTGAATCCGCCCGGTTTTGATCCGCCGCTATGGCTGCGGGAGTAGCTCCAACGGCGAATGATTCAGACTCGGCGCCCCCATATAAGGTATCCGCGATAGTGTCCGCCAATTCCGAGCTCATCGAGAGTTCAAGACGGCAGGAAAGCGGCATCAGCATGTCGATGGCTATCCGCACCGCGGCAGATGCATCCGCCGGATCCTCGCTCTCCGCGACGCCCCAGGAAGACGCGACGGGCATGGCATCCATAAAGGTCATTTCAGCGAATACAGAAGGGATGGCCTCCGTAAGGATCAAGGCGGCTTTTTCCGGGTCCAGCACCGTCGAGTGTTTTTCTTCGTTCATGACAATCCTCCGAGAGCTTCGCTGATCTTGGCTGGTGAGACAGGTTTCTTGACGACTGCGGCCGCTCCCAGAGAGCGCAATTCGGCTTCCGCGTCTCCGTCGGCTATGCTCGACACGACGATTAACGCGAGTCTTGCATATTGGGGATCGCCTTTGACGATGCGGGTGAACATCCGTCCATCCATCTTGGGCATATTTATGTCGGTTACAACCAAATCGATGCCGCTGTTGCACTTGAGCAGGGCCAGCGCGTCCAAGCCATTTTCCGCGCAGATGAAACCGCCTACCTGGATACCCGCCATCTCGAAGCAGCGCTGGATGATCATGCGTGAGGTAGCCGAATCGTCAACCAAAAGTACAGATTTGAATTCCGCCATTATCGGCTCCTTAGATATTCCACGATTTGGGTCCCGACGAGAGTAGGACAGTTCCGTCGGCAACGGAGAAGGTGACAGTCCGGCTGATGGTTCCGCCGGTGTCTTCCGCGACGGGTCCCAACGAACTTTTCCAGAGCACGCGCTTGACCGCGAGTATATTCCGCTTGCCTATGTCAAAAAATCCACCTGGATCCATGACCGAGGCACCACCCGCCAGCTTGACCCACACGTTAAGGCGGGAGGCACCCATATTCTTCATTTCTTCTATCATCTGCGGCAAGCCCGTATCGGCAAAAAAGCCTGGTTGCGCCAACGCCCTGGCGGCGTCGATTTTGGATTCGGGCAACGCGACGTGTATAAGACCGGCGACACGAACCTTCGAGTCGAAAATGATTACGGCCACACACGAGCCAAGCGCATAAGTCTTGATGACATCGTCCGCGGAATTGGAAACCAGCCATTCGCCGATACCAACGGTTTTCATCCCCATGTAGCCTCCTATTTTCCAATCCGGGCGGGAGCTGCCGAATTTCCGCCGCTGTTTTCCTCGCGACCCAATAAAGCCAGGATCTCCCGGGTCATTTCATCGAGGGGAACCAATTTCTCGGCCGCCCCTGCTTCCCAGGCCTCCCTGGGCATGCCCCAGACGACAGAGCTGGCCTCATCCTGGGCAAGACAGTGCGCACCGCGTCTTGCCATGGCTACCATTCCATCCGCCCCGTCCCTGCCCATACCAGTAAGCAGGACCCCGATGGCGTCCGGACCGACTACATCGGCCACAGAATTGAACAATACGTCCACTGAAGGACGATGACCGCTAACTTTGGGGCCGTCATCGCAGGTGACAACGAATTCACCGGAGCGCTTGGTAACGCGCATGTGCAGTTCACCCTGTGCAATCAGTACCGTCCCCGGTCTGACCGGGGTGCCGTCCTCGGCCTCCAGCACCTGAACGGCGGAAGACCGGTTGAGGGCCTCCGCGAACATGCGGGTAAAAACCGGTGGCATGTGCTGGACAACAAGAATAGGCGGAACGTCCGCAGGCAAGGCTTCAATAACGCGGTGAAGGGCGGTGGTGCCGCCGGTGGAGGCGCCAATGGCGATTAGTCGTTTGGTGCTGGTACGATGCGCTCCCGACGCGGCAGCCGATGCCGTATGGTCGGCTTTCACCGAGGCAAGGCGGGACGCGGGGGATCTGGGTTTCGCATCCTTCATCAATTTCGACAAATCCGCCCCGGCGGCGGCCTTTACCTTTTCGACCAGGTCGGCGAGCATGCCCTTGAGTGCGGCCCGATCCCCGGCGCTGGGTTTTGCCACCACTTCCAGCGCGCCGGCGTCGAGGGCTTCAAGGGCGCGTCGCGATCCTTCCACGGTTACGGCGGAGACAATGACGGTAGGAATGGGATATTGGGGCATGAGCCTTTTAAGGAATTCGATACCGTCCATGCGCGGCATCTCTACGTCCAGGGTAATCACATCGGGCTTGAGGAAAACTATCTTGTCCCGCGCGGCGTAGACATCGGCAGCCTTGCCCACAACCTCGATACCCGGATCCAGGGACAGACCCCTCTCCAGAAGATCCCGGGCGACCGCGGAATCGTCCACGATAAGAACGCGGATCTTTTTCAGCACGCTCACGTGATGCGCTCCAGGCGCTTGTAGTCCTCGCCTTCCTCAAGTACAAGCGAGTCACCTTCAAAGCGGAAGGCCACGATTACGGGTTCGGGCGGCTCGTCCAGATCCTTGACCGCCGCGGGTTCACCGCCCAGTTCGGTGCACTGGTAGCCCAACTCCGGGCGGATGGAAAGGAAGCCTGCCCCCTCCAGATCCCATGCGGATGCGACTCGAAGCCGGTAGTAGTATTCCGAACCCGCTTCCTCGCCCGCTATGGTGGCCCGGATCTCGACCCGCTTCAGGCAGATGCCCTCGCGGAATTCGTATTCCGCAGTGTATTCCCCCCCTTCCAGTTCCATACCCCGCAAGGCCCGGGAAACGAAACGGGTAAGGTATTCCTCTGTTCCCACACGATGTTCGCATATCATCCAGCGGCCGCGTAATTTACGTTTCAAAGGCTCCGACACGGCGCTGGAAACGCTGTAGCCGGCACCTGGGCCTTGGACGTTCTCGCCCATCTTCTTTGTGACCCGTTCGCGAATTTCGCTTTTCTCAAGTCGTTTTGCCATGATTCATCCCAAAAAAACCTTATCTATTATTCGTGTATAATCACGCGCGACAAAGCTGGCCGGAGCCGCTTCCCACAGGGTCCTGCCCCGCTCCAGTGCCCGCGGAACATACTCGGACTTGCACACCTCAAAAATAGGTATATTGAAAGATGAAAAAACCTTACGATACGTTTCCACCCTGGCAAGCCCGTTTTCCGCCTTGGTAAAGATCAAGGCCCGGGCCTTGATGTCGTGCCCAGCCCGTTCGGCACAACGGGAAATATCGTCAAGTATGGCCTCCAGGCCGGATACGGAAAAAACCTGGAATTCAAGGGGCACCAGTACCGCTTCGGAGGCAGAAATCAAAAGCCTTTCCAACACCCCGTTCGAGGGGGAAGTATCCATTATTATCCAATCGTAGCGGGCTTTCAATTCCCGTAAAAGTTCAGAAAAGGGCTTCTCCGCCTTTTCCAGCCTCCCGTCACCCAATTCGGTACGCAGGCGACGATGGCCAAAGGGCAGCATATCCAAGCGTAATTTCACGCGTTTGGCGAGGTAATCGTCGACATTCACTTTACTGCGTCCGGGCTTGGAGGCACTGACGGAATCGGTGCCCGCTCCATCCCCGACTCCGTTCCCGGCTCCATCCTTGGAAAGCATTTCCAGCAAGACGCCCAGTTCAGGTTTCCTGTCCTCCGCGCCAAACAGGAGTGAAAGATTCCCCTGAGGGTCCCCATCCACCAGCAAGACCCGCTGCCCCCTGCGCGCCAGACCGGACGCGAGGGTTGCCGCGGTGACTGTCTTGCCGACACCCCCTTTCTGATTGGCGATGGCAACTATTTTCAGTCCCAGCGGGGCAAGCGCGCTGATCATGTCCTGCTTCCTTCCGCCTTGCGGTACGTTGCAGGATTCACATAGCTGAAGGGGCAGGTATCGCGGGGAAGGGATTCGGAATGGCCGACAAAGAAATAGCCGCCGGGTTTTACGTAGCGGTAAATCCTGTCCACCAGCGCCCGACGCGTCGGACCATCAAAATAAATCATCACGTTCCTGCAAAAAACAATATCAAAGGTACCCTTGAAGGGATAGTCGGAATTCATCAGATTGAGAATCTTGAAGAGGATGGGTTTCCTGGTTTCCTGGCTTACCGTCCACTCTTCGGTGCCAGAGCGGCTGAGATATGCGTTCCGCCAGTTCAGGGGCAATTCCTTGATCCGGTTGTCGGGATAGGTTGCAGCCTTGGCTTCGCTCAGGGCAGCAACTGAAACATCGGTGGCCAATATGCCCCAGTCGGCTTTTTTCGCCAGGGGACCAAGCGATTCCTGAACCAGCATCGAAATCGTATAGGGTTCCTCTCCTGCAGCACAACCTGCGCACCAGATGCGGAAGGGGTAGGATGGCTCCTTTTCAAGCCGTTCCTTCACTTTGGGCATTACGGAGGAAAGAATGAACTGGAAGTGTTCCTTCTCCCTATAAAAATAGGAATGGTTTGTGCTGATGCGGTTGATGAATTCACCAAGTTCCGCACCGCTTGAGTCGGAGCGGACCAACGCGAGGTACGCGCCAAAACTGGGCAAGCCCAAGGTACGTACCCGTTTGGCCAGGCGTCCCGCGACGAGTGCGCGTTTTTGATCCGTAAGGCTGATACCGAAACGTTCGTAAACCAAATTCGCCGCGTCGCGGAATTCAGAATCCGTTATGACAAGTACGTCGTCCATGTATTCCGTTTTTCCTCTAGGCGGGAACGGAGGTTTTCATGGACCTCACATCCTCGTCACTGACGAGTTTTTCCACGTCCAACAGGATTTTTACGTGTTCTCCCACCTTCCCCATACCCGCTATGTACCGCTCCTGTCCACTTACTGTCTTGAAGCGGGGAGCGGGCTCTACCTGGTTTTCCGGAATCTCCAGGACTTCCTCCACCGTATCCACGATGAACCCCAATGATACCCTGTCTATCTCGCTGACGACTATGCAGGTGCGGTCGTCGTAGACGCGCTCCTCCATACCGAAACGCAGACGCAGGTCCACCACGGGTATCACCTTTCCACGCAGGTTGATGACACCCTTCACGTAGACGGGAAGGTCCGGGACTGCGGAAATCCTCTGGACTTCCACGATCTCGATGACGTGCCTGATGCCTATGCCGTAGGACTCGGTGCCGATGCGGAAGAACATGTATTTGTTAGCCTGGGTATCTTCCTCTTCATCGTCGAGCATGTCGTCCAGGAGTTCTCCCTTGCTTGCCTGAGCCATACCGACCTCCTAGAACTTGCCGAAATCTTCGTCGTCGAGGGAGATGACCTGCGAAGGGTTCACCAACTGCTTCGCTGCACCCTTGGATGCCGGCTTCGCACCCATTACGGATGAACCCGCGTCGTCCTTGTGCAGGGCCAGAGCCTGGGGTTGCCTGGCTCGCGCTGTGGCCGCCTGGGGAGCACCACTCTGCCGGGCGAGTTCCGCCCGCATCATGGCCATCATCTCGGCATTGGTCATCTTGCTCTCGGTCTGCTTCAGCTTGAAGCGGGCGATCATCGCCTTCAGCTGCTGGGACTGGCTGGACAGCTCCTCCGCCGCAGATGCGCTCTCCTCCGCGCTGGCCGTGTTCGACTGGGTAACCTGGTCTATCTGGTTGAGCCCCGTGGATATCTGCTCCAGCCCCTGGGACTGTTCGCGGCTGGCAACGGCCACCTCCTCCGCAAGGCCCGCAACCTTCCCGGCTCCGTCGGTGATGGCCGCCAGCTGCTTCGCCGTCAGGTCCACCAGCCGGTTGCCCCGCCCGATGTTCGCGATGGCCTCGTCCACCATCGCCGTCGTCTCCTTCACCGAACCGGCGGACCGCACCGCCAGGT
>CAXNJE010000051.1:0-19891 GCA_964202565.1 Breznakiellaceae bacterium | reverse complement strand
GCCTCTCCCGCCTCCGGCGGGCCAGAAACCAGTCGCGGTCTCGGGGAGCCCGCTCCCTAAGCGCCACCTGGACGGCTCGGCGATCACGGGCTACCCCTTTGCCTTCCGGAACCTCAATTTCCCGGTCAATAACAAATAGTCCGAAGGCTTGTCTTCGCCAAGCGCAGTCAACTACAGACAACCTGCCGGCAACAGGAAGCATCGAATGGTGACAACCAAGCTGACAGGCACAATATCCTCGGAAAAATGAGAATTGGACAATGATTATACCCAAGGTCATACCACTACCATGAAGACAGCAATTTCCATCAATGACGAGGTTTTTCTGGAAGCCGAGCAGACAGCGCGGCAGCTGGGCTTGTCGCGAAGCAGGATGTACTCCATGGCCATAGCTGAATTTGTCCAAGCCCACAATCCGGATGCAATTACAGCCAAACTGAATCAAGTAGGCAACGCTGCCGTCGCCACGCAGCTCGGAACCGGGTAAAACCAGACCGGTATTGCTTATCCAGGGTGATAATTTTAACAGAAGCTCGATCAACACGGTGATGTGCGCCGTCATCACCTCAAATATCAATCTGGCGAATGCTCCGGCGAATTTTATTCTGGAAAAAGCAGATGCGGGGTTAGAAAAAAGTTCTGTGGTTAATTTTTCTCAAATTCTGACTTTGGATAAAGGATTTCTGACACAAATGATCTCCATGCTTCCAAAATCAACCATTTTGAAAATGAATAAAAGCCTGAAAACAAGAGGAAGTGCCATGAGGGGACGTATAACACCATTTGAAGAAACCCAAGCAAGACTAGTGCAATCTGCGTAACATCAGCGTGACATCAACGCAATTTCCTTGACTTCACGCCTGATTCGACTAAAAATTGCCTTGGCTTTATTCAAAACTAAGGACCACATGTCAGAAAAGCTATTACCGGAATCGATAAGCAATAAGCTCTTGGCTACTGCCCTGCCAGGGTCCTGAGCCGTGCCAGAGCGCTCTCCGCGTTGTACCGCGCCAGCAGTTCTTCCAGGCGGGCTGAGATTACACCCAGCCCGGCCAGGGACTGGTCGTCCTCGGAGGCAGAGCCTTCGGCGAGGGCGGCGGCCGCTTCGGCGGAGCGCTTGTCGGCCAGATTTCCGCCTGCTTTTTTGGCGGCCAGATCGGCCACGGCGCTTTTGAAATCCTGAAGGGCCCGGCGGGATTCCAGTTCCTTCGCCCCTGCGGAGGCTTCACCGCCGGCGAGGGCCTTTTCCGCCTGAGCGCGGGACTTGGCAGCGCGGGCCGCAGCGGCAAAGCCGTCGAAAAGGCTCGCGTCCGCGCCCACCGCAACCGTCACGTTCCAGTCCCAGCTTGTATCCCACCCATCCTGGGGCGGCACTTTCTGCCCTGTGGCTTCGACCTTCACGGAAAGGCCCAGATCCGGTCGCAGGTTTCCCGAGGCCGCCTCGATGCGGGATGCGGTTTCAGCCTGGGCGGCGCGCAGGGCATAGGCATCCCGTTCGAGGGCTGCTGCGCTGACTCCACCGGTTCGGGCACGGGCGTACAGGTCATCGGCCACTGCGGCATCGAAGCTGGTGGAGAAACCCGAAGTCAAATCGGTGACACTCCCCTTCCATGAGGAAAGGTACTCAAGCGAGGCCAGGGCGCTCAGGGCGGCTTCTTCCGCCGAGGTTCGCCGGGAGCTAAGGTTCGCCAGCAAGGACTCGGCCTCCAGTACGGAACTCTCGACACCCTCGCCCAGGGAGAGGCGCTTTTTTGCCGATACGAGCCGCTCGGAGGCGGTTTTTTCGGCCTGAGCGAGCAAGGCCGCCGATTCCCGGGCGAGCACGGCTGCCAGGTAGGCGGTACGCACCCCGTCCAGCGCCCCGCGGAGGGAACGTTCGCGGTCCAGCGCTACGGCGCGCAAACCCAATTCAGCAGCCTCTATCGCCAGGGATATCTTGCCCCAGGCGAAAAGGGGGAAGGTGAGATCGACGGTGCCCTTGTAGAAGGTTGCCTCCGGGTCGGGGACAAAAATTACTTCGGAGGCCGGAAGGGCGATGCCACCCAAGGCCGCAGGCAACTGACCCAAGGCTCCGGCCGGGACGACCAAGCCAGCGGGAGGGTTGGCCATGAAGCCGGCGGCAAAGGAGGCGCCCAACTTGGGCAGGCGGCGGGAATTGGCTTCCGCCAGCTCCGCGGAGGCCACCCGCGAATCGGCGGTGGCGATGCGTACCTGGGGCGCGTGCTTGCGGGCAGCATCCAGGGCTTGTTCCAGGCTGAGCGGGCCGGTAGGGGCCTCGGTGGTGATGGAACCGGGGACTACGGTGGAGGTTGTGGCGCCAGGAATCGGGGCAACTCGGGCCGAACCGGTCGTGGGGCTACCCGTGCTGGCGCAGGAATACGTTGATAGGCCGGTGATCAGGATTATCAATACCCACAATGCGCCCGTGACCTTCATGAGGGGCAAAAGCTGCACAGGGTTCTCGGGTTTTTCCATCATTGATCCCCACTCGCCATGGCACCGTCGGCGATAACCACGGTACCATCGGGCAATACATCCACCGGACCCGGTTTCCGTGGTACCCACTTCCGTTTCTTCAGGCTCCAGAATATGCAGGGTACGAGGACGAGGGTGATGAAGGTGGAGGTGCTCAGTCCGCCGACAACAGCGCGCGCCAGGGGTGCCCGCAACTCGGCTCCGGCCCCCAGGCCCATGGCCATGGGGATCAGGCCGATGACGGTGGTACCCACGCTCATGAGGATGGGCTTGAGGCGGGTCTTGCCTCCATGGACGATGGCCTCTTCCAGGCTCTTTCCCCGCCGCATCAGGGTATTCACGTAATCCAGCAGAACGATAGCGTTGTTCACCACGACACCGGCCAGCAGGATGGCACCCGTGAAGGACAGGATGTTCAGGGTCGTATTCGTGACGAGCAGGGCACCCACCAAGCCTATCGCGGCGAAGGGGACGGAGGCCATGATCACCAGGGGCTCGATGAAATCCTCGAATTGGGCGGCCATGACCATGTAGACCAGGAAAATGGCGATGATGAGTGCTATACCAAGGCTGGAAAAGGACTTGAGCATCTCGCTGCCCGAGCCCCCGCTGCGCACTTTGATGCCGGGCGGAGGAACCAGGGTCTCCAAGGCGTCGTCTATCCTCGCGCTTACCCGGTTGAGGGGAAGGTCGCCTGATAAATTGGCGTAGACGCTGATTATGCGTTCCCGATCCTTCCGGTTGATGGACACGGGACCTTCAGTTTCCTGCCATTCGGCGACGTTTTCCAAGGCGATACGCTCGCCCCGGGGTGAGATCAGGAAGAGGGAGGCCAGGCTCGAGCGGTCGTTACGGTCCTCTTCGCGGAGAAAGACCTTGACGTCGTATTCGGTCTCGCCCTGGGACCAGGATGCCACTACGGCGCCGTTGTAGGCGGTCCTGATGACTGCGGCGACTTCCAGCGGCGAGAGCCCCAGGCTGGCGGCTTCCTTACGGCGTACCTTCACCAGCAACTCGGGTTTTCCTATCTCGTGGCTCACCCGCACGTTACGGGTACCTTCAACTTCGGAAATCGCCTTCTTCACCCTCAGGGCGTACGTGTACATCCTGTCGATATCCTCGCCCGCGATAGTCAGGTCTATGGCGCTGGCAGCTCCGCTGGAAAGTACCACCAGGGCCGCGATACCTTCGATGCTGATCGAATGGTCCACATCCATGAGCCTGTCGGAAAAGACGCGGTCCAATTCCTTGGTTATATCCCAGATGGTACGGTTCCGGTCGGCCTTGTCGGAAAGCCGGACAGAGATATCGCCCCGATGGGAACCCCCGTCGCCCACGGAACTGGAATAGGCCACCAGATCCTTTCCGGCGGCCTTCTTGATGAGTTCCTCAGCCTGCCGGACCTTCCCGATGGTGACATCGTAGGGCACACCTATGCGCGTCTCGATGGATACGGTGAACCTGCCCTCGTCGGTCTCGGGTACGAATTCCATGCCCATGAAGAATACCAGAGCCACACTGGCCGCCAATATCAGGACCGAAACCGTGTAGACCAGGGCGGTGCGCCTGAGGGATCCCCGCAACAGGCGCTCGTAGCCGTTGTCGATGGCCAGTAGTGCCGACCTCGTCCAGCGAGCCGGTAAGTCGAGCAGGAAAATGCCGGTATGGACCTCTACGTCGGCGAGGGACACATCGTCCACATCCAAGCCCTTTACGCTAGTGGATTGTCCGGCTACACCATCGCCCGCACCCGCCTTGGGCATACCCGTCCTGGTCGCACCCACACTGGTAGCAACCGCGCTGGTCGCACCCTTGGGCGCGAAACCCGGCAGCGCCTTGACCTTGAGGAAACGCGAGGCGAGCATGGGCACGAAGGTGAGCGCGGCCAGCAGCGAGACGGCAAGGCTGAAGGAAATGGAGAGCGACAGGTCCTTGAAGAGATAACCCGCAAGGCCGTCAATGAACAGCATGGGAACGAAAACGGCGAGTGTGGTGAGGGTGGAGGCGAGCACCGCCGAGACAACCTCCTCGGTACCCAGGATGGACGCTTCCTTCGCGTCCCAGCCCACGAGAAATTTACGGTAGATCGATTCCAGCACGACGATGGCGTTGTCCACGAACATGCCCACCGCGAGGGTTATACCCAAAAGGGAGCTTATGTTGAGCGTGAGGCCGGCAAAATCAATGAGCGAGAAGGTGGCGATGATGGAAAGCGGGATGGTGGTCGCGATGATGAGCGTGGACCGGATGTTGCGCAAAAACAGCAACAGGAACAGCACCGCCAGCAGGCCGCCCTGCCAGGCAGATTCGGCCACTCCGCCTATGGAATTACGGACCTGTCCCGCCTGGTCCTCCATATAATCCACGACGAGGCTGGGGGGCAGGCTGGGACGCAGCTCATCCAGGGTCTTGCGGACAGCCTCGCTCACCGCGATGGTGTTGTAGCCCGGTTGCTTCCTGATACCCAGCCGCACACCCTCGCCTCCGCGGACGAACACGTACTCGTCCTGGGGAACGAAATCCAGCGAGATTTCGGCGACCTCCCTCAAGAAAACCGGGCGATCCCCGTTGGACGCCACGACCATGTCGCCGATATCCTCAAGGTCCTCGAACTTGCCCTGGGTACGCACAGCGATGGTTTGTTCCGGAAGGCGCATGAAACCGCCCGGCAGGGACACGTTCTCGCCCTTGAAGGCGTTCAGCACGTTCAGTAGGGGAACGCCGGCTGCGGAAAGCCTGGTCAGGTCCAGCTCCACCAGGGCGGACGAATCGCGACCCCCGAACACCAGGACCTGGGACACGCCGGGTATTCGTTCCAGCCGGGGAACGACCTTGTCCATGACGACACGTTTAAGGTCTATACCCTGGGTCGAGACGGAAAGGTTGGCCCGCAGCATGGGGAGCATGCTGGAGCTGAAGGTGTAGAGCCTGGACTTTTCGACCCCTTCCGGAAACGTTGCCTCCGCCGCGTTCAGGACTTCCCGAAGGTCGGTCAGGGCGCCATCCATCTTGGTACCGTTGCGGAATTTGATCAGGACCTGGGAGACGCTTTCGGTGGAGGTGCTTTCAATCCCGACAACACCCTCGATGCCCGCCACGGCGGCTTCCACCTTTTTCGTCACCAACTCCTCCACGTCGTAGGGTCCGGCGCCGGGCTGGATGGTGACTGCCATGATGGTGGGCAAGGCTATATCGGGGTACAGTTCCTGCGAGATGCGCGAGAAAGAGAAGAAACCCAGTCCCACCAGGGAGAGGAACAGCATGGCGGTGGTTATGGGCCTGCGGACGGCCAGTGCGGGGAGGCTCACGGTCTTACCACTTCCGAATTCGACGCTTCCAGGACTGCTGCTTCCAGGACTGGTGCCTCCGGGTTTTCCGCCTCCGCATCAGCCTCTTCAGTAACCACCCGCACATTCTGGCCGTCCTCCAGGAAGGAATTCCCTTCAACGATCACCGATTCTCCGCCTGAAAGCCCGCCGAGGACCAGCACGCCCGAAGCGCCCTTCCCACCGAGTTCCACGGGCTGTACCCTTGCCCGGGTGGCTCCTGATTCAGTGATCTCAAGCACGTAAACCACGTCGCGGCCATCCCGGACCAGGGCTGAACGGAACGGTAAAAGGAAGCCTTCCGGGCCGGTCTCGGTCTCGAAGGCGGCACGGATATACATGCCCGGCCTCAGGGCACCCTTGTCGTCGATTACGGATAGGTCGACATCGAAGCTGCGGGTTTCGGCGTTGATGATGGTGGAGACGGAACGGACCCGGGCGTCAAAACTACGCCCCGGATACGCCAGGGCTTCCACCGTGACTGCAAACCCCTCGCGCATATCCTGGAAACGGCCAAAAAAAGGCTCTGGCACCATGACCGAGCAGAAAAAGGATTTTTCGCTCATGACGGTGGCGACCGGTGAACCGACACCCAGCATGCGGCCCCGTTCCGTGTGGGTCTTGGCTACAAGGCCTCCCACGGTAGCCCGAACCACCGCGTAGCCCTGCTGCAGGCGTGCAAGTTCCAATTGTTTCTCGGCGGCCCGCATGTTGGACCTTGCCATGGCGATTTCCTCGGGCCTTGCGCCTTCGGAAAGGAGTTCCACGTTCCGCCGCGCGTTCTCCACCGCGGTTTCGGCCGCCTTGAGAGCCGTTTCCGCGCTTTCAAGCTTGGAAGCAGATAGCGATCCGGCGATGCGAAGGCTCCGTGCCCGTTCCACCTCATTGGTAGCCTGGACCAGTTCACGTTCCGCCTGGACCAAGGCGGCCTTCGCGTTCGCCAGCTCCTGGGGGCGTATGGCCTTCATCACCCGATCCAGCTGGGCCTTCGCGCCTTCGTACGCTGCCAGGGCCTGTTCCGACTGCAGGCGGGATACATCGGCCTCGACCCTGGCCACCACCTGCCCGGCGCTTACCCTGTCGCCCTCATCCACCAGCAATTCCAGAACCTCCCCGGCGCTGCGGGAAACAATCGTTACCAAACGGTCGGGTTCAAGATTGCCGGGGAAGACGAAACGTTCGCGGAGACGTCCCCTCACCGGAGGGGCGACCCGCACCGGATCGGCGCGTTCGGCGAGCAAGACGGTGGGAGCCGGCTGGACCACACCGAAAAAGGCCAGGGATCGATCCAGCCATGACAAGAAATCAGAGGGATGGGCTACATATGCATACACGCCGAAACCAGCGGCAAGGAGCGGTACGAGCAAAAGCGCAAGATAACGTTTCTTCTTCATCCGGTGTGTCACTTATCGAAGCTGCGATGGAGACGGCGCATCAGACCGTTCAGGATATAATAAGCGAGTGATCATTCTTTAATATACCATGGAATATACTACAAGAGTATCCATTTCTCAAGGCTTGCATATACTCATATACTTGCCCTTCGCCCACAATGTCTTTATCTTGTAAACTACCCGTGTTCGGGCTTCAAGGCGCAATGCGCCGCATCCTGATAAATTGGACTGGTTATGAAGAAGACTTTACTTTTCGCCCTCGTCGCCGTAGCGCTCATCTCGTCCTGCAAGGCGAATGATACCAAAGCCGCCGCCTCAGGCGACGCCGCAGCCACTACAGAGAAAGCCGATGCACCCGCGAAACCCGCGACAAAAGCGGATGTCAGCTACGCGTTCGGCGTGGCCATCGGAAACAGCATCAAGGGAACGGCGGTCGCCCTGGACTATACCGCTTTCGTGAATGGCGTCAAGGACGTCCTGGACAAGGACAAGACCAAGGTGACCATGGACGAGGCGAATATGATAATCCAGACGGCCATCCAGGACGCCCAGGTCAAACAAGGCGAAGTGAACGCCGCCAAAGAGAAAGAATTCTTTACCACGAACGGCAAGAAAACCGGCGTCAAGACGACCGCCAGCGGACTGCAATACGAGGTGATCACCGAAGGGACCGGTTCCAAGCCGCTGGAGACCGACACTGTCAAGGTTAATTATGTAGGGACCTTCACCGATGGAAAAACCTTCGACAGCTCCATCGAGCGCGGCGAACCTGCCCAGTTCCCCCTCAACCAGGTAATCGCCGGTTGGACCGAGGGTATCCAGCTGATGAGCGTCGGCAGCAAGTACAAATTCTACATCCCCTCCAGCCTGGGTTATGGCCCGGAAGGCGCCGGTGGAGTCATCGCGCCCTACGCGACCCTGATCTTCGAAGTGGACCTGCTCTCCATCGAAAAACCCGCCCAGCCCTGACAACCCTGATGTCATGAGGAAGGAAGACCGGACTTGGCTCCGGCCTTCCTTTTTTTTGCCCTGCGGCTACAGCCGTTCCCGTTCCCGTTCCCGTTCCCATCCCGCTTCCGCTTGTCCTTTGTCAAGCTTCCGGCTATCATCCACCGACAATGCTGTCAATACGCAATCGCCTCATCGACCCGATAACAGCCAGCCTGCGTTCCTTCAAGGGGAATGCCCGGACCTGCATCCTCGTCGAGCCCATGTGGGGCATTACCTATAATCTTTTCGTGCCCTACGCGTCGCTCTATATGTTGGCCTTGGGTGTGGACGAATCGGGCATTGGCCTGATCGCAGCGGTGGGAATGGCCTTGCAGACCTTTTGGTCGCTGGTTAGCGGCTGGATTACGGATCGTTTTGGCAGACGGCGCACTTCCCTGATTTTCGATGTGTGCAGCTGGTCCATACCTACCCTGCTCTGGGTTTTCGCCCGGGATTTCCGCTGGTTCCTTGTCGCCGCCATCCTCAACTCGATGGTCCGGGTGGTGCATACTTCCTGGTCCTGCCTCTTTATCGAGGACGCCAAGCCCGAAACGCGGGTAAGCCTGTACTCATGGCTGGCTGTTTCCGGTACCCTATCCGGCTTTTTCGCGCCCTTGGCGGGTTTGCTTGTAGGAAGGGTCGGGCTTGTACCGGCGACGCGCATCCTGTACGTTGTGGCCTTTTTCTCCATGACCCTCATGTTCCTGTTACGGAACGCGTTCACGGTCGAAACCTCCGTGGGCAAGATTAAATTGATCGAATCCCGGGGAAAAACCCTGCACAGCTCCCTGGGCGAGTACGCCGTCGCTTTCCGGATGCTGGCCGGAAACCGTGCCGCCGTGGTGGCCTTCGTGCTGGCAGTCCTTGCGAACATCCACATGATGGTGCGTAATTCCTTCCTGAGCATCGTGCTCACCAAGGGCATAGGCCTGCCCGCCACGCTCATCGCCATCTTTCCGCCCCTGGCTTCAATAGTGACCCTGGGGGCCTATTTTTTCCTTATTCCCCGGGTCAAGAACATCAGGGGAGCGCTCTTCTTGTCGCTGGGAGCGAATTTCATGGGCAATATCCTGTTCTTCTTTGCACCTACGGGAAACATCGGGGTGGTGCTGGCGGCAACCTTCATGATCGCCCTGGGCAGCGGCGTGGCAGGCCCGGTCGTGGACGCAGTGCTGGCCAACGCGATGGACGACAGGACCAGGGCGACGGCGATGGCCATCGTCTATACCCTGATGTTCGCCGTTACCGCGCCCTTTGGTTGGATTGCAGGCATAATCGCCAAGGCCGGCCCCCGCTTGCCGGTATTACTTGCGGCAGCCACCATGCTTGTTTCCGCCCTGCTTGCCTTGATGGTCGAGAGGGAACACGCGACAGGCAAGAAGGTCCGCGAAGGGAACTGAGCTGGCCACCAGGTCGGCGCCGGCTCTGTCCACACCCTGATTCCTCTCAGCTCCCTCTCAGCGCCGGACCAGTTCCGGTTTCCCCTCGGTGGGTTCCATCCGGTAGCGGCCCGAACTCCTGTCGGCAAGGGACACGAAAGTTTCCAGGTCCAGGGCGTCCGGGCCCAGGACCTCGTCGGGGTCGTAGTAGAACTCGATATCCGTGGCGATGCCTTCCACCAAGGCGCGCCCCCAGGCTCCGTGGAAACGCACGGTGTCCCAGATGGCCGGCAGCAGGTATTCCATTTCCGCTTCCTCGAAACGCGCGTCCAGGTAGGCCAGCTGCAGGGTTTCAAGGCCCACGGGATTCGCCGGGTCCAGATAGTCCGCCAACTCCGCCTGGGGCACGCGCTCCATGAAACGAGCGAAATCGTCGAGAAAGATTGAGGGTCTGACCCCCAGCGGGCTGAGCACCTGGTTGAACCAGGCGACGGCGCGGCCCTTGTTGTAAAAGAGATCGGCGGCGCGGGACAAGCGTTCGGCCTTGTCCAGGGCAGCGGCGGGAAAGAGCGGCGTGGAGCGCACCAGGTAGGGCGCATCGTGGTCGTGGTCCAGACCGAGTTCGGCGGCACGGTCCCAGAGCTCTGTCCCCGGCAGGACGGCAAGTCGGAACAGGTCCAGGTTGTTGGGGTACAGGCCGAGGGCGAAGTCGAGACTCTGGAACCAGCCTTCCAGCCGGTCGCCGGGAAGCCCGTAGATGAGGTCCAGGCCAAAAACGGCGCCCTCATCGTTCAACAGCCCTATCCTGGAGGCGAACAGGCCCTTTTCCAGCTTGCGGCCTACCAAAGAGCACACGACAGGGTCCGAACTTTGCAGGCCAATCTGGATGGATGCCCCGATGGCCGCGAAACGCTTTGCCAGCCCCCGGTCCAGGGTTTCGGCCCGAACCTCGAAATGAAAATGTATGTTGCTCTTTTTGCTTGCGATGCGGTCCAGTATGCGCCGGGCCCGGTCCTTGTCGGCGTTGAACGTGGGGTCCAAAACGAAAACCGACTTGACGCCCTTCTCTTCCAGGGATGCCCTCTCGAAGGCCGCAAGCTCGGCGTCTATGCGTTCCTGCGGGAAATAGCGGACCCGCCGTTCGCCTTTGGATTCAAAGCAATAGGAGCAGGCGAAGGGGCAGCCCCTGGCAAGTTCCCAGAGCACACCGTCCCGCCTGGCCGGATCGAGGGTGCCGTCCAGCCAGGGGGAAGGCAGCGCAGCCAAATCCATCACGGGGGCGGCATCGGAACAGGCCTGTAGCCCGGCCGCCGTGGCGTCTCCGTCGGCAGCGAGAGCCCGGAATAGCGCTGCCACCGCAGCTTCGCCCTCGCCCCGCACGATGAAGTCGAAAGGACCACCCGCATCCGTTGCAAGGCCCTCCGGGCGGGCGGTCGCGTCGGGGCCTCCGGCAAATAGGAACGGATGGGACTTGCCGGATAAGACTGTTGAGGCTACAGACTCGGAATCTGAAGTACCACTGGCTAGCTCCGTGGTTGCGTCCATGGCACCGGTCGCAGCCCGCTCCCGCCCAAGCAACTCGGCGGTCGCGACCGAAAGCTCCCGGTTCCAGAGGTAGAGCGAAAAACCGACTGCGTCGGGCTTGAAGTCCTGAATGCGCCGGGCAAGGGATGAGGCTGTTTCTGACGGGAAGGCTTCTACCAGAAAGACGGCAACGCGATCCTTGAGTTCAGGGTCGGCCTTGAGGGCAGAAGCAGTGCAGGCAGCGCCGAGAGGAACGGCTTCCGCCCCCTCGCCTGCGTGGATGGTGACGAGGGCAATTCGAATGGTGTCCATGTGCGCCGAGTATGCCCCAAAATCAGGTCCGGGGCAACCTGCGCTTCAGGGTGGGTAGGGGAAGAACGGGTAGCTGATGGACGGAGGTTCAGCAGGCAGTGGTGCGAAGCGTGGATTCAAACCCAGCCACGTTCGACATAGAGGCGCCAACCTTGGGCGAGGGCGTCACGGGTGGCGTTTTCCAGTGTATCGTCCAGCTTGGTTATGTGGAAGCAGGATTTCCCCTTCAGCCTGGCCAGCAATTCGGGCCTGAACAGGGCGGCAATTTCACTCTGGACGTAGACGGGCATGAAGTAAAAACCGACATAGGCGGACTGGATGATCAGGCCGCCAAAATAGATTTCCTTGCGCTTGCGGCCTTCCACTTCGATGGACTTTTCCGACCACAGCTCGTATCGGCCCTCAAAATCGCTTCTGGCGACCAAGGGTGGCGAATAGACCGACAAAAGCGCCTTGATGCGGGAATAAATAGCCAATCGATCATCCACTTCAAGCTCCTCAGCCCAAGGCTTCTTCGATATCCTTCTCAAGCTTGACCGGTTCTGTGGTGGGTGCGAAGCGCTTGACGGTTTTCCCGTCCTTCGCCACCAGGAATTTGGTGAAATTCCACTTGAGGTCCGAACCCAGCACCCCACCGGCCTGTTTTTTGAGGAACACGAATACCGGGTGGGTACCCTCGCCGTTCACGTCAATCTTGGACATGAGATGGAAACTGACCCCATAGTTGAGCTTGCAGAAGGACGCGATGTCGCTGTCGCTGCCGGGTTCCTGATTGGCGAACTGGTCGCAGGGAAAGCCGATGACCGCCAGACCCTTTTCGCCGTACTTTCTGTGCAGCGCTTCGAGTCCTTCGTATTGGGGGGTAAAACCGCACTTGCTCGCGGTATTGACGATAAGGAGCACCTTGCCCTTCAGGTCCTTGAAATCGAGGATTTTGCCGTCATTTGTCCGTGCGTTGAGGGTGGCTATCGATGCATCCACGTGTGGCTCCTTTTGGGATATAGTACATTTAATATATATCCATAGCGAGGAAATGGTGAAGGAAATTAGGATCAGGCCAGCTTGGCGTCCATGGTCAGCATGATGCCGGGCCCGTGGGAGTCGATTACGGGCGAGTGGTCGAAGCGCAGGAAAGCGGCGCAGGCCTGGGCCATGGTTCCCGTGGAGACCAGGGTCAGCAGCCTGTCGAAAACAGCGGCGTTGGTACCCACAGGCACATGGAAACAGACCCTGGTTGTCCCGGCGGCCTCCGATAATTGTATCCGTACCGCCAGTCCTTCCTCCACCATCGCGGCCAGCACGTCCCCTGCCGAAAGGGCCAACAACACCACCGATTGGGGGGCAAGGAAGCGGCTTACACCGGATGGGACCAATTCGATGCCCGGGTTGCCGCTTGGTTCATGCCTGCCGGCGCTCGGGTAAGCCCGTCCATCTTCCCTGAGTGCATCGATGACAATGCGCAATACATCAACCACATCCGCGCCGGCGGCATTGTCGTCGTTCAGGACAATCTCGTTCGCGGCGGAAAGGATGCGTATCCTCCGCCGTATCGTCAATGCCTCGCCCGATCCGCATTCCTTTTCCAGATCGAGGAGGCTCAGGATCATCTGCATATTGTTGTTGACCCGGTGGTGCAGTTCCTGGAGCAAGGCTTCCTTCACGGCTACGGTTTTTTCCAGTTCGTCCCGCATCCGTTTGGTTTCGGCCAGTTCCGCGATGGATTTCCCGTTCAGCGAAGCCAGCTCGCTGAGGGAATGGGTCAAGCGCTTCAGGATCCTGTGGGTGATGATGGAAAGGATGAGGCATACAACCAGCAGATTGGTTCCAATTATAAGGCTGCTTCCGGTCGTGAATCCATGCCCGTCCAGTCCAAGGGCCAGGGCCACCGCGTAGGCAGCGACCAGAAGGACCCCCAGGGCATGGGCGATGAAGATGGAGAGCGCCCGTCCGAATAGGGCAGAAAGGACCACTGCGGCTATGAACCAGATATACCCCGCCCCGTTGGCTCCCGTCATGAACAGGACACTCGCCGCTAGGGCCAGGCAGGTACCTACGACCGTAGTCAATTTAAAAAAGAATTGGATCCCTGGCTTGTAGGTCACAAATAGTATAAGACCAAAAGCGATAAGATCCACCACCACGAGGGACCACAATTTATTGATCAGTGAAAAATACACGCTGGGGATGAGGGCGAAGAAACCTATCACCGCGACAAAGCGCAACAAGGTGGAGAGCATCGCCTCTTTTTCGGCTTCGAAGGTTTTCATCTCAATCACTACCATACTATAGGCTATCGGTACGATTATTTGTGATTTCTACCGGCTATTTTTCCACTGCCGCCAGACGCACCTTTCCCAGCAATACACCCGAAGGGCCCAAAAAAGCCCCGTGCTGCTCCATTGCCTTGGTAAAACGCAGGGTGCCGCATTCCAGCGAGATGGAGCCCGAAATGGACCCTCCTGTGAGTGGGTGCTTCTTATTTCCCTTATGCAGGATGCCCAGCCGGAGTTCACCGCCAAAATCACCTGAGGCCTGATCCATATAGAAGTCGGAGAAGACACAGGCTTCCAGATGGGTCATGGACTTCAATTCACCATCCTCCAGGGTTCCCGGGGCTACCCAGCGCGACGCGCAGGCGCCCTTTGCGGGTACTTCCAGCCAGTAGGCGTAGCGCGAGGGGCCTTCGAAGGCGCGGATTATGCCCCTTTCCGCAAGTACTGTCCTTTCGAGGGTAAAGCCATCGGCGTCGGCCGGGCGGTTTTCGGTGCCACCGGGCAATGCCGGGTCGAAGCCCAGGGTAGGAAGGTCACCCGGGCCGTTAGCGGCAGAGGCTCCAAAGGGATAGACCGATTCACCCAGCCGCGCATCCGAGGCGCCCATACGGATTTGGGGCGCGCTCAGGCGGTCAAAATAATAACTGAAAAATTCCGGCACCGCGTCTCCGGTGATCAGGACCGGGACCTCAGCCAACCTGGAAAGGGGTTGGGCATCGGCCCGCTCGACTACGCGGTTCAGAAGGCGGGCAACCAGGGCGCGCAGGGATTGGGGGTCCATGGCCGAGGAGGACCAGGATCCGACAAGCTCCGCCTCGTCCGTGCCGGCTCCATCAACGGAGCCGATCGGAGTGGCGACTACGACGGCCTCGGCTTCGGCCAGCAGGTCGCGCCAGCGGAAATCGGCGCCGGCCGAGCTGGTCAGATGGTGTTCGCGCTCGGTCAGGAACAGTTCGAGGGCTGCGAGACTGGCCCGGCCAGAAGGATTTGTCGGCTGTTCCTCGGCCGAGAAGGCTGCGTCCCGCAGGACCGCCAAAAGCGCCAGGTCCAGGGGTTCCACGGCTGTGTCGGCGCCGGATGATGCCGGACGCTGAAAGGAAGCGGGCAAGGACCAACGGGGGGTGGGCGAAAAGCGGGCCCGTTCCAAAGCCTTGTCGACCAGAGCCTCAAGCTCTGACCGGGGAAGGCCATGGGGAATGGAAATGAGGGCGCTGCCCCGGCTGGGTTTTCCATCGGGGAAAACGCCGTCCGCATGAATCCAGAGCCTTCCCTTTTCCACATCCTTGGCCCGGGACAGGTCCTTCCGTTTCCGCGTATAAAACAGTTCCCGGGAACGTTCATGACGGCATTCCCAGGTCCAATCTGAAAGATCCTTGCGGGATCGCAGGTACTCGGCCACTTGCTCGTATTTCATCCCAACCTCATTTTCGTGCGCAGCCAGGGCGAGCCGGAACTCACTTTGACAAATTCCTTGTAGCCCTTTCCGCAGTACCCGTTCCCCATCAGTTCCACCCTATCGGAAACGGCGTCCACCGCTCCCAGAACATCGGGCACGAAACCGGTGCAGATGACCGGGGATGCGATCTTTCCGGTAAGCTTGCCGTCCCTTATTTCCCTGCCCACCAGGGCAACCAGCTGGATACCCCAATTTTTTGGGTCCTCCATGCCGGAATTGGACCGTTCGAGCAGCCAGCCGTAGGGGACGCCGGCTATCAGCTCCTCCTTTTTGGAGCTTCCCGCCGTAAAGAAGGTGTTGGTCATGCGCGCGTAGGCCTTGCGGGAAAAGGACCAGCGCCGCCCGTTTCCCGTGGCGCGTACGCCAAGTTCCCTGGCAGACAATAGATCGGAGATGCCCGAAACCAGGATGCCCTTGTCCAGAACCAGGGTGGAGGAGCCCCGGGTACCCTCGTCGTCAAAGAGAAAGCTTCCGTTCTGATCGGCCGAGGCCGCGCCGTCATACATGGTAACCAGGGGCGAGCCGACCCGCTTGCCCAGATATTCGGCGGCCTTCGCACGGCCCTTCACGAACATATCCGTCTCCACG
The DNA here is from genome assembly GCA_964202565.1 of Breznakiellaceae bacterium. Classification (GTDB taxonomy): domain Bacteria; phylum Spirochaetota; class Spirochaetia; order Treponematales; family Breznakiellaceae; genus SZUA-426. The sequence continues at coordinate 4,174 of CAXNJE010000051.1, read as the reverse complement.
CCATGGCCAAAGGCCTCGTGGGCCAGTATCCCGGCCATATCCGGCGATAGTACGACGGTATATTCGCCGCCTTCCATGGCTACCGCACCCAGCAGGTCCACCGCGTCGGCGACCGTCACTTCGGGGCGGGACTCCAGGGAATCCAGGAGTTCAAGCCCGCCAAGGCCGGAAACCGCGTCGAAAACCTGTTTGGTCTTTTCGCCCCGCCTTACCGTAACGATGACGTAGGCCTGCCCCCAGAGGTAGGACTGTTCCAGCTCGCGTCGGGACGAAAGGTAGAGCTTGGACGTGCGGACCCACTCGGCCCGGGTCCTGGCGCTGACCACCAGGGGCGATACGGCGACAGCCCGTTGGCGCAGGGCATCCAGGCGGTCCAGCACGGTGTTGGCCGGCAGGGTCAGGGGATCGATCGCCGAGGGTGGATACCAGGAAGCCCTGTCTTCGGTTTCCGTCAGATCGGCCTGAAGGCACTCGATCCGGCTTTTTTCCGCCAATAAGGTATCCAGGATCGCCGCCAGCTCCCTGGATGAGGGCAACACATCGAGGGATGCTTCGGCAACACGGCCATCCGCAGTCGCACGCACGACGAAACCCCGCTCGGTCCACATGCTTTCGCCTACCCTGCGTTCCTTGGGGAGGACCTCAAAATTGGTACCCCCGCAATCGGTGGCCAGGATGGAAAAGAAGCCGTATCGGGGGCCAAGCTCGTGCACCAACCCCCGCATCCCGGATCGGGACGCGGCGAGGAAGGGAGTCGGCCGTCCATCAGTGCCGGCAACGGACATATCTGCTGTATTCATGAATTTAGTGTAACACCTGCAAGGCTGATTGTCGCGTCTATTGTCCGAAACAACCCCTTGGGTGATTTGGATCGCCCAAACCACCCAAGGGTTCTATCAAGCGCTTTTATCTATCGATCAGCTCCCCGCACCGGGGAATTCCAACCTTGCGTTGAGAAGATACCTGACCCCGGCTGGTGCCTTGGCCGGAACGGATCCCTTGATCGGACGGATGTTGACGACGACAGCGCTTCCAGCCGGCAGGTACACCGTGATGAAGGTGGCCCGGCCCTCGTCGTAGACCTCGAACGAGGTGGCCACGACCCGTTTGCTCACGGAGTCAACCAGCTCTACGAGTGGTGAGAACCCGTCGGCTACTACGCGGAATGAATAGGTCGCGTCCTCTGATGCCGTGAACGGCACGGAAGCCTGGCCTTTGGAATCCAGGTTACCCGCGGCGCCCTTTCCCTCGAACCTTAAACGGAAGGAAGCCAGTTCTTGGTGATTGACCAGTAGGATGTAGGTTCCCGTTTCCAGAATGGTCGTAGCGGCGCTGTAAGAACCGGAGCTGTGGCCTTCTCCAGAGTTGTTGAGCATGGGCTCGTGTTCGATCCACTTGCCGGAAGGGGCGATCAGATAGAATCCCGGCGTCGCATCCTCCGATTCAAGGGTGAGGGTGATCTTCTCGTTGGCAGTTCCCTCGAAGGTAAAGACCTGGACCTCGCCATAATCGCCGACTCCCACAGTACGCAAACTGTCAGCCAATCCCGACCAATAGCCGGCGGAAGGAACGATAACCCGGGTTTTGGCCATTGAAGGCCTGACGAAGGGTAGTCCTTTCTTTGTTGAAGGCCACGCTCCCCAAGGAGCTGGGGGCGGAGGTGCCAAGGACGAGTCTGAAAGTGAAACGGGAGCCGCGTTAAGGGGTGGATAGCAAAGTACTTCAAAATCTGTCACCCTGACTTCATTGCCACCGTAGGGAATGGTCGCCAAGCCAAGACGCTCGTTGTATTGGCCAAGGGCCATATCGTTCATATAGATCGCACGTATCGCATAGGTGACGGCCCCGCCAGCATCCCTACCCGCCGGAATGGCGTTATCCGGTACTGAAGAGCGAACCGGCTTTACCCATACGCCGGTGCCCACAAAAAGTTCCCCCTGGAAGTTGCCAAAGCTGATTTCTCGCCCCTCAACGGATATATAGCCGACGTTCGGACCCAAAACGTACTTTCCCACGCCCAACTCTTTCCCGTTGGCCATGCGGTACGGAACCAGATTCAGTCCCTGCCTTTCGGTCACGGACAGCCGGACAAACTCGTTCACGCTAGAGGGCATGGACGTCCAGTCGGGCATCAGGACTTCGCCCTTCCGGAATTCGGTTCTTTCACCCCCCACGTAGGCGATGAAGGTTCCATCGACCTCGCTGTAAAATGCCGGAAGGACCCTGTTCCCGCTGCGCACGCGGACCAGGGGAACGCGCCTTCCCCTATCAAGCAGGCCCGCGTAGAGGACTTCATTCGGAATCGCATAGCTATCGATTTCCGCCCACCACCCGCCGCCGCCCCACACTTCATACGAAAAGGTCGGAACAGGACCGTTCTCACCATGCAGGAAAGCCTGCATGGTCGTGGGATCCAGGTAGCCTGTTGCCGGCTGACCTTCAAGGATTCCCCGGATGAGAAAGAGCGTCGATCGGTCCATCATCGCAAAAGAGACTGAAGCAGGAGGAGGGAACCGGGAATCCATCTGAAGCCAACGAAGGGAATCGGATGAAGCCGACGGGAAAGATACGACCGGTGCGACGACAGCCGGTGCGACGACAGCCGGGACGCCCGCAACCGGAGAAGGTTTGGCTTGTGTTGTACGCTCGGCCTGGACAGCAGGCGCAGGAGTGGCGCTGGCTTCGCGAACCAGAAGCTCGAAGCTGTCTACCCTTACTTCTTTTCCTCCAATGGAGATATACGCTTCCTTCGTTTTGACGTTGTACTTACCCGGGACCAAGGCAACCCCTGAGGGAGCACGGATTGCGAATAGGGGTGTACCATCGGCCTCCTTGCCCGCAACGACAGCGTTAGCCGGCAATGCGTTCCGGGATTCCGGAGTCAGCCAAAGTTGCGGCCCGACGTAGAGCTCAAAGGTCCCAACCGAATTTTCCTTCCCGCCCCAGGGTACGTAGGCTTTCTTGGCCTTGGGGTTGTACTTTCCCGGAATCAGGCTCCCCTGGAAAAGCGCACGGATCAGGAAACTCGGCGTACCATCTGGTGATTTTCCGGCAGGTCGGGCCCGGGAGGCGCTGTCAGAAACATCGGCACTAACCCATCCTTCCATGCCCGGCCCATCGGCCACGAAGGAACTGCCCAAATCCTGGCCGAATGTTGAAATTGGTACCAGGATGAGTGCCGCCAGGAACAGCGGGAGGGAACGGGTAGTATGCATATGGTCTCCTTTGGCCTTGCTTTTACATTACTAATATAGTCATATTAATGGGGATGTCAAGAAACCGAACCTGCCCCATTTACATCCGGGCGTCAAAAAGCCCAAACCATGCGTGTGTGGACGAATCAGGTTTATTTGATATACTTGACTCAAACCGACCCTAAGGAGTCTAACCATGGAATATCGTCGTCTGGGAAGCGCTGGCCTTAAAGTTTCCGTCCTTTCCCTTGGATCCTGGATCACCTACGGTCCCCAGGTGGATGTGGCCCTGGCCATGAAAACCCTCACCGCCGCGTACGACCGGGGAGTCAATTTCTTCGACAACGCCGAGGTGTACGCTGCGGGAAAATCCGAGGAAATCATGGGAGCGGCCTTCAAGAAGCTCGCCTGGCCCAGGGAAACCTATATCGTATCCACCAAACTCTTCTGGGGCATCCAGGACAGGCCAAATTTGAAGAACACCCTCAACCGGAAATACCTGATGCAGGGCATCGACGGCTCGCTGAAGCGGCTGGGCATGGATTTCGTGGACCTGGTGTACTGCCACCGTCCCGACAGGGAGACTCCGATGGAGGAGGTCGTCTGGACCATGAACGACATGGTGGCTTCCGGAAAGGCCCTCTACTGGGGTACCTCCGAATGGAGCGCCGAGGAAATCCGCGAGGCCTGGGAAATCGCCGACAAGCGCAACCTGCGCAAGCCCCAGATGGAACAGCCCCAGTATAACCTGCTGGTACGGGACAGGGTGGAAAAAGAGTACGCCCGCCTGTACGACGGTTCGGGTACCGGGATCGGCCTTGGACTCACCACCTGGAGCCCCCTGGCGTCTGGAGTGCTCTCAGGCAAGTACGCCAAGGGCATACCCGCGGGAACGCGGCTCGCCCTGCCGGGTAACGAATGGCTCAAGGAAAGTTTCAACGCCCAGGTGTTTTCGGCGGTTTCCGCGCTTGGTCCCATCG
>CAXNJE010000050.1:0-19970 GCA_964202565.1 Breznakiellaceae bacterium | reverse complement strand
AACGACGGCCTCGCCTCGGTCATCCTGGTGAGCGTCGCGACGGGCATACCCTTCGGCGTCTTCATCCTCACCGATTTCATCCGGCTGATCCCCGAGGAACTCAGTTCCGCCGCGCGCATAGATGGTTGCGGCGAGACGGCCATTTTCGGCCGCATCATCGCACCGCTCCTGTTGCCCGCCATAGCCGCCGTCGCCGTGGTCAACTTCATCCCCGTGTGGAACGACTTCTGGTTCCCCCTGGTCCTGCTCAAGTCCGACGCCGTGAAGACCGTCCCCCTCGCCACAGCCCTCCTGTTCGGCCAGTACCAGACAAATTACGGCTACGTCTTCGCGGTCCTCACCATGGCCTCCGTGCCGGTGGTCATCATGTACCTGCTCTTTTCCAAGTGGTTCATCAAGGGCATGACGGAGGGCAGCATCAAGGGGTGAGATTTGACTTTTCATGGTAAATGAATTACCATTTTACCATGCATGTTGCCATAGACAAGTTAGGACGCATTGTGGTTCCCAAACAAATCCGTGATCGTTACCACCTGTATCCGGGTGCGGTACTCGAGCTCGAAACCCGGGCCGGGGGCATCCAGCTCAGCATGGCCACTCCGAAGGGCAGCCTGATCAAGAAGCAGGGCGTGCTGGTACATCATGGTACCAGCGTCGTTGATATTGATATAGTCGACTTCATACGAAGGGAAAGGGAACCTAAGTATGAGGATTTCGTGGCAGAGCACCAAGGGACATGAAAGTACTTTTCGATACCTCCGTAATCGTTCCGGCGCTTGTTGACCAGCTCGCAAGGCATCTGGCTTGCTTCGATACCTTCGTCTCGTATACCAGCGGATCACATCAGGGACTATGCTCCACCCACTCCCTCGCGGAGTGCTATGCGGTGCTTACCGCCTTGCCTTTGCCCCGTCGAATCAGTCCGGATGAGGCGATGGAATTGATTCGGGAAAGTGTCGTCGGCCGTCTGGAAATCGTGTCCCTCGACCAAGCCGAATATCTTGAAGCGATCGCCATTGTCGCAAAACGGGGATTATCCAGCGGTATTGTTTATGATGCCCTGCACGTCACCGCTGCCATCAAAACATCGTGCGAGCGCATCTACACCTACAACCTCGAACATTTCCGCCCGATCTGCCCTTCCACCATTCTGCTTTCCACACCCTGATGGTTCTTGATTTTTTTCTTGTTCTTTTCTTGAGAGTGACATCATTTTATGGTATCATTATGATAGCACTAAGTGATGGAGGTCCGGTATGGCTACGCTAACCCTGAGGGGATGTGACGACGAACTTTCCCGTATCCTCAAGGAAACCAGTGCCCGCCGGGGCGTGAGTGTCAATCGCATGGTACTGGAAATACTGCGGGATAGTCTGATTGGCCACGATAAAAAACCACCCCGTTACGATGACCTCGACCACCTCGCCGGGACTTGGTCCGTAGCCGATGCCGCTGCCTTCGACAAGGCGACTGAGGATTTCGAACGGATCGACAGTGGAGATTGGGACTGATGCGAGTACTGGTGGATACGAATGCCTACTCAGCCTTCAAGCGTGGGGATGCGAGAATTATCGGTATCCTGGCGCAAGCCGATGAAATTCTGCTTCCGGTGCCTGTGCTTGGCGAACTCCGTGCCGGATTTCGCTCCGGGAATAGGGAGACAGAAAACATTGGCGAACTGCAAGCCTTCCTTTCCAGTCCCCGCGTGCGGGTCCATCCCCTTGGCGAGGAAACGGCCATCTTCTATGCCGAGTTGCACGGAACCCTCAAGAAAGCCGGCAAACCCATACCCATAAACGACATTTGGATAGCCGCTTCCGCGCTTGAGAGCGGGTCCATCCTGATAAGCAACGACGCCCATTTCGAGGCCATATCCACCCTGGTTCGGTGGTGATAAGACCCCCCCCTTCCTTCAGAACAGCCTCCCGATTTCCACTTTCGCCTCCCCGCCTTCGGAGTCGCGGAACCAGATCTCGCCATCCTGGATCTGGCACTGAACCTTCATGTTGGTGCCGGCCATGGCGGCAAGGGCGGCGGCGGAGGTGGCGGAGATGGACCTGATTTCCAGGTTGGTCGCCCGGGCGAAGTCGGATTTTATTGGGTTCCACCAGCGTTCGGGCAGGGCGGAAAAGGTATAGCAGATGACCTTGCGGGCGCGTCCAAGCGCTTTTGACAGGACTTTGGTGTCAGGGTGGCCCAGTTCTATCCAGACTTCAATCTCGCCACCCGGGTGCCGGATCCAGAGGTCCGGTTCCCCCGAGTCCGAGACGCCTCCACCGAATTCCAGGCCTTCGCAGGCGTGCAGGGCAAAGACGAGCAGGCGGATCATCAGGCGTTCGTCGGTTTCAGAGGGGTGGCGGGCCAGGGTGAGTTTGCGGGTTTCGTACACGTGGCGGTCCATGTCGACTATTTCCAGTTCTGCCTTGTAGATGGTCGCTTTCAATGCCATGACGGACGATGCTCCTCGTGGCCGGGTGGCCGCGCTCAGGATGGCTTAAAATCCCGGACGGGGTCAAGTAATGGGGCGTTTTTCATGTATAATGGGGGAACGGAGGAATACCATGGATATGCAGGAAGTTCGCCAATGGCACAGGGACGCTCTGGGCGCGTCGGCTGTCGAGGCCTTGAGGAAAAATGATTTTGACGCCGTTTATTTTTCCGGCAGGGAGCAGGCCATCGAGTATGTCATGGGCTTCGTCAAGGAAGGCGCCGAGGTGGGCTTCGGCGGCTCCATGACGGTGGTAGGTCTGGGCATCCAGGCCAAGGCGAAAGCCAAGGGCGCGGTCCTTCTGGACCACGGCGATCCGAACCTCAGCCCGGAACAAAAAGCGGACATGCGCAGACGGCAGCAACTGTGCGACCTCTTCCTCTCCAGCACGAACGCGCTGACTCTGGACGGGTTTCTGGTGAACGTGGACGGCAACGGCAACCGGACCAATGCCATGAGCTTTGGCCCCAAAAAGGTGATCGTCGTCGCGGGGACCAACAAAATCTGCGCCGACGAGGAAGCCGCGGACCAGCGCATACGCCAGTTCGCCGCCCCGCTGAACAACAAGCGGCTGGGAACCAAGAATCCCTGCGTAGAAAAGGGTGTGTGCTGCGATTGCAAGGGCAAGACGCGGATCTGCAAGATCTATTCTACCCTGCGGCGCAAGCCCTCAGCCACCGACATCACGGTGGTCATTATCGGCGAGGACCTGGGATTCTGAGCGGTATCGTGCTCCCCCGATCCCCGCATGGGGTTGGGGGAGCCACCGGCGTGGCATCGGCTAGCGGGCTATTCTTAGATCGAAACTGGCCAGACCGACCAGGAAATTGCGCAGGAACTGGTCCATGCATTCCTTGTAGTTCTTCTGGCCTTTCTTGCGGAAAAGCGCGCTGAGTTCGTTCTTGGAAAGGTCCACATCGGCCAGGCGCATTATGGCCATCATGTCGTCTTCCTTGAGTTCGAGGGCAATGCGGATTTTTTTGAGGATCGTGTTGTTGTCCAGGATGGCAGGCAATTTGGATTCAGTGCCTTTCGCGTCGGGCTTCTCGCCGCGGTATTTGATTATCATGCCGTCCAGCAAGGCAGCCAGGACCGCACGGGGACATTCCTTGTAGCCCTCCTCGTCGTCCTTGAGGAAATAGGCATCAAGTTCTTCCTTGCCAACCGTCCTGCCCCCAAGGGCCAGCATTTCCAACATGGCGGGGTCGTTCATCCGTACGGCGAAGCGTAGCCTTTTCAAAACATCATTGGTGATCATGGGGGGCTCCTGGCCGCATTATATCAGATTACCGAGCTTATTTCAAAATCAGGAATACCTGAGAGAGGATCTATTGCCTGCCATCCACCCCGTACTTCCAATTCCCTATCCCAAGGGAAACGGTCGTTGACGGCCGCCGATCGGCTCGCTACTCTGGGCCAATGCCCGACCCGGATTTCCGCATACCCTACCTTTCGCGTGGTCTCATCGCGTACATAGGCAACAAGCGCTCGCTCCTGCCTTTCATCAGCCGGGTGCTGGAGCGTTGCGCCCAGGATAGCTCCGGAGGCGGAAGTATGGAAGGCCGGCGGGCCTTGCGCTTTCTTGATCCCTTTGCAGGTTCAGGCAGCGTTTCCCGGCTGGCCAGGCATCTGGGTTTCGCGGTAGGCACCAACGACCTGGAGTATTACGCCGCACTTATCGGACGCTGCAGGGTGGTCTTGGACCCCGTACGGCTGGAAGCGGCCTTCGAGGGGGAAGGGGGAAGCGTCCTTGCCTTCGCCGCTCTGGACGCCTTTGCGAACGGGGTTCCGCCCCAAGCCGCCGCGGCGATACTGAAAGAGGGAGCAGCCCGGACCCTGTGGATGCGGGCTTTCGAGGGAGCCCTGAAAGCCGAACCCTACATTTCCCTCTATTTTGCACCCCGCGAAACCGCGAGTGCCGACTGGCGCAGCGAGCGTCTCTTTTACACCACCGAAAATGCCCGTTACCTCGACCGCGCCCGCGAGGCCGTCGAGCGCCGTTACCCCTTCGATCCCCTGGCGGCCCCGCTTTCGGATGGTTCAGACAGCACGGAAGTCGTCAGCACGAAAAGCGACCGGGACGCGAAAGTCGCCCTGGTGGACGCGCTCCTGTACGAGGCCGCCACAAGGGTAAACACGTCGGGGGTGTTCAAGGCCTGTCACCGGGGTTTCGGGGGGCATGGTGGCGATGCCTTGGGCCGCATTACGTCGCCCATGCGCATCGCGCCGCCCGTCTTGGCCTTTGGGGAAAGCGCGGAAGCCGGTTTTGAGGATGCGGCAAGCTTCCTGGCCAAGCGGCCGGCGGACATCGTCTACCTCGACCCACCCTATAACCAGCATCAATACGGCTCCAACTACCACATGCTCACCAGCGTCGCGCGCTGGGACAAGCCTCCAGTTCCCCAGGACAGGGATTCTTCGGGTTTCCTCCTGGACAGGTCGGGGATACGAAGGGATTGGGTGGAGACGAGGTCGGATTTCTGCCGCCGGGGCTTGGCGGTGCCCGCCTTCGAACGCGTGCTGGACGCCGTCGATGCGCGCTTTGTGGTGCTGTCCTACAACGACGGAGGGATCATTTCCCTGGACGAGGCCCGCTCGCTCATGGAGGCCCGCGGGCAGGTACGTGTGGAAGCCATACCCTATATCGCGTACCGTGGCGGCAAGCAGAGTGCCCGGCGGACCGAGCGCACCAGCGAGCTGCTCTTCGTACTCGACCGTTCGGGTACCGGTCACGCCTCGTCCCGGTCCCGGAGCGATCTGCGTCTCCTAAGTGCCCGGGGCAAGATCGCTTCCTGCCTGCGGGGCCGCTTCGATGCGGCCAGGCTCGATGCGGTCTGGGATGACAGGCTGAGCGCGGGGCGCCTTTCGGAGTCGGAGCTTGGAGCGGGAGCGCAGGCGGAATTGTTCGGCCCGATCAGGCCCAGCGTCCAAGTGGGTGGCAGGCTATCGCTGAACGGCATCGATCCGGAAAAACTCAGCCTCGACGCCCTTGAAACCCTTGCCGAAGTCCTTGAGGAAGGAGCATGCCGTACCAATGCCGAAACCTTCGATCTGGTCCTTGCCGAATTTGAAACCCTGCAGGATTTCAGGACCCTCAAGGCCTGTCTGAAAGATGCGTTGCGCCTTCTGGGAAAGCTGGCTTTCCGCAAGTATGCGGACGAATACCGGCTCCGGTCCGGACGCCTGCGGGCCGCACTCGGCCGGATCGGTGGGGACCAAGGTGATACAACTCTCCGCTATTTGGTTGTACTTGATGAACTGGACGAGAGGGCCCGTCTGCGCGGAGTGGATCGGCAGTGTTATGAAGATTAGGGGTAAATTGCACCTAAAGTATTGTACTGTAAAATATTAATGACGTGTTTCCTGTAAAACGGCATTGAGATGACCTATCTCCTTATATTGTGTAGCTCTTGGTTGTCTGAAACCATAAGCTTCGTAACACTGCCCATCAACCCAACAAGTCCCCCAGCTCACTGACCAAGGAGGCGAATACCCTGCACGCGGCTTCAACCGGTTCGGGGCTCGCCATATCCACCCCGGCAAGCCGGAGCGATTCTATGGGGAAACGGGATCCGCCGGATTTGAGGAACTTGAAGTAATCTTCCCGTTCCTTCGGACCCCCGGACAAGACCCGTTCTGCCAGGGCAAGGGAGGCGGACACGCCGGTGGCGTACTTGTAGACGTAGAAGGCTCCGTAGAAATGGGGTATGCGCAGGCCTTCCAGGTCGCTGGACTCTTCCAGGGTCATCGCGGGGCCAAAATATTTTTCCAGCAGGGTGCGGTATTCCGAGCGCAGGACCTCCACGGTAAGGGGCGTCCCTCCCTCCTGAAGCCGATGCGTAAGGGCCTCGTACTCTGCGAACATGGTTTGCCTGTAAAGGGTTGCCAGCAGATCGTCGATGCGCTTGTTCACCAGGTAGAGCCTGAGTTCCCGGGTATCGGCCTTTTTCTCCAGATGCCTGAACAGCAGCTCCTCGTTGAAGGTCGAGGCGACCTCGGCCTCGAAAATAGTGTATCCGTAATGCATGAAGGGGTTTGACCTGGCAGAGTACCAGGAATGCATGGAATGGCCGCCCTCGTGGGCCAGGGTGAACAGGTCGCGGAGCACCTCGTCCTTGTAGTTCATCAGGATGAAGGGCTCGCCCGAATAGCTGCCCGCCGAGAATGCGCCGGATCGTTTCCCCTTGTTCTCATAGCGGTCAGCCCATCGTCCAAGAAGCCCGGACCTGAGCACCTGCACGTACTCGTCGCCCAAGGGTGCGAGGGCCTCCGAAATCAGCTCCACCGCCTCGTTCCAGCTTGTCTTTTTCTGCGCCGTGGCGACGATGGGCACGTACACATCCCAGTGCCGGAGGTCCGATTGCTTCAGGGCCTTCTTCCTTATTCTGTAATATTCATGGAGGGGTGCCAGGTTGTCGCTGACGGTCGCGACGAGACCGTCGTACACACCCTCGTCCACCTTGTCCGGGAAGAGTGCCATTTCCCGGGCGGAGCTGAAGCCGCGTACCCGGGCCTTGTAGACGTCCTGTTTGACGGACCCTGAATAGAGGGTTGCCAGCGTAGTCTTGTGTCCCTCGTAGGCTTGGTAGAACCCCTTGTACGCGCGCTTGCGCAGGTCCCTGTCAGGATTTTCCATGAAGGCCGACCAGGTGGATTGGGTGAGCGGCCGCGGACCTTCCGGGGTTTCCACCATTCCGAAATCAATGTCGACGTTGGTAAGGACGGAAAAGGCTTCGCGGGGGGTTGCCTCCGCCTCGGCCTGCAAGGCGAGGATGCGCTCTTCCTTGTCCGAGAGGATATGCGGTTTCCAGCGAAGGATCTTTTTAAGGTAGATGCGGTATTTTTCGAAGCGGGGAAGGAGCATCCAGTTTTCGATATCGATCGCCGGAATCGCCTGTATTTCGGGGGTGGCCCACGACGCGGCTGCCTGGGCCTTTGTGGCGGCCATCATGAAACGGCCGGTCATGGTGCGGGCTTCGCCCGAGCCTTCGTCTTCGGTCTGCAGGAGCTCGCAATAATAGGAAAGCCGTTCTTCCAAAATGCCAAAGCTTTCCATGAAATCCAGCCAGGCTGCCAGGTTTTCGGGGGAGGAGCCCAGTGTGCCCCGGAAAGACCCGATGCGTGCCTCGAGCCTTTCATACTCCGCCAAGGCTGAGTTCCAGCTCCGGGTGTCGGGGTACAGGCTGGAAAGATCCCAGGTATCGGCAACGTTCACTGCTGAACGATGCGGTATGGATGTGTTTGAACTCATCTTTGTCCCCCCCTGCGGTTTTACCGTACGGAGAGTATAGCCATAATCGTGCTATATCACAAATACTTTCTCAATCATCCCAGAGCCAGGTGGAAAGGTAGCGTTCTCCTGTGTCGCAGACTATGGCGACTATGAGCTTGCCTGCATTTTCCGGTTTGCGGGACAGTTCAAGGGCGGTCCAAAGTATGGCTCCCGTCGAGATGCCCGATAGTATTCCTTCCTTTTTAGCCAGTTCGCGGCCGATCCTCCCTGCATCCTCGGTTCTTACCTGTACTATCTGGTCCACCACTGAAGCGTCATAATTGGCGGGTACGAAGCCCGCCCCGATCCCTTGGATCTTGTGGGGACCAGCCTGGCCGCCCGAAAGCACCGGTGAATCGGCTGGTTCTACAGCCACTATGCGCACGCTACCCTTTTTGGCCTTCAGGGCCCTGCCGACACCGCTCACTGTACCACCCGTTCCGACTCCGGCCACGAAGATATCCACCCTGCCATCCGTGTCACGCCAGATTTCCTCTGCCGTGGTGAGGCTGTGAATCTCGGGATTGGCGGGATTGCTGAACTGCATGGGCATCCAGGCCCCGGGCGTTTTGGCCAAAAGAGTTTCGGCAGCGGCTATCGCGCCTTTCATGCCCTTGCTGCCTTCCGTAAGCACCAGCTCGGCGCCCAGGGCTTTAAGCAGCTTCCTGCGCTCCACGCTCATGGTGTCCGGCATGGTGAGGATGACCTTGTAGCCCCGCGCTGCCGCCACGAAGGCGATGGCGATACCGGTATTCCCGCTGGTGGGTTCGATGATGGTTCCGCCGGGTTTCAGGATGCCCTTCCGTTCGGCGTCATCGATCATGGCCTTGCCTATGCGGTCCTTCACGCTGTTCATGGGATTGTAGCTTTCCATCTTGAGCGCGATCAGGGCCTTCCCGTCGTTTATCCGGCTGGCGTACACAAGGGGGGTGTTGCCCACCAGCTCGGTAGTATCCTTCGCAATATTCATGTCAACCTCCGTTTGCGGCCGTCAGATGACCCAATCCGCGTTTGCTGTCAGGGATGCCGAGATATCGGCAAGATTGATGGATTGAAGGGTATCGTGGGCGGCCTTCTGCATGGTGTCCCAGACCTGGTCGATTTCCCGGCAGGAGCCTCCGGGGGCGGAACCTGGGGTCTCAAGGGCCAGGAACACGTCCAGGGCGCTTATCTCCCGAGGGTCCCTGCCAAGCCGGTACCCGCCGGATTGTCCCCTATCGGCTTCTACCAGCCCTGCCCGGCGCAGTGCAGCGGCGATCTTGCGCAGGTAAGCCTCGGGTATATCCCTCCTGACAGCCGCCGAAGCGGCATCGACGGAAGACCGTTTCCAGTGCAAGGCCAGCTCCACCGCGAAACGCAGGCCGTATTTGGTACCAGCTGATACCATGGTCATGCTTCCTGCGATATGTATTTAAAAAGGTCCATATATAACTAATAACATTTCATTCCAAAAAAGTCAAGAAATATGTAGTGTTACGAAGTTTATGGGAAAATAATAGCTATATCCATAACAAGTATGGATATAGCTCAACTAAGACAGAAAGTTGGTATTGGTCGCCCATAATTCCATGAGTCAGAAACACTCATGGGGCTTTCACCCATAATCTTCGTGACACCCAGGAGAGGTCCGTCAGTAGGAGATTCCGATAAAATATTTGGGATGGAAGGCAAGATTGAAGCCGAAGGACGATACCGACCATGGGGAAGCGGACCGGAAAGGCTCCGTAACTTTAGGGCCGGTTTCGATATCAGTATCCAGGACTATACCACCGTGCAGGGCGAGTCCCAAAAACAGCGGAACCCGGATGGATACCCGTGCGCTGGGGAAGAATTCGGGTATGTACTCTTCGGAATCCATGATGAGTTCTTCCACACGATTAATGTCAATGAGCGCTTTCGCCGAGAGGTCCACGTCGATTGCAGCTGCCCTGCCGCGGTATCCTCCAAAACGGTAACCTGCACCGACCCCACCAGACATGGTTTCTGCGGACACGAACCATGCATCTGTGGGCGCACCCGCGTACATCAGTGTATAGAAATTGGTGGAGCCCTTCTGGACAAAGGCATATGCCCAATCGGAGTCCTCAAACCAGACGCCGGTGTCGAAGATTCCATTCCTTACGATGTTGATGAGGCCGATGGGAATGCCGTACATGGTGTCGCTCACATTGATCAGGCCGATCTGCAGGCCGTTAATCTGGCGGGCAACATTGAAGATCCCTGCGATCTGAACGCCTTCCACGTCCTGGGCTATATTGAAGAGTCCGGCGTTTTGCACACCGTTCAGGTCTTCGGCTACATTGAAGATTCCGGCGTTCTGCAGGCCGGTGAAAGATCCTTCAGAGATATTGAAGATACCGGCGACTTGGGCCAGGCCACCATTTTTGGCAATGTTGAAAATACCAGCCGACTGGATGCCGTTCAGGCTCCTTCCCGCGATGTTGAAGATCCCGGCAGCCTGGATGCCACGGACATCCTTTTCGGTGACGTTGAAGATGCCGGCGCCTTGCCCGCCAAAAAGACTGGAACCTGTGGTGTTGAAAATGCCCGCACCCTGGAAGCCATTCATTTCTCCTGTCGCGACATTGCCTATGCTGCTAAGCTGGGCCCCGTACACATCGTCCACCAGGCTCAGGATCACCCCTACTGCGATTCCCGCATCGACGGTCAGGCCGGGGAGGGGAGGGCCGGGGAGCACCGAAAGCGCGATGGGCAGGAATAAGTCGCTGGTGTCATCGGAGGCTTCTTCTTCGGCATCGGAGACCCCGAATTCCTCTTCGAGAGCCTCTTCCAAGGCCTCGGCCGCCGCCTCTGCTGCTTCCGCTTCCGCCTCAGCCTGATCCGCCTCGACCTGCGCCCGGGCAGCCCGCTCGCGCGCCTCGGCCAGGACCCGGTCCTCGTCGGTATCGGCGAAAACGGGAATGCAAACCACGAGCGCTGCACACAACACTCCCATCAATGAGAAAAATTTTCGTTTATGCATGATGATCTCCTTGCCGCGGGCGGACCTTCACGACACGCTATACGCATATCCGGAGCCGACTTTCGTCCGACTCACACTCCAGGTTCGTCCCGATCCTGTACGCCCGGCCCGTATGAACGCGACCCGACGGATACAATATAGCAAGGTTTATAAAAATTTCAAAAGAACCCATAAAGAAAAGTCAAAAAAACCGTGAAATCCGCTTTTTTGTGGGTAATCCCACGGGTGTCACGAAGATTATGGTCAGGGTTATCCTGTTCCGTGCTCCCTTAGCGTACAGTCAGCCAGGCTTCCTTCAAGTCCCGGTCCATGCTCGAATTGCCCGCGAGTATCCGGAACCTGCCCGATTCCACCACCTTGTTGCCTTGGGCGTCGATTATCCACAGGTCGGCTACCCCGAGTTCCAGTCGCAGTTTCGTTTTTTCACCGGCCCTGAGGAAAAGGCGCCTGTAGGTTTTAAGCTCCCGCCGCGCCCAGGTCGCGCTGGTCACTTCGTCCTCGACGTACACCTGTACCACCTCGGTACCGTCCCGGGATCCGGTGTTGGCCACCTCGATTTCGATCAGGACCGAATCGTCCTTGCCGACGACCGGGCGGTCGAGAACGGAGCGGTCCAGAACAGGGGAGCCGATCGAGAAGGACGAATAGCCCAGACCGAACCCGAAGGCGAAGGCCGGGTCCTGGCTCAGGTCGGCGTAGCGGTCGCCGTGCTGGCCGCGTACGGCGTTGTAGTAGACCGGTTGCTGGCCAACATGGCGGGGAAAACTGATGGTCAGCTTGCCCGACGGGTTGAGCAGGCCGAAGAGGGCCTCGGCGATCGCGGTACCGCCCTCCATCCCGGGGTTGAAGGCTTCCAGCAGGGCTGGAGCCTCCAGAAGTATCCGGGGCAACACCAGTGGCTTGCCATTGACGAGTACGCCAATGAGGGGTTTGCCCAGTTCTGCAAGGTTCTCCAGGAGTCCGATCTGACCGTCCTGAAGCTCAAGGGTCGCGGTACTCTTGAATTCGCCCGTGTAGGCCAGGTTGTCTCCGACGACGGCGATGATCAGGTCGGCTTCTTCCGGCGTGGTCAGGCTCCAGAGTGGCGGTAGCAGGTTCCGTATCCCGTCGAGGACGGTTACCGTCGCCGCGCGGGGATGGGCCGGGCCGCTGGGACCCACCATCTGCCCGCTTCCCAGGCTCCAGTCGCCCAGCTGGGCCAGAGGATTGTCGGCGTTGGGACCGACGACCGCCAGCTTTTTGGGTTCCTTGGGGTTGAGGGGCAACAGTGGAATGCCGTTGACGTTTTCGTTGCGCAGGAGGACCAGGCTTTCCCGGGCTGCCCGAAGTGCCACCGAACGGTGTTCCTTGCAGCCTATAAGGGTTTTGACCATATCCTTTTGGCCCTTTCCCGGGTTTTCGAACAGGCCCATCCTGAATTTGAGGCCCAGGACCCTGCGCACGACAGCGTCGACCTCGGCTTCGGCCAGCAGGCCTTGGGTGACCGCCTGTTTGCAGCCTTCGAAGAATTCGGGGGTCGCCATCATCAGGTCGTTTCCGGCCTTGATGGCCACCGCGGCGGCCTGGGCAAAATCGGCGCAGATTTTCTGGTTGTTCACCAAGTGTCCCACGTTGTTCCAATCGGTCACCAGTATGCCCTGGAAACCCCATTCCTCCCTGAGCACTTCCGTGAGCAGCCAATGGCTCGCGGTGCTTGGAACCCCGTCGATGGACTGGTAACCCGTCATGAAGGACATGGCGCCACCCTTGGCCGCCCGCTCGAAGGGTGGCAGGAAGGTGGAACGGAGCTTGCGCCTGCTCATTTCGGCTTCCGACGCATCCCGACCGCCCAAGGTTTCGGAATAACCCGCGTAGTGTTTTGCGGTAGCCAGGACGGCGTCGGGATCGTTCAGGCCCTTTCCCTGGTAGCCCCTGACCATGGCCAGGGCGAAATCGCCCACCAACAGGGGATCCTCACCAAAGGTCTCGTCTATGCGCCCCCAGCGCAGGTCCCTTGCAAGGCACAGTACGGGGCTGAAGGTCCACTTCAGACCGGTGGCGCGCATTTCAAGGGCCGTCACCCGGGCAACCTGTTCCAGCAACTCCGTGTCCCACGAGCAGGCCATCGCCAGCTGGGTGGGGAAAATCGTCGCCCCCGCCCAAAACGAATGGCCGTGTATGCCGTCGTCCGCAAGAAGGACCGGAATGCCTAGCCGGCTGTCGAGGGAGGCCTGTATCGCCGCGTCCGCGTCGGAGCCGTTTATATGGAGGAGGGATCCGACATGGTAATCGCGGATAAGGTCCAGGTGGATTTTCTGCCCATCCAGCTGCATAAGCTGGCCGATCTTTTCGTCCAGGGTCATTCGCTCAAGAAGTCGTTCGACCTTCGCTTCAATGGAATCCACAATGGACCAATCGTCGTCCGTGGCAGGTTTGGTGGTGCTGCTGGGTGTCATGGGGGCCTCCGCTTTGGAGGCATCCTACACGAAGACCCGTCACACCGCCAACATGATGATCCCCGTCGCCAGCAGGGTGCCGAAAACGACACGGTCAAAGATGAGGGGATTCATGCGGTCGTGGAGCCTCTCGCCGGCGACGATACCGGCGACGAGGAAGGGTGCCATTGCTGTCAGGCCCTTACCAAACTCCAGGGTCAACATGCCGGAGCGGAAATAGCCGATGATGAGGACCGTGTTCAGGCTGGCCCATAAAAGGCACAAAGTCGCGCGGAAACGGCCCTTGTCGGGGAGAGCCGCCGCGGCGTAAAGGACAACCAAGGGGCCACCCGAAGCAAAAGCCCCGTGTACCATTCCGCCCACCACGAGCAGGGGAAACGACAGCCAGCGCGGCAGGGGTTTCGCCGGAGCTGCAGGGCACGCGGGGTCATTCCCTTGTCTGAAGCCCCGGTAGAGCCGCCAGGAGGAACTGAAAATAATGAAGACGGCGAGCAGCTTCTTGAGCAGCCCCGAATCGAGGGTGCGGAAGGCGTACATGCCTGCGGGCATGCCCAGGCCGACAAAAAAGACAATGATCGCGAACTGGCGGAAGTCGATGGACCTCCACTTGGAGATGGCGATATACAAGGCGAGTATCCAGGCGAGTACGGCCAGGAGGGGCACCCCGGCCTTCATGCCGAGTATGCCGGTCACGAAGGGGAGGGCGAGTACAGTGCACCCGAAACCGGTAACCGCCTCGATCGCGTGGGTCGCGAAGACCGTTATGCCCACCAAAAGGATTTGGAGGAGGGTCATGCCAGTTTCGGTCCGATCAAGGCCGTCAGTTCGTCCTGTCCCACCGGAACGAGGTTGTTGGCCATCTTGGGATCGGTCAGGGCCGATGCGAAGCGCCGCAGGGTCGCATCCAGCTCAGGCGCGGCCGCACCCTGGCTTGCGCTTGCCGGCACGGCTTGGTCCAGATCGGAAAATACGTTCGCCAGGCCGATTTTGGCCCGTAGGGTTCCGATGACCTTACCCAGCAGTTCCGCAGCCTCCGCATCGGTGGTGGCAGCAGAAACGCCCGTGGTATGCCCAAGGCGGTGCAGGATCCTGGCGAGTTTTGCGGCCACGGCGGGATGCCGGGAATTGAGCCCGTAGACCGTGTCCGTAAAAAAGGCGCAGGCCGAACCATGGGGCAGGTGCCATTCCTCGGAGAGTATGAAGGATAGGGCGTGGATGGCCGCGGTACCCGTCTTGTCGAAGGCTATCCCGGCCTTGTTTGCCGCTGCGAGGAGGGCAGTGCGCGCCGGAGCGCATAGTTTTGTGTCGTCTTTGCGGCGTCCGGCTTCCTCCCAGGCGGGGAGCAGGGTTCCCAGCACGGCGACCGCGGCTTCCTCGGCCAGGGCGTCAGAAAGGGGCGTGGCGTTCCTGTTCCAGAGGGTTTCCAGGGCATGGGTAAGCGCGTCGAACCCGGCGGAGGCCACCAGGGTTTGGGGCAGGTCGGCAACCAGGGCGGCGCAGAGCACGGCGGCGTCGGAGCGGAGCAGGGGAGAGGCGAGGGTATACTTGCGGCCTGTCCGGGCGGTGTACACGCCAAAGCGGGTCACCTCGGAGCCGGTTCCCGCTGTGGTGGGTATCAATACGAGCAGGGGGCCTTTCGTTCCGATCTTGCGGGCAGGATTCGGTCCCAGGTATTCGTCCAGGAGGCCTTCGTTCGCTGTCAGCATGGCCACGGCCTTTGCCGAATCCAATGTCGAGCCACCGCCCACGCCCAGGATGAGGACAGGTTTTTCAGACCGTGCCCGTTCCGCCATGGCGTCGATGTCCGCTGTTTTCGGGTCCGGGACGACCTGGTCAAGTACGGTCAGCTGTCGGTGTCCGGCAAGTTCCCGGCGTCGGGCCAGCTCCTTCAAGGCAGCGTCCCGCACGGGGAAGGGTCGGGGATCGGTTATGACCATCACTCCGGCATCGGCGTTTCCGCCAAGGTACAGCA
Source organism: Breznakiellaceae bacterium (assembly GCA_964202565.1). Taxonomy (GTDB): domain Bacteria; phylum Spirochaetota; class Spirochaetia; order Treponematales; family Breznakiellaceae; genus SZUA-426. The sequence continues at coordinate 4,820 of CAXNJE010000050.1, read as the reverse complement.
CGATCCGCTCCAGCAGGTCTGCGGTAAATTCTCCGGCTTCGACCACGCGGGTTGGGGAGGCCAGGGGCTCCATCATGGTTTCATCGTCCGTTCTTCAAGCTCCATAACCTTATTGAAGGCGTTGGTAAGGAAATCCTTCTTGAATTCCATTTTCTGGGTAAAGGCCATGGCCAGCCAGGCTTCCACGATGCGGCAACCCAGGAAGGGGGCTGTGATCCAGCCGCCCATGGTGATGACGTTCGCGTTGTTGACGATCTTGGCGCGTTCGCCGGAAAAAATATCATCCACCACGCAGGCATAGATACCCTTGTGCTTGTTGGCCACTATGGCCATGCCCTGGCCCGTTCCGCAGATCAGGATGCCCTTTTCGGCCTCACCCCGCCGGATAGCCTCCGCCACCTTGGGCGCCTGGATGAAATAGGGCTGCGGCGCGTCCTCGCTTTCGATGCCGAAATCGGTCAGCTCCACATCGTCCCGTTCCTTCAGGAAGGCGACTACGGCTTGTTTGAGGGGAAAACCCGACAAATCCGACGCGATGGCGATCCTCATCTTTCCTTCCATGTTCTTTCCTTCCATAATACGGCTCCTGGCGGCGATCCGGTCCCGGTTGCTTGACTTGTATTTACTTTCCGAAAGAAAGTATTATACCAGTATCATGGGTGGGACCGTTTGTAAAGACGTATTTCCGGTTTCGGGGTATACTGGGGTTTCCATGCAGAACAAACCCCTGCGCAGCACGGATATCCGCGAGCGGAACGAAAAGATCATCCTGCGGCTCATCCGCGACCGCGTTTCGCTCTCCCAATCCGAAACCGTCCTGGCCACCGGACTCAAGGCACCGTCGGTGTTCCGTATCTTCACCGAGCTGGAACGCAAGGGCTTCATTTCGCTTTCCTCCTCGAAGGTGGACATGGAGGACAGGAAAGGCCGCAAGCCTGCCCTCTATTCCATCAATCCCTCTTCCTTTTATGCCGTGGGTGTCGACTTCTGGTCCGGCTCGGCTGCGGTTTCCATCGCCGATTTTTGCGGGAATACCCTGCACACGGATATCACCTTGTTTGAAAAATCCGTGAGTGCCGATAAGGCCGTCGCCATCCTCATAACCATGGTGGAGAGGGCAATCCGCACGTCCGGTGTGGCCGTTCCGCGTATCCTGGGCATAGGGGTGGGAGCGCCCGGGCGGGTGGATCTGGAAAAAGGTACCATCATCTCATACCCGCGCATCGCGGGAATGGAAGCCTTTCCCCTTTCGGAAAAGCTGTCCGTCCATTTTGGCCTCCCGGTGTACCTGCAGAACAACTGTTCCCTCATCGCCCTGAGCGAGCGCCGGTACGGAAGCGCGAAGGACGTGGACAGCCTCCTCACCATACTGATCCGGTCCGGTGTCGGTGGCGCTTTCATAGACCGGGGACGCCTTTTTACCGCTCGCGGCCGGTCTGCGATGGAAATAGGCCACATGTCCATAGCCTGCGACGGCAGACCCTGTTCCTGTGGAGAAAACGGCTGCCTGGAGACCTGGATCTCCGAAGACGCCGTTGTCGCCGACTTGGGTACCGCCTTCGGGCTTTCCTCGTTCGACGATATGGAAGGGGCGATCAAAAGCTCCCGTGAAAGGGTCGAGACGGCCCTGGCTCCCGCTTTGGAAGTGTTCGAGCGGGGAATCCGCAACCTGTACCAGCTTTTTTCACCCGATGCCTTCCTCGTGGTGAGCCGGTCCGCCGCCTATGCAGGCATCCTGCGCGAGCACATGCAGAGGGCCTGCACCGACCTGTTGCGTGCGGACGGCGGCAAGGTGGCCTTCCTCGCTGACCAGTACGATCCCGCCGCAGCAGGTCGCGGCGCCGCCGACCTGGTTTTCGACAGGTATCTGGAATAATCTGGTTTGTCATTTTCATTGACAGATGCTCCTTGTCATGATTTACTTACTTAGTGTAAGTAAATCATGGAGGGTGCGATGAAAAAGTTGCTCATCATTCTTTTCGCTCTGGCTCTCGTGCTTCCGGCGGCGCTTTTTGCCCAATCTTCCGGAAAGGAAATCGTTCTGAAATGGCCCTGCATCTGGGTAGGCAAGGACTCCAAGGCCCCGGCCGTCACCGAGATCGTCGAAGCCTTCAACAAGATGAACGCCGGCAAGATCCGCGTCGAAATCGAACCCCAGCCGGACTACAACGCATTCGAGCAGAAGATGCGCACCACCCTGGTTGCGGGCCAAAGCCCCGGGGACATCTTCACGGTAAAGCTGAACGCGACAACCAAGGAATTCTATAATTCCAAGCTGCTCATGGACTTCTCCAAGGATCTCACCGGCGACTGGCTGGCCAGCTTCGATCAGGGCGCCGTCGCCCAGTCCACCATCGCCAAGAAACTCAAGACCCTGCCCTTCGAGACCGCGGTATTGCCCATCTGGTACAATACGGACCTGCTCAAGAAAGCGGGCGTGACGAGCATTCCGGGTTCGATGAACGAATTCTGGACTGCCATGGACAAGATCAAGGCTTCCGGCGCGTACCCCATGAGCCAGATGACCGGCGACACCAACGCCTGGACCAGCATGATCTGGTTCTCCAACTTCGCCGCCTCCTACGGCGGGCCCGACGTCTGGGACAAGCCCTTCACCGACAAGGCCTTCGTCGAATCCGCCAAGCTGATGAAGCGCATCTTCGAAAGCTATACCACCCCTGACGCCGTGGGCGCAGGTGCCGGAGTCTCCGGCGGACATTTCCTCGCGGGACGCACCGCGTTGTTCTCCAACGGTCCCTGGTACGCCGGTCGCGCCGACCTGCGGGCGACCCCCTTCTTCAATACCATCGTCATTGCCCTTCCGCCGGCTCCCGGCCCCAACAAGGGAATTGTGATCAGTCGCCTCCAGGCCAACATCGCCGCCGGCGAGACCACCGATCCCGCCCGCCGCGCTGCCATCATCAGCTTCCTGAAGTACCTGACGGACGAGGAAAATATCCGCAAGCTCGCGGCCACCTCGGGTGCCATGTTCGCGGTGAACGCGGGTTATGTGCCCCTCGATCCGCTACAGAAGCAGTTCTACGACCTGGCCGCCTCCGCCAAGAAGACCGCCACCGACCTTGAAGCCGCGCTGGGTGCGGAAGCCACCCTCGAATTCGGTCAGCAGCTGGGCGCCATGGTTCTGGGGAAGATCACCCCCGAACAGTTCTGCGCCGCTGTGGAACGCAAGATAGACCGCTGAGTTTCATCCCCAGGATTGCGGCTGTCGTAGAAGCGTCTGCTCCTCCGCCAGCCGCCCTGTTCCGGAATAAACGCCAAGGTACATTTGTTTTCCGATATCCGGCATCCGACACATAAAGGAAGGGAAGCATGAGAGGACACGAAAAAAACAAGCCCGTCATGATTGCCCTCTTTTTAGCGCCGGTGCTGGTGCTTTTCTGCGCTTTTTTCCTGTATCCCCTGGTGTTCACGGCCTGGACCAGCCTGCTCAGATGGAAGGGGCTGGGTGCCACCAGTTTTTACGGCCTTACCAACTATATAAAGCTTCTGACCGATCCGACCTTCCAGCTTTCCATCCGCAACAACGCGTTATGGGCCCTGGCTCAGGGCTTTGTCCAGGTGCCGCTGGCCACCCTCGTCGCGCTCATCCTGGTGCGCAAGCCCCGGGGCTGGCAGTTGCTGCGTACGCTTTACTACCTTCCCAACGTGGTTTCCGGCGTAGCTCTGGCCATGGTATGGGTAGTCATGTACAACCCGCAGTACGGGGCAATCAACGCCCTGATCAAGCTGGCGGGCGGAACGGCGCACAACTGGCTCGGCGACCCATCCACGGCCCTTGTCGCGGTGATGGCCCAGGCGGTGCTCTATATCGGCTATTTCATGATCATCATCCTGGCCGCGGCGATGAACATCCCCATTGAATTGTACGAAGCAGCCGAAATGGACGGCGCCACGGCGCTGCAGCAGGATTTCAGCATCACCCTTCCGATGATCCGGGCAACCCTGGTGACGAGCGCCACCCTCGCGATGGCTTTCGGTATGCGCCATTTCGAGGCGAGCTTCCTGATGACCGGCGGCGGACCTGCCTACGCCACCAGCACCATGGGCATTGCCCTCTTCCTCAAGATGGACGCCCTGCGTTACGGCGAGGCAAGCGCGGCGGGCATGTTGCTTATAGGATTTGGAACGGTTGTGATAGTCCTTCTTCGCCGGGTATTCGGCCGGAACGATCCCATGTCGGAACAGGCAAGTTAAGGAGCGCGTCGTGGATGCATTGAAACCCGCCTTTAACGTAGTCATTACGACAGCCAAATGGCTCCTGCTCGCCTTTTTCCTGGCCGTCGCCCTGCTTCCCCTGCTCTGGCTCCTGTCCAATTCCTTCAAGACCAACCTGGAAATGCAGGTTTCCCCCTTTGCCCTTCCCAAGATTCCCACCCTCGAAAACTACGTGAACGCCGTCGCCATGGCCGACCTTCCACGGCTTTTCCTCAACTCCGTCGTGGTGGCTTTCAGCGCGGTCGCACTGAATCTGGCCGTGTGCTCCCTGGCTTCCTTCGTACTCGCCCGGGAAATCTTCAGGGGCCGCGAGTTCGTCTTTACCATGCTTACCGCGGGTATACTGGTGCCCATAATCAGCTTCATGGTTCCCTATTTCGTGCTCGTCACGGCCACCGGCCTGTACGACGGATTGCTGGCGCTGATCCTGGTGTATGCGGCCATCAACATTCCGGTCTCCATCTTCCTCATTTCCTCCTTCATGGGTTCCATCCCCAAGGAGCTGGAGGAGGCGGCCATCATCGACGGCTGCGGTTTCGTCCAGCGCTTCTCCAACATAATCCTGCCCCTTTCCCGTTCCGGCC
>CAXNJE010000049.1:0-20188 GCA_964202565.1 Breznakiellaceae bacterium | reverse complement strand
GGACTGATCATGAGTGTGGCGGATGAGTTTGCCCATTTTATCGACAACAGGAAATTTCGCACCATCCTTGCGGATCCTCCATGGCAATTCACGAACAGGACAGGCAAGGTCGCTCCAGAACATCGTCGTCTGAACAGGTATTCCACTCTGACCTTGCAGGAAATTTGTGAAATCCCCGTACAATTATCGGCCGAGGATGATTCCCACTTATATCTCTGAGTTCCGAATGCATTGTTGCCCGAAGGTCTTGCCGTCATGAAAGCTTGGGGTTTCAAGTATAAAACCAACATCATTTGGCATAAGGTCAGGAAAGATGGCGGGCCCGACGGACGTGGTGTCGGCTTCTATTTCAGGAACACGACCGAGATATTGCTTTTTGGTATTCGGGGTTCGTTACGCACCCTTGCTCCCGGCCGTAGCCAGGTCAACATCATCCGTTCGATGAAACGGGAACATTCCCGCAAACCCGAAGAGCAATACGACCTGATCCAGGAATGTAGCGAAGGCCCCTTCCTTGAACTTTTTGCCCGTGGCAATCGCAAGGGGTGGACCCTCTGGGGTAACCAGGCTGAAGAGTACGATATCGGTTGGGATACGTACAAGAACAACAGCCAGGCCAAACCCCAGTTGAAAATAGTATGAGTTGGGTGATTACTGATGTTGAAAATTAAGAAATGGATGGGTGCCATTCTCAATGCCATGGATAGGGATCGCATTTTCGTCCGTAGAGCTACGGAAAAATACCAGGCCGAAGCCCTGACGCCCCTCATTTCCATCGATTCTGACCTGTTATTAACCCAGGAAAGGGAAGAAATCCATCCGTTTTCCGTTTCCGACCCTACCTCAACCCTAGGTACAGCCCCGCGACACCCGCCATGCTGATGAGAAATACACGGTAAGGCTTTTCCGGGATGCGCCGCACCAGCCGCACGCCGATGAAGGTAGCCGCGAGCGTGACGGGGAGTACGATCAGGTCTGCCATGAGGGTCCCGGTGGTGAAGGTTTTCCAGGCAAAAATGTGGAACGGTAGCTTTGTCAGGTTGAAGAGGAAAAAAAGATAGACCGAGGTGCCTACCAGCTTCCCCTTGCCCAGCCCGCTGGACAGCAGGTACAAGCCCATAATCGGGCCTCCCGCATTGCCCACCATGCTCGAAAAGCCGCCTAGCAGGCCGAGCGGGGCGGAAGCCCACCACTTTTCCGGCAATAGGAACAGGCCGCCGCGCAGTTCGCGTATCGCCATCAGGACTGCGCTTATAAGGATGAAAGAGGCCATGACCGTGCGGAACACCTTGTCCGGTATCGACCCGCCCACAAGGGCGCCCAGCAGTATTCCAGCCATGGCGAAGGGTAGGGTCCTGGCCAAGTGCTTCACACTCACATCCCTGCGGTAATTCCACACCGCCACCACATCGGCAGTCATCAGAATTCCCAACAAGACGCCTGAGGAAGCGCGGGCCCCAAACAGCGTCGCGAGTATGGGCACCGCGATGAGGGTTCCACCTTCAAGTCCGGCCTTCGTGAGCCCGGTCAGGATGGCTGCAAAAACCAGGGCTATCCAGCGAGCGATATCAAGGGAAGCGATAAAATCCATGGCTCAGGATACTTGCTGATGGGGGTGCGGCGGAAGGGGGTGGCCAGAGGTCTGGGAGGACCGGACCAGGGCAGGCGGCTGGGAGGATTGGAGCGGGGCAGGCGGCTTGTGTCTGGCTGATTTTCATGCAAGACTGCGCCCATGCGCCCCATCAGCGATCTGACCCTTGAACAGGCGAAAAATATCCGCTACGTGCTCATGGACATAGACGATACCCTTACCGAGCGCGGCAAGCTCCCTGCAGCCTCCTACGACGCCCTGTGGCGCTTGAAGGAAGCGGGACTCGTCGTGGTGCCCATAACCGGAAGGCCCGCAGGCTGGTGCGACCTGATAGCCCGCGAATGGCCCGTCGACGGAGTCGTTGGCGAGAACGGCGCCCTGGCGTTCTGGGAGGAAGCCTCCCCCGATGCAACTTCAGGATCGCTACCCCTCCTGATGCACGCGTTTCATCCAAATGCCGTGCGCAACGACCACCCCGCACTTCTGCGCGCCAGGGACCGGGCCTTGGTGGAGGTGCCGGGCTGCAGGGTGGCGAAGGACCAATTCTCCCGCCTATACGACATCGCCATCGACTTTGCGGAAGAGGAACCCGTATTGCCCTTATCGGAGGCCGCGCGGATCAAGGCCATTTTTGAGGCCGAGGGTGCGGTGACCAAAATCAGTTCCATCCACGTAAACGCCTGGATGGGCGTGTACGACAAGCTCTCCATGGCGGTACGTTTCCTCGCGGACCGCTTCGGTTATGACGATACCCGGCTGGAGGATGGCGGAGACCGGGAGCGCGTGGTCTTCGTGGGGGATTCGCCCAACGACGAACCTATGTTCGCCCACTTTCCGCTGGCCTGCGCCGTCGCGAATATCCACCGCTATTCTGGCCTTATCAAAAACGAGCCTGCCTTTGTTACCCAAAGTGAATGCGGCAAGGGTTTCGCCGAATTGGTGTCCGTAATCCTGGAAAAACAGCAACAGGTGAAGTAGACCGAATGCCCAGAGCGCGAAAGACTGTGTATACTAAGGTAGGTTCAAAAACCAGTATTTTTTGGACTTGCTCTACACCATATTTACAACGCGAATGAGAAGGCAGGCAACACATGTCCCGAATTCTAAGTATCGGTTCCATAAATCTGGACGAGGTTTTTTCCGTGCCCCATTTCATCAGGCCAGGTGAGACCATGGCCTGCCTCTCCTTTGAGCGTTTCGTTGGCGGTAAGGGAAACAACCAATCCACCGCCCTGGCGCGGGCTGGAGCCGAAGTGCACCATGCGGGAAAGGTAGGAGCCGACGGTCGGTTTGCCGTGGACTTGTTGCGGGATTCAGGGGTTGACGCAACCAGGGTAATCGAAGCAGACATGCCAACGGGCAGGGCTCTCATCCAGGTGGATCCCAGCGGGCAAAACTGCATATTGCTTTTTGGTGGCGCCAACCGCGCAATCACCAATGCCGACATCGACGCGTTCCTGACCGGCTGGGGCAAGGGCGATGCGGTGCTCTTCCAGAACGAAATCTCGGCCCTGCCCTATGCCATGGAACGGGCGAAAAAGCAGGGACTCCGCATCTACCTGAACCCATCGCCTGCGGATGAAGTCATCCAGACACTTCCCTTGGAGGCCGTTGATTGTTTCATCCTCAACGAGATTGAGGGGGCACTTCTGGCTGGCGAGGAGTTGGCGGGCGAGGAGTTGTCCGGTGGGGAGTTGGCTGGCGGGAAGGATTCCCCCTTGTCGGTTGCCGAGCAGGGCGGGATGGTCCTTCAAGCACTGCGCAAGCGCTTTCCGCAAGCGGATATCGTGCTCACCCTGGGTGCGGCTGGCGCGTGCTACTCCGGCAAGGACGGCACGAATCTTGTAGTGCCTGCGGCTCCTGTAAAGCCGGTGGACACCACCGCTGCGGGGGACACGTTTACCGGCTATTTCATCGCCGCCGTGCTGCGGGGTGAGACACCGGCGGTCGCCATGAAAGAGGCCACCGCCGCCGCCGGCATCTGCGTAACCAGGAAGGGCGCTGTGGTGTCAATTCCCCGGCGCGAGGAAGTCAAAAAGCAGCTCTAGGCGAGTATCGTAGCTATTTTTGCCTTCAGGGCTTCCGCCAGTTTCCTGTGCTCCGACGCTTCCAGATGGATGCCGTCCAAATCGCTGGACTTGATGACGGAACCCGCATCGAAGAAGGGTACGCCCAACTCCTCCGCGAATTGGCGGTACCTGGCGGCCATTTTCCGGGACGTCTCCTCGCAACCTTCGAACATCGTCCGGAAGTAGGTCAGCTTCGCCACAGGGGGTGGGGCTACCATCAACACCTTCGGGGCCTTGTTGTCAGGCCCGCTGCCGGAATCCAGCGCGGCTTTCGCCACAAGATATGCTCCGCGGGCGATATCGAATTCGGTAGGTACATGGCGTATTTTCAGGTCGTTTGTGCCCAGCATGATGATGACCAGATCCAGGGGTTTGTGGCTGTCCAGGATGGGGCCTATTTGTTTCAACCCATTCTTGTCGCCCTCCACCGGGTCATCACGGCAGGTGGTGCGGCCGCATAGTCCTTCCTCCACTACCCAGAAATCCTTTTCACCGGGCCGCGCGTTGGCGTTCAGAACTTGCCGTAAAACACCAGGCCAGCGCGTGAACCGGTCGAAGCGGCCACCCGTCGCCGGGTCGGCGCCCCAGGTGTTGGAGTCCCCGTAGCACAGTATGGTTTTCATGTTCATGCCCACCTTATCAAACCGGGAAGATATTCATGAATGAGGGCCGGATGCTTGGGCAGTATCCGTACCGTGTGCCCCTGCCTTCCTGTTGCTGCGCAGTCAATATTTACCCGGTACTTGTGGCAATCGCCGTCCTGGGCAGCGGGTTTCATTTCGGCCCGTTTGGCACGCACCAAGTCCCCCTGGTTGGAAACCGATCCGTAGTACAGCTCGACCAGGACTTCCTCGGGTGAGAGGGACCCCAATTTTACGCAGGCCGTGACCGCCAGGCTTTCGCCCCGCTGCATGACCGGCTTGGCGTTGGATTCGATCTTGTTCACCACGATCTCATGCCAGGAAGCACGGATTTTAGCCAGATACGCCGCCAATTCCTTGGCTTCCTGGAAATTATCCTTGGCCAGTTTCTTGTAGTTCTTCAAGGCAGGGTAGTAGAACTGGTTCGAATACTCCATGAGCATGCGATGGCTGGACATGGATTGACCGATTTCCCTCATGCAACACTTCATTTTCTTGATCCATTCCCGGGGCAGTCCATCGCGGCCGCGCTGGTAAAAGGTAGGCACGATTTCCCTTTCCAGAAGGTCGTAGAGGGCCTTGCTTTCAATGTCGTCCTGCAGTTCGGTATCGGTATATTCCTCGCCCTTGCCAATGGCCCAGCCTACTTCGGGGTTGTAGGCTTCATCCCACCAGCCGTCCAGGATGGAACAATTGAGGACGCCGTTGAAGGCGGCCTTCATCCCGCTGGTGCCGGACGCTTCCAGCGGACGACGGGGAGTGTTCAGCCAGAGATCGGACCCGCTGGTGAGGTATCGGGCTATTGTCATGTCGTAGTCTTCCAGGAAGATTATCTTGCTCGTGACTTCATGGCGTTCCGCGAAATGGACGATCTCCTTTATTATTTCCTTGCCGGGTATGTCATGGGGATGCGCTTTTCCAGCGAAAATAAGCTGGATGGGCCTATCCTTGTCCCGCAGCAGGCGCAGCAGGCGGTCCGGATCGCGGAGGAGCAGGTTCCCGCGCTTGTAGGTGGCGAAGCGGCGCGCGAACGCGATGGTTAGTGTATAGGGTGATAACGCGTCTTCGGCCTGTCTTACCCTGCTATCGGTGGCGCCTGTCCGTTTGAGTTGCTGGCGTATCCGATCCCTGGAAAAGGCAACCAGGCGTTCACGGCGCCTTTCGTGGGTGCGCCAGAGTTCCTCGTCGGAAATGCGTTCCATCCGGTCCCAGATGGGCAAATTCGTGGGATCATCCTCGAAACGGGGCCCAAAATAGCGGTCCAGGAGTTCCACCATATTGTTGGAAGCCCAGGTTCGGGGATGTACGCCGTTGGTGATGGCTCCTATGGGGATTTCTTCGGTAGGAAGGCCGGGCCACAGGTTTTTCCACATATCCCGTGAAACGACGCCGTGGAGCTGGGATACGCCGTTGCTGTAGGCGGAAAATTTAAGCGCCAGTATGGTCATGCAAAATAATTCGCGGTCGTCGTGGGGGTTCTCGCGACCCAGGGCCAGGAAATCCTTCCAGTCGAGTCCCAGATCGTGGGCCCAGGGGCGGAAATATTTTTCCATCAGGTCGATGGAGAAGCGTTCGTTGCCGGCGGGTACAGGCGTATGGGTGGTGAAGATATTGGTGGGCCAGAGCGCCTGCCGCGCTTCCTCGAAACTGAAAGTATACTCGGACATCAGTTCGCGTATGCGCTCCAAACCAAGGAAGGCGGAGTGGCCTTCGTTCATGTGGCTTACAGCGGGGTTTATACCGAGGGCGCGCAACGCGCGTATTCCTCCCACCCCCAGCAGCAATTCCTGGCGGATGCGTATTTCCTTGTCGCCCCCGTACAATGCTGCCGTTATGTTCCGGAACTCGCCTTCGTTTTCCTCGATGTTGGTATCCAGGAGTATCAGGGAATTCCTTCCTACCTTCGCTTCCCATACCTGGGCGACTACGGTGCGGCCGGCCATGTCCACGGATATCTTGAGGGGGCTGTCGTCCTTGTTGCATTTCCGTTCCACCGGCATATTGTACCAGTCGTTTTCCGGGTACGATTCCTGCTGGAAGCCATCGGCATTCAGGTACTGCTTGAAATAACCCTGCCGGTACAACAGCCCGACACCCACCAGGGGGAGCCCCAAGTCGGAGGATGTCTTCATATGGTCGCCGGAAAGTATGCCCAGGCCTCCGGAATAGATGGGCAGGGAGATATCCATACCGTATTCCATGGAGAAATAGGCTACCATATCCTTGCGGTTGCCCTTGTACCAGGTATCGCCTTTTTTGTACTTGTTGAACCTGGAATACACTTCCTTGAGGGCTGCCAGGTAGGAATCATCCTTGGCCATGCGTTCGAGCCGTTCCTGGCTCACCATTCCCAGCATCCTTGCCGGGTTCTGCTGCGCGTGGGTCCAGGTTTCATAATCAAGCCGTATGAAAAGCATGACGGCGTCGAAATTCCAGGATAGCCAAAGATTGTGGGCGATCTCTTCGAGTGGTTTGAGAGATACCGGTAGTTTAGGTTTGACGGTATAGGTCGCAATGGTCATTAATCGCCGCCTTGGTTCAGGAAATCGGAGCAAGGAAACAAACGCTTCCTGAAGACAAGCCTATCGGTGCATGGATCGATTGTCAAAGGGTCCGGCCCAAATCCGGCAGGTCGAAACCCCAAATTCAGGCTTTATGGTTGCTCAAGTTCCCTGTTTTCGTCCAATTTGAACCTTTTTACGAACTCATTCAGGTGGGTCCCGATGAAAAGGGCTCCGTAGGCGCTTAGAATCAAGCCCAAAACAACATTGAGGGGAAGCAAGAAATCAGACCCGAAAGATTTCTTGACCCAACCGAAATCACTACCCAAGGGGGCGATGGCGATGGCCGCAAGAATGACGATTCCAACTATGGTCCAATCCCGAAAGGAAACAGGGGCAGCCTCCAAAGTCGGCGTTACCCGGATGGCAGTCATGATCAGCTCGCTCAGATCGGGGGAACGGGGGAGGTATTCGGACCGCATGAAGGCGATGGCCTTCCGCATGCGGGAATTTTCGGCCTTGCAGGAAGCGCAATGCAAAAGATGCAGGCGAACGCGAAGGGGAAGATGTCCGTCTTCCTTCGATTCGATTATCGCCAGCATGGCACGGTCGCAATCCATTGTATCCTCCTAACTATCATTCTTCAGGGTTTCCCGCAAAATCGATTTAGCCCTAAAAACATGGGACTTGATCGTATTTACCGGGAAACCGGTTATGGTTTCGATATCGGGGTAGGAGACTCCGAAAAAATAGTACAAATCGACACAAATCCGGTAACGCTCCGGCAAGTCCTTGACCGCAGACAGCACCGCCGCCCGGGTGGCTTCTCCCAAAGCCTGCCGCTCGGGGTCATCATAATCGGGTAGTTCAGCATCTTCAGCGAGGCTGGCATACTCCTTCCTTCGTTTAAGGGCGTTGATCGCGGTGTTGTAGGCGATCCTGTAGAGCCAGGTTGAGAATTTTGAACGGCCTTGGAAGGATGAAAGGCTACGGAAGGCCTTGAGGAAGACATCCTGGGTGAAATCCGCAGAGTCTTCGCGATTCTTGAAAAAGCCCAGTCCCAATCCAAATACGGCCCGCTGATGGCGTCCTATAAGCAGACTGAAACGTTCCCTATCCCCTCCCTGGACCATGCGGACAAGATCGTTGTCATCAGGTTCGGAATCTGGTGGACTCATCGACCAAGTTCACGGCGCCGGATTCCGTAATACGCAAGCAAGCCCACACCTACAGCTGCGGGAAGCACGCCTCCCAGAAGCCCGAAACCAAAACCCTCTAGGGCCACCAGGAATATGGTGAGCACGCTCCCCGTAAAGACCAACAACAAGCCGGAAAGCAGGCAGAATGATAACAAATCGAAATTTGGGCGTTCATAACTGCCGGCCTGAATCATCAATACCGTGCGTTTGTGATGCCATAGGAGGTAGAAGAAAGCTATGACACTCCCCATCATGATGCCTGCAAGGGGAATTATGGTTATCAGGATCTGGGCGGCAATTGAAGGCACTTCATTCATGTCCTTTCCCTCACTATACTATCCATTTTGTCTTGGCGTCCAGCTTTATGACAGTAGTGGGGTTGGTTCGGTTGCGGGATGGTATCAAAAAGTCGGGGGATTCCCGTTTTACCATAGCTGTCGGGGTGTCAATCGACGAGCAGGTAGTCGTTGAAATAGATGACACTGATTTTTCCCAGCCTGAGGATGGCGTTGTATCGGCGAAGCAACTCCGCCTTCAGTTTTTCTTCCGACCCGACCCGAAGCTCGGCGGCACCCAAGTGGGAAAACAAGTCACCCGTCAGCTCCCGCAGGTCCTTTGTCCGGGCGGCCAATTCTTCGGAAAAAGCCAGGTCCGAACGGTCGTAAGGAAAGGCTATGGAAACAATGATCGTCGCGGGTTCCGGGTCGGCGGTGGCAGCCCGTATCCTGCCTACCCCCGTAAAAAAGGCTGGACCCAAGTTCGTCGAATCGGATGCATCCCCTGTCTGTGCAGGCTGTGCCCCGTCGCTTGCACGCATGAAGCCAGCGTTGCCTGCTCCCATAGGGCGACCCGGTTTGCGCAACAAGCCGTACGCGGTACCCGCAAGGAAGCCCAAAACCAGTAGAAACAGCAAAACCAGTAAAACGCGGTACAGTACAATCAACGCGTGCGGTTCCTGATCGGGCCGGCTTTTTATGGGTTCCAAGCTCGTTCCTTTGTTATTCGCCCTTGGTTTCGTCTGAAACGATCCATTCCTTCAGCGTTCCGGCCAGACGGTCACCTGTCCTGGCTTCCATTTCGATCCAATCGTCCTCGTAGCGTTCGGCGAGTACGGTTGCGTTTCGGTGGACCATGGCTGCCAGATCATGGCGGTTGGCGGGAAAACGGAACAGCAGCTTGTCGCCGGAAAGCACGGCATCCAGCTTGCGGGCAAGTTCATCCAGTCCGGAGCCTTTTGTAGCCGAAACCGCGACACTGTCCGAATAGCGTTCTGTCAGTTCCTTCATGCGGACCGGGTCTGTCACCAGGTCTGTCTTGTTGAGTACGACCAGCATCGGGGTGGAATCCGCTTCCAGGTCCTTGAGAACCGACATGGTCGTGGCGTAATGCCTGTCCAGGTCGGGATCGGAAGCGTCGAGAACCTGTATGATCAGGTCCGCCACTGCGGCTTCTTCCAGTGTAGCACGGAAGGCGTCCACCAGGTCATGGGGCAGGCGACGGATGAAGCCAACCGTATCGGTCAGGAGTATGGGTCTGCCCTTACCAATGTCTAACCGCCTCGTAGTGGGGTCCAGGGTCGCGAAAAGCTTGTCCTCGACGAATACCGCTGCTTGGGTCATGGCATTCAGCAAAGATGATTTTCCGGCATTCGTATAGCCGACCAAGGCGCAGGAAGGTACGGGCGTCCTTTCCCTCCGCTTCCTCTGGGTGGCGCGGTGCTTTCGGACTTCTTCCAGTTCATCTTTTATTAGGTGGATCCGCTTCTGCGCTGTCCGCCGGTCCTGTTCCAGCCGGGTCTCACCGGAACCCTTGGTGCCGTAGCGTCCGCCACGTTGCCGGGAAAGGTCTATGTAGGCGTGGGCCAGACGGGGGAGTGAATGGGTAAGGGAGGCAAGCTCGACCTGCAGGGCCGCTTCCTTGGTTTTTGCCCTGGAAGCGAAAATCTGGATGATTACTTCCTGTCGGTCCAGAACCGGCATATCCGCCAGTTTTTCCCAATTGCGCTGTTGGGATGGGCTGATGTCCTGATCGAAAATGATGCAATCCACCTCGAGGCTTTTAGCCAAGGTGGCGATTTCGTCTGCCTTGCCACTTCCCATGCCATAGCGGGGCTGGGTATCGCGGACGGGTATGATTATCCTGTCTACAATATCCACGCCGAGGGTTTTCGCCAGACCGGCCAGTTCTTTGGACAGGGATTGGGCTTCCTCGTCTTCGCGGGAATCGGTCCTGATACCGACAAGAAGGGCCCTGATGGGGGCCTCTTCGGTTGTTTTCATTTCGTTCATGCGAAGCCGAGTATGCTCCCCGAGCATGATCCGGTCAAGGCATTCGATTAAGGGCATCCAGCTCATGGACCTTCCGGGCTGACTGGAGCAAGATCTTTGGTTTGCGCTATATTCGTACGCGAAAGCTTCCGATAATGAAGCGTAATACTATGCCGGAGGCTAATGTTTGACGGTATCCCAGAAGGTTTCCGTCAGTCTACTCATCAGCGTCGTCCTCTTCGCGGGTTTTGCCGCGCTTGCTTTCACGGGTTTGTTCGAGTTCGTCGAGACTCGATTCTACAACCCCGCGGTCGCCAAGGGATTGGAACGCGAAATCGAGGCGGACGCCCAGAGTACAGGGGAATTCCTGGACGAACTGCGCGATCGTTTCGGGGCTGGACTGAAGGAAGCGGCGGTCAAGCGCAGTTTCCTGCCCAACCAGAGTGCGGAAGACATTTTTGAACGTACCAAGATTTTCGGTAGCCTCATGGAAGCCATCCCGGGTTTGCAGTCGGTGCGCTTCGTGGATTCCGCCGGAAAACGGTTGCACTTTTCCACTTCCCGGGCGGATATTCTCAAGCAGGATCGCTTGTCCGTGGCGTACAGGAATTACGGCGACGCAACGACGGACCGGCCCTTCGACTCCCTGGCTATCCAGGAAAAGGATTCATACCGCTTTGTGGTGGATGCTATCAACGAGCGCTTCCTTTTTGTTTTTCCATTCACTGATTCCTTCGATGTCTACAAGGGAATCGCGATTTATTCCGTATCTGTCCGCTCACTGATTGAACGTCTGATCACCGATGGCCGCCTGAAAGTGGGCGAGGACCTGGTTGCTGTCGAGCCGGTCACGCCGGAGTCTGGAACTTCAAAAATCAACCCCGGTGCTGCCGCACCGACGACTACTTCAACCGTGCCCGCCGTCAGCCCCGGGTCCGCTTCCGATACAGCTGTTGTTGGGGGTCCCCAGGCCGGGGTTGCCTCCAGTACCATGTCTATTGGCGCCTCCGGAGTCGTTTCGGGCTTGCCACGGGTTGGCCGCCTTACTTTATCCACCTCCATTTCAGGCTTGTGGAATGAGGGTGCGCGTGGCCCGGTTCCTCTTGCGGCCTCGACCGAAGGGAGTTCCTACGCCTTGGTTTCCGCCCGGGTGAAGGAAGGCTTTTATGTCGGCCGGGTGATTGCTGACGAGATCTTCCTTTTCCCTGCCACGATGAAGGGAATTCTTCTTGCTTCTTTCTTCATTACCGTTTTTTTGGTCATATTCCTGCTTTTCAACCTCCGACAGGATTCGATGGTCGTCATCCGTGACCGTATAAAACGCTTCCAGATCGCACTATTGGAAGAATACTACGAGCGGAAGGAAGCGATCGACTGGAGCCGTTGGTCCCGCGAACTGGAACAAAGGCGGGATGAGGTTCGCGGCGAACTGAAAAGGAGCCTGGGCAGACAAGGGGCCAAGACCAAGGGAACGGATATCGATCAGATGATTGATAAATCCTGGGATGAGCTCATTTCGGCCATGGGAGCCCGGGCTCCCGCACCGGTTCAGGTGTCCGCCCAGATCGACGAAGACCGGTTACAGGATATACTTGGTCGTATCCTGGCTGCAGTTCCCGCTTCTTCTGCCGTCCCGACAGCAAGCACCCTCCGGAAAACCGTGGCGAAACCCGCTCCCACCCCCTACTCAGAAGTAATGGAGGAGCTTGAAGAGCTCGAGGGCGATACGGAGATAAGCACAGAGGCCGTAGAGCCGGAGGTTCGAGAAGGGCTGGATGAAATGGAGGAGGTAGAGGAACTGGAGGAGTTGGAAGATTTCGAAGACGCGGAAACTGACCAGGAAACAGACGCGGAAAGAGTCCAAACCCCAGAATCCAGGGAAGTTGAAGAAATAGGCCATATAAAAGAATTAAAAGAAACAAAAGAAGAAGTAGACGCAATCGAAGAAATTATAAAAAGCGAAGCAGTCGAAGAACCGGGAAAACTCGAAGAAATTGCGGAGATTCTGGAAACTGAGGAAATCAAGACACCCGAGGAGCCCGAGGAGCCCGAGGAACCCGAGGAACCCGAGGAACTTGAGGAACTTGAGGAACTTGAGGAGCTCGAGGAGCTCGAGGAGCTCGAGGAAGCTGGGCTTGCCGTTCAGGATGAAATCCCTGTTTCTGCAGCTGCGCAGGAATCAGAGGACGATTTGTTTGAGATGGAATTGCCCGGGGACGAACCAGAGGCATTCAAACCGGGTTTTGCTTCCAGAACCGCAGCGGCATCGAATATCCGCGTTGTTTTTGACGAGGATGATGATATTCCTTACATTGTCGAAACAAGCGGAATCGAGTTGGTTGACGACGATCTGCATTCGATCCTAGGTTTCCTGGATCTGGAAGCCCCTCAGGAAGTGGAAGAATTAGTGGGTGCCGATGAGGTCGAAGAACCGGATGAGGTCGAGGAGCTGGATGAGGTCGAGGAGCTGGATGAGGCCGAGGAGCTGGATGAGGCCGAAGATGTTGAAATGTTTGAGGAGGTCTCCGAGATAGGCACTGAGAGCGAATCGACCGAACCGAGTACGCGAATGAGTGAGGCAAAATTGGAACAGCTTGCCCGCGAGATAGAATTTGCTCCACGGGTGGATCGCCCGGAAGATTCGCATTCTCTGGATGTGGATATTACCTCACCCTTCGATTCGTATTTTTCCGAGGTCTTTGCCGAGTATTTGCCGGATTTCCCAGAGGATGCCGGTGGAAGTCAGAAAAATCCGAATGAACCAGCGCTTGTCGAAGCAGGATCAAGCGGCTTGGAAGACACCATCGAAGAGTCGATGTCGGAATCGGAACCAGAGGAATTGGACGGATATGAGGAAGATGATACTGAAAAAGACGAATCGGCCGACGAACTCATCTCATTTGAACCCTACCCGGTAGTCTATATACCCTATTTTAATGGATATTCTTCACCCTTTAATGGCGATCCTGAAATTCTCGAGGCTATGGATGATGAAAACGAAGATGCTGAGCCTATGGCCGAACTTCTGGATGAAGAAGAAAGCCAGGACGCTATCGTAGTCCATGATGGGATCGCCTATGTTTCGGAAAGTGTGTTCGATTCTAAGCTCATGGATGAAAAATGGAACCCCGACATGAAGTCCCTGGCCGATTCGGTTATTTCCCGTTCCCATTAGAAACGTTCCAGGATGCAAGGACCAGCACTGCGTTCCTCCGGATAGCTTGCGGCCCTAACCAGGACATTCCCAGTGCGCTTTTCCTGAATATGATCCGTACTTGATCGTCCGATGCGGCAATCAGTTTTTCGGCGTCGAAAGCCTCCGGGAGCGGTCCCATCGAGCTTGCCACTCCGGCTATCCTTTCAAGATTAGCTGGACAGACGTCCCTGCAGACCGAACAACCGTATAAGCGATCGCCCCATCGGGCTGCAATTTCCGGGGGTACCTCTCCAGGCCGTGAGGCAAACCATTGCAGGCAGCGCGACCTGTCCAGACTGCCATCACCCCCGAGGGCTTTTACCGGACACGCATCAACGCAGGCATGGCATGTGGAGCAGGTAGAACCAGGGGAATACGGATCCAACGGTGGGTCTGGTGCTAAGTTGAAGGGCAGGGTCATGGCCGCGATTACCACGAGGGACCCGGCCTCGGGTGTCATGATCAGCGAATTACGCCCCATCCAGCCCAGTCCACACGCCAGCGCCAACGGCTTCTCCGGTATGGGGGAGTTGCATAGGATGCGGTAGTCCGACTTGGCGCCACCCCAGGAAGTTCGGATTGTAATTGACAGGGTTTTGAGTCTTTTGACTGCCTCGGCGTAGTAATTCCTTCGGGAGAACAGATCCAGACGCGCTTTGGGAGCCTTGTCGGGTCTGCCCTGCCCATCCGGCAGGCTTTGCATGGCTTGCATCGGTGGATCCCGCTTGTCGGGATCATCGTTGCCGTAAGCGAGCGCGACAACGATAGCCGAGGGTGAGCCTTCACCGTAGCGGGATAACTCCTCCAGCGGAGTGGACCGCGATTCCGCCTGCCCTTCAGCCAGGAGGGGAGCCAGAATCCGCGCACGGCAAAATCCGGCGTCCAAGGCCATGGCGATGAGTTTGGGTTTCATACCCCCGACTTCGTCCTCGTCTATTGACGGATGATTCATTTTACCGTTACTTTACGATGAAAGAGGCCCTTTGTCAGGCCATCCTGTTGGGAATACGAGGTCAAGATGCCCTTGGCAATTGTAGAGCGTCTTATCAACCTGTTCGCTGGTGCCGGTGACCCGGAAGTCGACAAACGCCGCATGCTCAAGCAGATCGCCAAGGATTTGACGAAGCATAAGTATAAGTTTTACAAACCCAAAGGTGAGGAAGCCCTTCCCAATTTAGGCCGTTTTTTCTACGAAGTATACAAAATCATAGCTCCTGCCCAGGTTTTCATGCAGAATGCAGCGGATTCTTCCCAGTTGCGGGGTTTCATAATCGATTCATTTCTGGATGAGAAGCTTTTAGCCTTGCAGGAACGACTGGGTGACGAATCCATTAAGGAAAGATCCAAAACTACACCTACGAAAGAATTATCACAACAATTGAAAGATGAGCTCGTTTCCTTCTTTTCCGGATTCGATGGAGACCGAGTAAAATCCATCGACAGTTGTTATTCAACCATCCTCTCTTTCCACCGGTTCATCAATTTTGACTACTTTTTTGCGCTTAAAAAATTCGACTCGAACATGAGCGAACGCAACTTTACCTATCGTCCCAAGTTTGAGACCATCCGCGCTGAATATGTCGGCGATGATTTGAAGGATTTTATGGAGGTCCTGCTTGGCTTGGACTTCGAACAGGACTGGAAAAGTATCTTCGCGGTGCTCAAACAATTCAAGAGCGTCGATGTGGTTGTATTGGACCAATGGAACAAATTGCTCAATCAACTCAGGGAGGTCCAGAAATCGGGAATTCTGGAACTGATAGTCCGTCACATTTCCAAGGATCCGTACTGGCAACCCAAATCATCCCGCGTCGACGAACATATAGTGGAGCAGTACCTCCAGAAGCTGCGGACCCAAATCGAGATCGCGATACAGAAAATATTGCAGGAAAAAAGGAACAGTAAAATCGACGAGCTGGCCAAACAGGTTTTTGGTACCGTCGCCGTTTCCCGGCTCAAGAATTATACCGACAAGGCCAACATGGTGTTCTCCAAGAAAATGCTGGGCGGTTATACCCATGTTCAGGGGCTGAATTACCTGAAAGCATTCCTTCTGGATTATTTCAAGAAGGATATCCGAGAACTGATCGATCTTTTTCTCATCCGCGGCCAATGGTCTACCAATCTGCTGTCCCAGCAACTGTCTGAGGGTTTCCACGATCTGTTGACCATTTCGGAGGAATTGCTGGCCTTTGACGACAAACTGGCGGAGGATACGGATTTCGGCCTTAGGATGCGGAATGCCATGGCCAAAGCCGACCGTGACAAGGATCAGCTGAAAATTCTCAGGACCCTGCTCAAGACGACGAATGATGATGCCCAGCGCATGATCAACACTTCAGCCCAAGCCCTCATCGCCATCGGCAAGAATCTGAAGAACGTATTGGAAGACCACCAGCGGACACCGCATGAATTGTTCATCAATTGGAAGGAAATTGAATTGGCTTCGGAGCGGCCCATCGCGGACCGTATTACCGAGGTATACAAGCGAATCTACTTTTTCGTCCAGCTCATGCAGTATTTCGCCAAAGCTGAACAATCCCCGGAAGCGAAGTAAGACTTACGGAGGCTCACGCTTTTATTTCCGGCGCTTGCACATATCGATAAAGAGTTATACTATGGCCTAAACATCAATTACCCACCCCACCTACGAGGAAGGTCTATGTCAGATAAGAACATGGTTATGATCGACGGCAATAACGCCGCCGCGCACGTAGCGCACGCGTTGAGCGAGGTGATCGCGATTTATCCGATCACGCCGTCAAGCCCCATGGGAGAACTTTCCGATGAGTTCTCGGCCCAAGGACGCAAGAATATCTGGGGTACCGTACCCCAGGTCGTTGAGATGCAGTCGGAAGCCGGCGCCGCCGGAGCGGTCCACGGCGCTCTGACCACCGGAGCCCTCAGCACAACCTTCACGGCTTCCCAGGGTCTGTTGCTCATGATTCCGAATATGTACAAGATCGCCGGCGAGCTCACCCCCACCGTCTTCCACATCGCAGCCCGATCCCTGGCTGCCCAGGGCCTCTCGATTTTCGGCGACCATTCGGACGTCATGGCCTGCCGTCAGACCGGCTGGGCGATGCTGGCTTCCAACAACATCCAGGAAGTCATGGACATGGCGCTTATTTCCCATTCATCCACCCTTGAATCCCGCATCCCCTTCCTGCACTTCTTTGATGGTTTCAGGACTTCCCACGAGGTCCAGAAGGTCGAGGAAATCTCCTTCGAGACCATGAGGAAGATGATCGCCGATAAATACGTCTCCGCCCACCGCGGGCGCGGGCTCACCCCCGAAAAGCCCATGATCCGTGGCACCGCACAGAATCCCGACGTCTACTTCACCGCCCGCGAATCGGTGAACAAGTACTACGACGCCATCCCCGGCATCGTCCAGGCGTACATGGACAAATTCGCCAAGCTTTCCGGCCGCCAGTACAAGATCTACGAATACTACGGAGCCCCCGATGCCGACCGCGTGGTCGTGGTGATGGGTTCCGGCGCGGAACCGGTTGAGGAAATTGTCGATTACCTGAACAACAAGAAAGAAAAGGTCGGCGTGCTCAAGGTTCGCCTGTACCGCCCCTTCGACGCATCCCTCTTCGTCGCCGCCCTTCCCGCGACGACCAAGGCCATCGCCATCCTGGACCGCACGAAAGAACCCGGTTCCTTGGGCGAGCCCCTGTATGAGGACATCCGCACCGCCATCGGCGAAGTCATGATTGGCGGAAAGAGCCAGTTCAAGCAGTATCCCAAGACCGTCGGTGGCCGCTACGGACTGGGCTCAGCAGAGTTTACCCCCGGAATGGCCAAGGCTGTTTTCGACAACCTAAAAGCCAAGGAACCCAAGAACAAGTTCACCATCGGCATCTACGACGATGTCACCTTCACCAGTCTCCCCTGGGACGAGGATTTCGAACTTGGCGAGAAGGGCGTGCACGAGGCGCTGTTCTACGGACTGGGTTCGGACGGCACGGTGGGCGCCAACAAGAATTCCATCAAGATCATAGGTGACGCCACCGAGAACAATGCCCAGGGCTACTTCGTCTACGACTCGAAGAAAGCCGGCACCGTCACCGTGTCCCACCTCCGCTTCGGCAAGAAAGCCATCAAGAAACCCTACCTCGTCAGCAAGGCCGACTTCATCGCCTGCCACAAGTACAGCTTCGTCGAAAAGGTCGACATGCTTGCCAAGGCCAAAAAAGGCGGAACCTTCCTGCTGGCCAGCCCCTTCGGCGCGGACAAGATCTGGGCACAGCTTCCCGTGGAAGTCCAAAAGCAGATTATCGAGAAGCAGCTGAAGTTCTACGTGATCGACGCAGTCAGCCTGGCGGAAAAAGCCGGTATGGGCGGTCGCATCAATGTCATCATGCAGACCGCGTTCTTCAGGATTTCCGGCGTCCTCCCCGAGAATGAGGCGGTGGACCTGATCAAGAAGGCCATCCAGAAGACCTACGGCAAAAAGGGCGAGGAAGTCGTCAAGAAGAACATCGACACCATCGACATGGCCCTCGCGGGTATCGAGAAAGTCGAATATCCCAAGACTGCCACCAGCAAGATCAAGATGATCGCCCCCGTACCCAAGGGTTCGCCCAAGTTCGTCAAGGAAGTCATCGGCGAGATCATCGCCTTCCGAGGCGAGAAGCTCCCGGTCTCCAAGCTCCCCGACGACGGGACCTTCCCCACGGGAACGACCAAGTACGAGAAGCGCAATATCGCGGAGAGGATTCCCTGCTGGGACATCGAGACCTGTATCCAGTGCGGTAACTGCACCATGGTATGCCCCCACGCCGTCATCCGCATGAAAGCCTATGCTCCTGCGGCCTTGGCCGGCGCTCCGGAGACCTTCAAGTCCACCGAAGCCAAGGGCAAGGAATTCGACGGGATGAAGTTCACCCTGCAGGTAGCACCCGAGGATTGCACCGGTTGCGGTGCCTGCGTGAATATCTGCCCCGCCAAGAACAAGGCCGATCCTTCGAAGAAAGCCATCAACCTCGAACCCCAGATCCCCCTCCGCGACGCGGAAGCCAAGAACTGGGACTTCTTCCTCAAGATCCCGAACACGGACGCCAAATTCCTGAACCTGAACCTGGCCAAGGGCATAGGCATGAAGCAGCCCCTGTTCGAATTCTCCGGTGCCTGCGCAGGTTGCGGCGAGACTCCCTACGTCAAACTGCTCAGCCAGCTCTTCGGCGACCGTGCTGTAATCGCGAACGCCACTGGCTGTTCTTCGATCTACGGTGGAAACCTGCCCACCACCCCCTATTCGCAACGCGACGACGGACGCGGTCCGGCCTGGTCCAACAGCCTGTTCGAGGATGCCGCCGAGTTCGGTTTCGGCATGCGCCTTACCAGCGACAAGCTGGCGGAACACGCCCGCGAGGTAGCCCTGGAAGCGAAAGCCGC
The DNA here is from genome assembly GCA_964202565.1 of Breznakiellaceae bacterium. GTDB lineage: Bacteria > Spirochaetota > Spirochaetia > Treponematales > Breznakiellaceae > SZUA-426. The sequence goes on along the minus strand of CAXNJE010000049.1, from coordinate 1,318 downwards.
CGGAGTGCAGGCCAAACTTCTGGATGCGATCCTGGCCAACGTTCAGGATACCGACGAAGCCATCGAAGCCCAGCGCAAGCTGGTGGACGAGCTTAAAGCCGCCCTCGCCAAGGAAAAGGGCGCGGTAGCCAAAAACCTGCTCTCGCTTTGTGACCACTTCATCAAGAGGTCGGTCTGGATCCTGGGTGGCGACGGCTGGGCCTACGATATCGGTTACGGCGGCCTGGACCACGTCATCGCGTCGGGACGGAACGTGAACATCCTCGTGATGGACACCGAAGTCTACTCCAACACCGGCGGCCAGATGTCCAAGGCTACCCCCATCGGGGCCATCGCCAAGTTCGCGGCGGCCGGAAAGTCGCAGGCCAAGAAGGACCTGGGCGCCATGGCCATGAGCTACGGCTACGTGTACGTCGCCAAGATTTCCATGGGCGCGAACATCGGCCAGGTGATCAAGGCATTCCGCGAGGCCGAGAGCTTCGACGGCCCGTCCATCATCATCGCCTACAGCCACTGCATAAACCACGGCATCGACATGATGCGCGGAATGGACCAGGGAAAATCGATAGTGACCAGCGGCCTATGGCCCCTGTACCGCTTCGATCCCCGGCTTACCGCCCAGGGAAAGAATCCCTTCCAGCTCGATTCGAGGGACCCCACCACTTCGATAGAGGACTTCATGTACAAGGAAGTCCGTTTCAAGAGCCTGAAAGCCGCCGATCCCGCGCGCGCCGACGAGCTCATGGCCAAGGCCAAAGCCCAAGCCGAGCGGGTCTGGAAAGAGTACAAGTACTTGGCCGAACGCCCGTTTTAGTAATTAATGTCGCCACTTGAGAATCCGCGCACGCGGATTCTCGAAGCGTATCGGTTTCCCTCAGCATCAAACCGTCCCGTTTGGGGCGGTTTTTGTTTTCCCGACCACAAGCCATCAAGACGAATCACCCCGCCATACTAGGTAAGTGACCATCCTTCGGTGTACATGTTGATATTTGTGCTGATATTTCTTGACTGATTTGCTTTTAATCGAGTATAAAGAATCTATACAAAATGGACTTAATGTACCAAGTTCTTTTATATTGACTCCGAACCGGTCAGGCCTCCGGCCGTGGCGTTGCCAGGGCTATGGTCTCCGGTCTTTGATCTCCAGCGCGTGCGTTTCGGGGTCTAAGGGTCAGGGTGGAAACATCCTTGGCCTCCCGCCTGGTTTCAGGCATCGGAAAGGAGTTCGCACCACCTTAACCTTGCGGTTTACCGCATGGAGGTTCGATCATGGATACGACCAAGAATTCCCCTGAGGGGGAATCGAAGCGTTCCACGT
>CAXNJE010000048.1:0-20339 GCA_964202565.1 Breznakiellaceae bacterium | reverse complement strand
TACGAGTGTACTCGGGGGAGACCTGGAAACTACCAAGCGCTTTATCACCCTCGCGTACGAAGCTGGAGTCCACGTCGAGGTGACAACCCTCGTGGTGCCCACTCTCAACGACTCACCGGTGGAGATCGACAATTGCGCCGATTTCCTTTCAGCCCTTTCATCGGACATCCCCTGGCATCTTTCCGCCTACCATGCCGATTATCGATGGCAAGGCCCGCCGACAGACCCAGAAACGCTGGAATTGATGGCAATCAGGGCGAGAAAAAAATTACACTATGTGTACATGGGAAATGTATGGGGGGAAAAGAACGATACCCACTGTCCCGAATGCGGCCATAGTGTCATACATAGGGAAGGTTACCAGATAGAAATGAAAGGTCTGAGGATGGACACCGAAAACTCAAACTACGCCTGCTCCCGTTGCGGAGCCAAATTACCTATCCGCCAGTAGCGATCCACCAGAGGCTAACGGAGGGCAAATAACGCCGCTACCAGCACGATTGCCAAGGCACCTATGGCAAAGATATAGACCCAGAATGGCAGTGCCCCGACCGGCACCGTCGGGCGTTCACCCCCATAAGTGATGGGTCTAGTGTCTGGACGTGGATTGTAAGGAGCCGAATAACCGCAGGAAGGGCAGCCGGTGACGAACAGTCTTTCTTCCCCGACAAAACCACATTTAGGACATTTGACCGACGCGAACATGCGTCCGCAGGAAACGCAGCGCTTCGCGGCTCGGGGAACCTCAGCACCGCAGTGTTCACAAAAGAAACGTGGTCCCCGGCTCATGGGCACCCCGAGTCAAAGCCTGCCAACCTATCACCGATGATGGTACCGGCAAGTTCCAGAGCCGCCAGCATTTTCGGATCATCTCCATAGTCATCGGCTCCGCCGTCAAGAAGCCCCAATTCAATGGTCAAGGAGCCGATATCCAACACAATGCCGCTGGAACCCTTGGTGGCTTCAGCCAGCAGATATTCCCGCCCGTACCGGTATTCAACCACGGTACGGGATCCTGCTATAGAACCGCTGATGATTATTTCTGGTTGTGTAGCCAGACTGGCTCTGGAGACGACCGCCTGAATGGAAAGAGCGAAATCGGGGTATATAAAAATGATGTGAACCAATCGTGAAAGGGAATCCATAGACACATTGTGACGGGGAGGATTGCCGAATAGTAGAATATACAGTGCTAAAAGATCCTTTAGCCTTGAAGGATGGTCGATAAAAACATGGCTGTCCGAACCTTGGGTATGACCCCAGGCCTTGCTATCCAACCGATCAGCGATAATCCTGAAAAGGGGATCAGCTCGCAGGGTATGAAAGAGCGGACGAGGCACACCTACGCCTTAGCCCGCGGCTTTTTCCTTGGAGGATGAAGGCGAATCGGCTTTCGGACAACCCGCACAGGAGCTTGGGGCCGCCGAGGAGGAAGTCGAACTTGAAGTGGACGCCGGGCTGGAAGGCGATGCCGAAGACTTGTCCGAAACGGGACGTCCCTTGCTGCCACCGTTGTCGTTCACATAAAAGCCGGAGCCCTTAAAAATTATACCCATCCCGCCATTGATCATACGGCGTATGGCCTTCCCGCACTCGGGACATGATGAGAGTGGATCGTCTTTCATGGACTGGATGGCTTCGAAAGAATGTCCGCAAGACTTGCACTTATACTCGTAAGTTGGCATGACAATGAACCTCTATATAGAAATTATTCCACATGGAGAAATATACCTTTATCTGGGGCTAAAGTAAAGCGCCTGTGCAACCGCTCCGGTCAGCATGGCTGCAAGCTCGCTCGCCAAAAAAGCCCTTCCCGCAAAGTGAACCGAGGATCCATCGATACTCGCTTCGGCTTCAAGCACGGTGCGAAGCAATAGGGTCTGCAGGTACTGCTGATCAATGACGGAAGGATCCGGTTCTTCCAGCCCCGCCAGTACCAGCGGACGGATGAGTCTGAGCAGGGCGAACAGTCCCCTGGCCTCGCGCTCCCCGCCGGTACCTACGACGCATTCGAGGACATAAACCGTATCATTTCCCGCAACAACCCCGTCCGGGTTTTTATCGGTGGCTTTCCCGGCAGAATCTCCGCCCGGCAGGTCACCCTGCGCCTCGGGCATCCTGGGCGTCAGGATAAAACACAGCTCCTTCAGGGGCACACGCAAAAGCCCGGAGGAAAACACAGGCATCCGGGCGAGTAGTTTGTCTGGTTCCGCGATCCAGGCGACCAGGGCCGACTCCAGACCCTCCGGCCATGTGACATCCGCCCCTGTGCCAGTAATTTGGAGATGGGAAGGAATCGCAGGGCCAGGACCTGATACCCATGGCTTCGAGTCGGAAACCAGTGCAGCTCCATCCTGGTCCAAAGCCAGGGATATTCCACGGTTCGAACGCCAGAACGGTGGTATTTCCTTAACCCTTTTCCAGGACGGATCCCAGAAGAAGGAGAAATCCGCCCACAAGCGGGAATAGTCTCCGTACGCGGTCAAACGGAATTTCGGGCTGGAACCCTCTTCCTGCAGTTGGGGTTCCGCTTGCCCGGGATATGAAAAGAAAGCGGGGAAGAGGGCAATCTCCACCCGCTCGCTCCGCCGCAACGGATCACGCAACTCGGTGGCCGCCTTGGTGGTCGCAAGGATCCTGTCGCTTATGGGACGGACGGCGGCAAGGTCAATACCGAGGTAGACCAAAGCTCCCTGCCCCAACCTTTCATAGGGATTGAAGGGAGGAAGCGGTTTGGGGGCACCTGCACAGGAAGACAACCAGAAGGCAGCACTGGCTGCAACACAGGCTATCGCGAAGCTTTTTATAGGTTTCAGGTTTTTTCAACCCTTACGAGCCAGGACTCGTCTCCCGCCTCCAGCTCCACCATGCCGTCCTGCTTTCCCCAGCTGACTTCGGTAGCCAGGGTTTCGCTGGAGACATAGTCCTGCATGGAAGTCCAGGCGTCTTTCAGTCTTTCGGAGCCGAACAGCCACAGGCGTATGCGGTCGGTTACGGCAAAGCCGGATTCCTTGCGCAGGTTTTGCAGACCGCGGACCAAATCCCGCACGTCACCTTCCCGGGACAATTCCTCGTTGACCTCCGTATCCAAGGCGACCGTAAGGGTGCCCTCGTTCACTACCTTAAGGTTCGCCTTCTCGGTACGGCGCACGTCCAGCTTTTCGGCGGTAAGGTCCACCGAGCGTCCGGCAATTTCGATGGAGAGGGTGGAACCCTCGAGCAGGGACTGTATTTCTGTCTGGCTCAGGGTCTCGATCCTGGCGGCCGCGAGTTTCATGTCCTTGCCCAGTTCCTTGCCCAGAAGGCGAAAATTGGCCTTGGCCTGGTATTCTACCAGTTCTTCCTCATTGTCGTGGAAGACCACGCTCTTGACGTTCAGTTCCTCGCGGATGATCTCTTCCATCTCCAGCAGCACTTTTTTCTCGCGTTCGTCGCGGGTCACCAACTCCACGCTCTTCAGGGGTTGGCGGACCTTGAGGTTATACTGGTAGCGCAAGGACCTGCCCATGGAGACTGCCTTGCGCACGACGGCCATCTTGAACTCAAGCCCGTCGTCGCGGCGCTCCTTTCTGGGTATGGGGAAATCCGCCAGATGCACCGATTCGCACTCGCCCTCGCCCCGCAGGTTGCGCCACATGGCGTCGGTGGTGAAAGGCATGAAGGGCGCGGCAACCAGGGCTATGGTCTTTAGTACGCTGTACAGGGTTGCATAGGCTTCGGTCTTGTCCGAATCGTTCTCGCTGCGCCAGAAGCGTCGACGGGATCTTCGGATGTACCAGTTATTGAGGAGGTCTATGAAATCGACGATGGGGTCGATGGCCTTGGACATATCATAGGCATCCAGGGCGTTGGTGGTTTGTTCCACCATGTCCTCGGCGATGGAGAGTATCCAGCGGTCCAGGGGATTGGCCGGATTTTCCGGCGCTCCCTTGGGAGAAACCTTGTCGATATTCGCGTAGGTGACAAAAAAGCTGTAGGAGTTCCACAGGGGGATAATTATGCTCTTGAGGACTTCCCGTACACCCTCGTCGGAATAACGCAGATCGTCGGCCTTGACCGCCGCGGAATGCATCAGGAATATACGCAGCGCATCGGCACCGAACTGATTCACCACCATCATGGGATCCGTATAATTCCGCAAGCTTTTTGACATTTTCTTGCCATCCGCCGCCAATACCAGCCCGCTCACCACACAGTTCAAGAAAGCCGGCTTGTCGAAAAGCGCCGCAGCCAGGATCGTGAGTGTGTAGAACCATCCCCGGGTCTGATCCAGACCTTCGTTGATGAAATCTGCCGGGAAATGGGAATCAAAGAATTCCTTGTTCTCGAAGGGGTAGTGGTTCTGTCCGTAGGGCATGGCCCCCGACTCGAACCAGCAATCCAGTACTTCAGAAATACGGGTCATAGTTCCGCCGCAACCGCAGGGGAATTTTATTTCATCCACGAAGTGCTTGTGAAGGTCCGTCGCATCGATGCCGGAAAGCTGTTTCAGTTCTGCGCGGCTTCCCACGCACAAGGTTTTTCCGCAATCGGGGCATTTCCAGATGGGAAGCGGGTTCCCCCAGTACCGATTGCGGCTGATAGCCCAATCCCTGGCGTTTTCCAGCCACTTGCCAAAACGACCGTCGCGGATATGTTCCGGCACCCAGTAGATGGTGGCATTCGCAGCCAGCATCCGGTCCTTTATCTTGGTCACGTTGACGAACCAGGAACCGACTGCCCTATAGATGAGCGGACTCTGGCAGCGCCAGCAATGCGGATAGGCGTGCAGGATCTGCTCGCGCCTTACCAGCTTGCCCTCGGTCTTCAGGCGCTCCATGATGGCCTTGTCGGCGTCCTTTACAAAGACACCGACATAATCGCTGACTTCTGCTGTAAATTTGCATTCCTCATCCACGGGACAGATGGTCGGCACGCCTGTGCCCTTAAGCACGCGGTGATCATCCTCACCAAATCCGGGAGCGGTATGCACGATTCCGGTGCCGTCCTCGGTGGTGACAAAATCGCCCAGGTAGGTGCGGAAGGCACCCTGGGTGGCGGCATCGGCAAAATAGGGGAACAAGGGTTCATACTCCACACCCGCCAGTTCGGCACCCTTTTTTGTCCAGAGGATCTCGATGTCCTCGGGCTTCTTGAAATATGCGCTGATGCGGGCATGGGCGAGCAGATAGCGCTCGGCTCCGTCGCGGACCAACGAATAGTCGATATCCGGACCTAGGGTGAGGGCAAGGTTGGACGGGAGCGTCCAGGGGGTAGTGGTCCAGGCGAGCAGGTAGGTGGAGCCGTCGGCGAGGCCGACAGGCAATGCGGTGGAGCTTTCCGACTTCCTCACCCTGAACCGCACGGTGATGGCCGGGTCGTGGACATCCTTGTGGCCGCCCAGATTCAGTTCATGGTTGGACAGGACGGTGGAACAACGGGGACAATAGGGCAGGATATAGTGTCCCTCGTACAGCAGCTCCTTTTCCCACAGGCTTTTCATGACCCACCAGATGGACTCCATGTAATCCACGTCCATGGTCTTGTAGTCGTTGTCAAAGTCGACCCAGCGTCCCAGGCGGGTGACGATGCGCCGCCATTCGTTGACATAGCGCAGTACCGAAGAGCGGCAGGCTTCATTGAACTTGGCCACGCCGAAACGTTCGATATCGGTCTTGGAATTGAGGCCCAGGTCCTTTTCGATGAGGTTTTCGACGGGCAGTCCATGGCAGTCCCAACCGAATCGGCGTTCTACTTTTTTACCTTTCATCGTCTGGTAACGCGGGACTATGTCCTTGATGGTGCCGGGAACAAAATGGCCAAAATGGGGCAAGCCGGTGGCGAAAGGAGGTCCATCGTAAAACACATATTCCGTGGCTCCCTCGCGTTGGGCAATGGATTTCCTGAAAATATCATTCTTTTCCCAAAACGCGAGGATTTCCTCTTCCATTTTCGGGAAATCTACTTTCGGTTCAACGCTCTCGTACACCTTGCGTCCTCCAATCGTCGACGAATCGCGACGGAGTATGCCATACTGGAGCAAAGTTTTCCAGTCAGGGAGCGGTTTCATGAAAGGATTGGGAGAAGGTAAGCCGGAAAACCGATACGAACGGGCCAATGACGTCATTGCCCTGTTGGAACCCCTCAACCCCGATCCCCGGCCCAACCTTTCCTACACCAATGCTTTCCAGTTGCTGGTCGCGACCATCCTGTCTGCCCAGTGCACCGATGCGATGGTCAACAAGCTTACCCCTGCCCTATTCGCACGCTGGCCGGACGCCCGGTCCCTGGCGGTGGCACCAATCGACGAACTGGAGCTCATGGTCCACTCCAGCGGTTTTTACCGGGAAAAGTCCAAAAACCTCTCCCGAACAGCCCGTATCCTGGTGGAACATCACCATGGAGAGGTACCAAATACCATGAATGACCTGGTTTCGCTGCCCGGGGTTGGGAGGAAAACAGCAGGAGTCGTCCTTTCTGCCTGTTGGGGGGTTCCTGCCATTATCGTCGATACCCATTTTGCGCGGGTGTCCCGACGTCTTGGCTTCACGCTTGAAGCGGACCCCCGCCGCATCGAAGCTGAAATCGCTTCCTTCCTCCCCGAATCGTCCTGGACCCTGTTCAGCCACCTTCTCAACAAGCATGGAAGAAATCTATGTGTCGCCCGGCTTCCCCGGTGTGGTGACTGCCCCCTCAAGGATATTTGTCCCTTCCTTTCAGCCTAATGCGAGTTCCTTTTCAATTATTTCTTGACTTATTTATCCATTACACCTTATCGTTAAAAGACGGACGATAGGGGAGCATATGCTTAAACAGAAAATTGCCGCAGCGCCATCCATCCGGCGCCTGCCTTCATATCTGCATATAATACGTAGCGCCGAGAAGGAAGGATTCGAATATATTTCCGGAACAGTGATAGCGCAGGAACTGAAGCTGGAACCCATACAGGTTCGTAAGGATCTTTCCATAACCGGGATCATCGGCAAACCAAAAAAGGGGTATCCCACAAAGGCCCTCATTGCCGCAATCGAGCATTTCCTTGGCTGGGACTCGGTCCGGGATACCGTTCTTGTCGGCGTCGGCAATTTGGGATCGGCCTTGATGGGGTATCAGGAGTTTCAGTACCACGGCATGAATATTGTCGCGGCCTTCGACAAGGATCCCAACAAATTGGGGTCCACCGTTCACGGCGTTCCCGTATTGCCTTTTGATACGATGGAAATGCAGATACGCCAGCTGAATGTCAAATTGGCCATACTCACCGTACCTTCAACCTTCGCACAGGAAACCACCGATGCCCTGGTACGTGCGGGCATCACGGCCATCTGGAACTTCACCAACGTCAAACTAAAGATACCGGACCACGTGGTGGTGCAGAAGGAAGACCTCTCTTCCGGTTATGCCATGCTGTGCGTCATGCTTCATGCTAAACTGCCTGTCACCGAGATCTGATTCCTTGGAAGACGAAAAAACCGCCGCACAGGCGGAAATGCTCGGCAACCGGCTGGCGAAAAAATACAAGCACCTACGTAAATGGGCCAAACGAATCGGAACAGAAGCATTCCGCCTGTATGACAGGGATATCCCCGAAATTCCCCTATTGATAGAAATATATGGGGATGCGGCTCTGGGAGCCCTGTACGAGCGACCCTACGACAAACCCGAAGCGGAAGAATTAGTGTGGTTGCAGGCAATGTCTGAGGCGACCGCAAAAGCCCTCGGACTGTCCCCTTCCCGGGTTTTTCTCAAGTTGCGCAAGCGCCAGCGCGGTCCGGACCAGTATGAACGTCTCGCAGAAGCTGGGGAAACGGGTATCGTAAAAGAGGGCGGTCTCAGCTTCAAGGTAAATTATTCGGATTATCTTGATAGCGGCTTATTCCTGGACCACCGCAAGACCCGGGATATTGTGCGTTCCCAAGCCTCCGGTAAACGGATGCTCAATCTTTTCTGCTACACCGCCTCATTTTCCGTATACGCCGCTGCGGGTGGGACTTCCGAGACGGACTCGATAGATCTTTCCAACACCTACCTGACCTGGGCGAAAGAAAATTTCACCTTGAACGGGTTGGATGCCGTCATGGCCGACCCCCTCGACTACAACGGCGCAGCCAGGCCTGCCGGGAGGAATCGCCTGGTTCGGGCTGATGCACTGCGTTTCCTGTCAGAAGCGACCCGATCCGGCAAGAAGTGGGATATCATCATTCTCGATCCCCCCACCTTTTCCAACTCGAAAAAAATGGCCTCCACGCTGGATGTGCGGCGGGATTATCGGGAATTGCTCGATCTGACCCTTCGTTCCCTTTCTCCGGGAGGCGTCCTATGGTTTTCTACCAATGCTCGCGGGTTTACCCTCGATCCAGTAGAATTCCCTGGCATTGCCATCGAGGATCAAACAGAGAAAACCCGTGACGAGGATTTCAAGGATAGAAAGATCCGCTCGTGCTATACTTTCAGGCCATGAACCCCAAAGCATTTGCGTCTATACCGGCCTGTCTTCTAGTTATATACCTAGCTACAAGTTGTGCCATACTTCCCCCTGCCGTGCCACCAAGCACAGGAGTTGCCACGGCCACTGAAACCGGAAAGTCTGAAACAAAGGCTCCTGAATCGAAAACACCGCCAGAACGTTTTCTGGATAATGGGCTGGCATCACCTGCGTTCTCTACCATGGATCCCTTAACCCTTAATTATCTCGAACGGTTTGCCAAGGCGGTAAGCACAGGAGATACCGATTTCCTTTTGTCCCAAGGTGAAAGCTGGTATGAGGAAAGACTTAGGCCTAATCTGGACGACAGCAGCTATCTGGCCTATCTATACAGGATTGGTCCTTTTTCGAAAGATAGTCCAGCCGGTTCCGGCTCCATTCCCCGTATTTTACCATCGGAAATACGCTCCGTGCGATTCAGGGCCTGGAACACAAATGGTCCGGTTCTTGAGCTTGGGGGCACTTTCGGACTTGCAGATGGTAAGGAACTTCCCTTTATTATGGATTTATTATGGAAACTCGACCCACCGCGCATAATCGGCATGGAACCTTAGGAAAAGAACCAAAAGAAAAGCCGCCCGGAGGCGGCTTCTTTCGGTACGGACAAAACGATACTCTTTCGCAAACGGTAAGGGATTATTCCTTGATGCCGTATTTTCTGCGGAAGCGGTCGATGCGTCCGGCAGTGTCGACGAGTTTCTGCTTGCCCGTGAAGAACGGATGGCAAGAAGAGCAGATTTCAACGGAAATGTTCTTTACCGTCGATCGCGTTTCGATCACCGAGCCGCAGGCGCATTTGATGGTCGTCAGCTCGTACTTCGGGTGGATACCCTTTTTCATCTATAATCCTCCAACCTAATTCAATCCATCGAAGCGGATCCAGTATTCATGGACCGCAAGAACGACTCATTATTCTTGCTTTTCTTCATCCTGTCAATAAGGAGCTCTATGATCTCGATATCGTCCATGGGATTGATGACCTTTCGCAAGACCCATATTTTCTGCAGTTCCTCTTCGGTAAGCAGCAGTTCTTCCTTACGTGTTCCGGATTTTTTGATATTGATCGCGGGGAAAAGGCGCCTGTCGGAAACCCTGCGATCCAGGTTGATTTCCATGTTGCCGGTACCCTTGAATTCCTCAAAGATGACTTCATCCATACGGCTTCCGGTTTCCACCAGGGCCGTCGAGATTATGGTCAGGCTTCCACCCTCCTCGATGTTACGCGCCGCACCGAAGAAGCGTTTAGGCTTGTGCAGTGCATTTGAATCGACACCGCCGGAGAGTATCTTGCCCGAAGTCGGTACGGTCTGGTTATAGGCCCGGGCAAGGCGGGTTATGGAGTCGAGAAGGATGACGACGTCCTTCTTGTGTTCAACCAGGCGTTTGGCTTTCTCCAGCACCATCTCCGCCACCTGGACGTGACGCGTGGCCTGTTCATCGAAGGTGGATGAAATGACCTCCGCACGAACTGTACGCTCCATATCAGTGACTTCTTCAGGACGCTCGTCGATCAGGAGAACGATCAGGTATACTTCCGGATGGTTTTTGGTGATCGCGTTCGCAATGCGCTGCATCATGATGGTCTTTCCGGTTCGGGGCGGCGCGACTATTATTGCACGCTGGCCTTTTCCGATGGGACAGAACAGATTGATGATGCGGGTCGAAATCTCTTCGGTCGAGGTTTCCAGGTTCAGTTTTTCGTTGGGATAGAGAGGCGTCAGGTTGTCGAAGGGAATGCGGCTCTGGGCGACCGCAGGGTCGTCGTAGTTGACGGTTTCAACGCGTAGCATGGCAAAGAAACGCTCGCCTTCCTTGGGACTGCGAATCTGACCGTACACCGTGTCGCCGGTCTTCAGCGCGAACAGGCGAATCTGGCTGGGGCTGATATAGATATCATCTGGCCCTGGCAGATAGGAATTCTGGGGGCTTCTAAGGAAACCATAGCCGTCGGGCAGGATTTCAAGGGACCCGTACGCATAGATGATACCACCGTGTTCCGTATGTGCCTTGAGTATGGAAAAAATGATTTCCTGCTTCTTAAGGGCAACCATATCCTCGTGGCTTATTCCGTAACGGGTGGCCAGTTCCCGCAAATCGATCATGTTCGATCTGGTAAGTTCGTTGATGGAGAGGCGTGGTTTTCCGTTATCCTGATCACTGCGGGGTTCGGGTTTGCCGTAGATGTCTGGCATGGCCGGCAAGCCCCGCGCTGAAGGCATCTGAACAGGCGCACCGGGATTCGTCGCTGCCGGCCGATAGGGAGTCCATTCCCGGGTACGGACAGGGTTCTGGGAGCCATTCTGGCTGGCGGAAGATCCGTTAATCGTTACCGTAACGCCATTGTTGCCTTGTCCACCCGCAGCAGCTTGCTGGTTCCCGCCATTTTGCGAAACTGCGGCGGTCTGGGCGTTGATTTGTATGGGGGTACCGCTAGCCGGGGCAGGATTTTCCTCCGGTACAGTCTCATTTTCCCTGACGCTCTCGGGGCGACCAGGCAAGGGACGTCTTTTCGGTCGGGCCCGTATGACGACCCGGGGAATCGGTGGTTTACCCTTTATCCCGTTTTCATCGGCCAGATCGACGTTTTCCTGGCCGACATTAACGGACATACCGTCCTCGGCTTCGTCGCCCGATACCGGGATGTTTTCATTTTCCGCCTCAAGACGGATATCGGCAGGTTGCAGGTCGTCTTTCCTCACGGTTTCCGCAGAAGCCAGATCAAGTTCATTCTGTTCCCGTTCGGTTCCCTGTTCATTGGTATCGGCAGGGATGCTTTTTCTTTTCCGGATTATAGCCATTAGTGAACTCCAGCTCTGGGATTACCAAGTTCCGTTGTCATTGATTGGAACGGTAATAAGCTCTTATAGAGGGATTCGCTTCGGTAAGCGGAAGCGGTTTCAAGAAAGTGAACCAGAAGGTTCCTGTACGTGTCATAATTCCACGCATTGGTTCATTTTTGTATTTCCATTCAGACGGTAGGATTAACGGAATAACTATACCTTTACCAACAGATTCTTGTCAAGCGGACCAAAACGGATCAGGATTGGCCGGTAAGCGTAAGCAACTGGGTCTTGATTTCGCTGGTCGGCCTCGCGAAAATTTCCACGTCCTCATCGACTCCGGTCATGGAACACCGGCCTTCAAAAAGTACGCCATCGGCAATCCGTATCCGGGAAGTAGTGACATCTCCTGTGATGACGGAACCCGTCAGCATCTCGACCTTGTCAAGCGCGAAGATGGCTCCGGACACACTACCGGCCACCACCAAGGAACTTACCGAGATGCGATCGGTCCTGACATCTGCTCCCTTATCAATATATAGGGAACCGGTGGCTTCGATGGTTCCCGAGAAGCGGCCGCGAATGCGCAATGCATCCTTGAAGCGCAGGATTCCGTTAAAATCCGTGCCGGTTCCAAGAATGGTAACCAAGGCCGTTTCTCCGCGTTTATTATTATCTTTCATACACCATGATCCATTATTTTGTAGACATTATAAAAACGCCGTCCCAATCGTCTGGCGGGGGGGTTTCAAGGTAGTGTTTGCATCGTAAATAATAAACCTTCGATGGCCCGTCTTCGGGGTCAACACGGAGAGCATCGGCAAAACTTTGCATGGCCTTTTTAAAATCCATAAGTTTATACAGTTTGCGCCCTTCACTGAACGAATCGAGAACTGAACGTTTTTTCTCGTCAATCATAGGGGCCTCCTATTAAGAAGCGATTCGCACGAAGGTGTAGCATCCGTGTGAATCAACTCTCATGCATCCCTTTACGGAATTGTTTCTCCAAGGTTTTCAGTTCAATTTCCTTCTTTTTAAGCTGTTCACGCTCGGTTGAGGCCAGTGCAACTTTCGCCTCAAGGGCATCTACCTGTTTTTTGGCTTCATCTGAAATAACCAGAACGAAGTGCGCCAATTGTTTGGCTGCAAGGGCAGCAGAAGGGTCGGAATCGATAGCCTTGGCCTTGACTACCGCCTTATCCAACTCGGATAGGAGTATGACTCCCACTCCACGGATTTCATCGTTCAGCGCTTCGACCAAGGCAATGCGGGCTTCACGCGCGGCGATCTGGACGAAAAGTTCCCGATTACGCAATACCGCGCGAATACGGGCAAGTACTTCGGAAAAATTGTAGGGTTTGGTAATGTAATCGTCCACACCCAGCTCGAAACCCTCAACCTTGTCCTTCACATCGTCCATGGCGGAAAACATTATGATGGGGATGTCCCGCCAGGTATGATAATCTTCAGAATTCTTAAGTGTTTTGGTTACTTCCCACCCGGACATCTTGGGCATGATGTTATCAAGAATTATAAGATCCGGATTGAATTTCCGTACCATTTCGAGGGCTTCGACGCCATTTTCCGCTTTTTCTACCGTAAACCCTAGTTTCGAGAGCATGACATCAAAAAACTCTAGGTTGATTTGCTCGTCGTCGACTATCAGTATCTTCTTTCGCGAATCCATACACATCCTTCCTTAGTCGGCTTCACGGAGCAGGACAAAACATTTTCCTATGCTAAAGCCGTATTGTCAATCGATACCTTACTACATCGACCAATCTCAGGCTCGTTTTTTCCTGAATGCAAGACGAACTAATCCATAGAGCATCAAAATACAAGCAAACACCAAAATAAGCTGGACAGGCAAATCCCCCCACAGGGTATACGCCGCCGTTGTTCTTGTGTATACAGGGACAGAAGCTGTTTTCCACGTTTGTGCGAAGGGTTCTGCCTGAGCGATTATCCGGCCATTGGGATCGATGGCCCAAGTCTGCCCCGATGCGGTCGAGCGAACGACACTCCTCCGATTTTCGATAGCCCTGAAAATGGCCATGGTCGAGTGTTGCATCTGCGCGGAAAGGCTGTTGGCCCACGCATCGTTGGTAAGGTTGATGATCACTTCCGCTCCGTTCCGCACGAAGCGTCTGGACAGATACCCAAAGGTATCCTCGAAACAAATGGGTGTGGAAAAGCGCATCCCGGCAGCCGTGAAGACAGTTGGCTCTGTTCCCTTTTTCCAGAAATGGGTATCCGCCGCTTCCAAGGCAGCATGGATGGCCGGTAGTTGTTTTTCGTAGGGAAAGTGTTCCGTAAATGGTACCAAGTGCAACTTCCGATACGCGGCTATCTCTTTCCCCTTATCAAACAGTATGACGGCGTTGTAATCCACGCGTTCCCAGTCCCCGGTGGGTCCCACTTCCTTACGACCATCGTCATTTCCGATAAGGAAGGGAACATCCTTGGTCGACAGGTAATCGGTCAATTCCTTTACCAGTGCATATGATTCGGCATCGTCGCGATAGGTCGTATGCCAGTATATACGCGGTACGAACGCGGTTTCGGACCATACCACCAATTCCGGTCGCGGGTCGGCAGCCAAGGCTTCATCGGAAAGGCGTTTGAGCGTCCTGAAATTTTCACGATAAGCTTCGATCCCGCCTTGCCAGGGATCGTTATTATGCTGGATCATCGCTATTTGCCTGACAGGCGAATCAGAATAATCAACCTGCGAAAGGACGCCAAAAACCAGGGAGGCGATAAGCGCCCCGGCCCAAATGGCAGGAGCGATGCGGTTTTTCGCCATGAAAGCAAAAAAGCCGGAGAATCCATTCTTCAAGGCCGATCCAAGGTACGCAGAGGGGAAAACCACGAGGGCACACACGCCCCAAACGCCGAAAAGGCTCGCGATCTGGATAATTGGAATGAAGGACCACTGGGTATATCCGGATATGCCATAGGCGTAGCCAAGAAAACCTTGGGTTCGGAGGTACTCATACCCCAGCCAGATCAACCATTGCACGAGATAGGCCCGACGGGGAAAAAGCACATCCGCGAGTTTTAGGAGGGGAAAAAGAAATGCCAGATAGACTAGGTAGATGGATCCAACAATCAAGCCAGCCAAGGGATGAAAAACGCTAAGCCAGTAATTGAACAATCCATAAGCGACGTAACCATAAAAAGCCCCATATAAGACGGATGCCAGCCAGCCTGAGCGGTTAACTACCCAAAATACGGGGACAAAGGCGATCCAAGCCAAGAATGGCAGGCCGTTTTTAAAAAGTTGGTTTGGAAAGGAGGCCGCGAACAAAAGGGAAGCGAAAAGCAGGACGGAGAGCCGAACCACAATTCCGATCAAAACTCCGCTTTCGCGACGCTTGTCCGGAATCGCGGATCTGGAGGGTTTCATGCCTCCGCTCCGCCTTCCTCCGGACCATCCACCAGGTCCGTAATATTCCACACTTCCTGTTTCAGTTCCTTGCCGGGACGGAAGGCGGCAACGCCATGGGCGTTTACCGATACCGGTTCGCCGGTTTTGGGATTTCTGGCTTTTTTTCTGCCCTTTCGGACACGGATTTCGAACGTGCCAAATCCACGCAACTCGACGATGCGACCATCGGTCAAAGCGGTCTTGATCTCTTCGATCAACAGGTCGATGACCGCATGGATGTCCTTACGATTCGTCCCTGTAGCCAAATTGATCGAATCGATGATGTCGGCTTTCGTAAGCTTCTTTCCGGCCATCCTGCACCTCGTATCACCACGATTATTGCGGCATCGATACGCACCCCGTCAGGAATGCGACGACGACCGCTTATTCGAAATACCCGTATCCTACTTTGCGACAGAAAGAGAATTCAACAAGCGTTGCATTCTCGATTTTTTTCGCGAAGCGGAATTCTTCTTAATAATCCCTTTCCCCGCAGCGGTATCGATCTTTTTGATCATGTCTTTCAGCGATGCTTCGGATTCGACAACATCTTTTTTCTGAACCGCACCGACAAATTTCTTTACGCTCGAACGCACCGCGCTTTTTACAGCCTTGTTGCGGATACGACGCTCTTCACTCTGACGGTGACGCTTCTGAGCGGATGACTTCTTGACAGCCAAGGAAAAACCCCCAATACACGAAAATCGCGTGTGTCTCCTGTGAATTTCGGTTTCGTAGATTATCAGATAGATTCATACCTGTCAATGACACGAATGCACCCGGATCAATGGAGACAGCACTTTAGTCTTTTCAAAAGCGGTATTTACGTATAGATTGCCTGTGAAGGAAACCAGATGTTCTATACAATATTCATTTTATCCTGCACTATCGGCCTACTCTTCTTTTATGATATCGATCTGCGGATCAGGATCGTTTTTGGCAGTAAAACCGTCAAAGCCAGGATGGATTATTTTACCTTTGACGTACCACGTCGTTTTCTTGCTCTTGTCCGAACTTTTCTGGATTTCAGGCTTGAATTCGAGAATGCCAGTGGCAGGAAACTACCCGATCGTTTCATGATCGTCGCAAACCATCAAAGCCTGATCGACATACCCATAATCTTCTATTTTTTCAAAGGCCACCCCATTCGCTTCGTCTCCAAGAAGGAATTGGGTCGCGGAGTTCCTTTGGTATCCCAGATTCTCAGATATCAGGGACATTGTCTTGTAGACAGGAAGGCGCAACCGATCCGAGCCATGCGCACGATCGACGCTTTCGCGCGCAAGGTCAACGCGATGAACTGGTGTCCGGTGATCTTTCCTGAAGGAACACGGTCCAAAGACGGTGTGGTGGGTCAATTTCATTCAGCCGGTGTACGCAGGGTGCTTGAGATAGCACCTTCACCGCTGGTATCGGTTGCCCTGGATGGGGGGTGGCGCATAGGGGACTTGAAGAAGGTTTCCACCAATATCAGGGGCGGTTGCTATCGGATAAAGATTCTTAAGATTTACGATACACCTAAGGACAAACGGGAGATCAATGCGGTTTTGGCGGATGCCCGGGACGAAATTGCGAAAGAGATTGAAGCCTGGAATGTACAGGATACCCAATCCGGTTCTCTTCCTGGATCAACGGAAATATAAAAAAAGCCGGAAGTCCAAGACTCCCGGCTTTTACGTTTCCGCGAATTTTCCGATTTACTTGAAATCGCGGGGCCTACGCTCGACGCGCTTGCACTTTTCGCATTCGGCGACGTTTTTGACCTTGCCGTTCTCGAAAAGCGTCTTCATCGATACTTCTCCACCGCAGGAGCAGAAAAATTTCTGCGTCGTGCTGGACGTACGGCTGTTCTTGCTGGCTTGAGCCATATTCCATCTCCTTGTCCATACTAGGACCGCGGCACACAGACCGCCCTGACGGGAAGTTGTCTCCCCCGTCAACACTCCTAAATTACATCAGCGAGCGGGTCGGTGTCAACCAATCCGCATTTCCCTGTCATACCTATGGTTCTACCCATCCTTTCCCATGTTTGGGACTTCGACCGGTTTTAACCTTCGATCTTGCGCAATACCGTGGCTTTCCTTTATTATATAGTCTACTTTACTTCAGTCCATTATTTTGAGAAGGGGCCTATTCCTATGAGAATTACAACAAGAGGAAGATACGCGCTCAGGGCTTCGATCGCCATGGCCCGGCTGGCGAAGGACGGCGTGCCGGTCTCGATACGTCAACTTTCGGAACACGAAAAAATTTCACCCGTATTTCTGGAACAAATTTTCTATAAACTGAGGAAAGCGGGAATTGTGGATTCAGTCCGCGGTCCCGGTGGTGGTTTCCTGTTCGCCCAGCCCCTTGAGGATCTAACCGTCAAAGCCATCCTGGACGCATCCGGAGAGGGAATGGTCCTATCACCCTGCGGCACCAAAAAGGCGATCTGTGATCATATGAACGATTGCGTTTCCTTTGCAATCTGGGCGGATGCAACCAAGATGGTCAATGATTATTTCGAGAGCATGACATTAGGATCCCTTTTAACCAAGTACAAGGATATGATAGAAATTCCAACCCACGCTTGTCCCTAATCGGGAACAAAATGGGAAACGGTGATCATGGCCCATGCGGAGGACCAATCGACAATGAAAAGTATTCCTGATGGAGTGGCATATGCCTTGGTGGTGGATGCATTCAGAAAACGCAAGGACGGCGCTACCATAGCCGACATAGTCGCATCGAGCGCCATTCCTTTGGAAAAAGTGAGGGAATTGGCTCCTGCAGTCTCCGACGAATTCGGTGCGCGCCTGCGTGTAACCGAATCCGGTGAAATCCTGTATTCCTTTCCGGATGGTTTTAAAAGCAGGTACCATGGCTTTGGTCCGACCATGAAACGTACGCTCGCGATGCTGAAAAAAGGAACCGCTTTTGTGGCAAAAGCCCTTTTCAAGGTATGGATCGTCGTGATGCTGGTAGGGTATTTCGCCCTGTTCATGGGCATAGCCCTGGTGGCATTGCTGGCTTCGGTGGCTGTTTCGGCATCCGGTTCGAGCGATAGCAGATCATCGTCCCGACGCGGCGGTGGCCTGGGCGGACTCTACCTGGCATCGAGGGTTTTCGATCTGGTCATCCGCATCTGGTTCTATTCGGAACTGACTAAATCTTTCGATAACTCCCGTTATGGTGGACGCGGTTTTGGCCGTGGACAACAAGCCGCGCCAAAGCGGCCCTTGCATCATGCGGTCTTTTCTTTCGTGTTCGGCGACGGAGATCCCAATGCCGATTGGCCGATACGGGAAAAGAAAGCTGTTATCGCGTATATACAGGCAAACCGGGGCGTAATATCCCTTCCTGAGTTTATGGTACTCACCGGACTCACCCCCAGGGAGGCAGAACTGGCCATCATGCCCTACCTGACCGGATACGGTGGTATGCCAGAGGCCACAGAAGATGGAACCGTTGTCTACCGTTTCGATGATCTGTTGCTCCGTTCCGATTCGAAGGACCGTTCAACCGGACTCGCAGCTCCTATCAAACGGCTTAAAACCTTTTCTTCCAACACCAAAAAAATGAATACCTGGTTCGCCGTTCTGAACGGTGTCAATTTACTGTTTGGTTCCTATTTCCTCGCCTGCGCCATCGGCGTGGGACCCATCACCCAGCAAGCTCAGATCACAGGCAGCACCTATCTGTACGCTGTTGCTTTGGTACTTTTCTCCGCGCTTGGAAACCCCGTCATCTTTACTCTCGTGCTCGGCATCATACCTATACTTTTCGCCGCCCTTTTTTACTCCGTTCCCCTTATCCGTGCCTTTAGGGAAAAAACTGAAAATGAGCGGATCAAGAATGAAAACCTCCGGAAGGAAGCCTACAAGCGCCTTTGGGACGAGCCCAATAAGATAAGCGCCAAGGATATAAAGCCCAGTGCCGCCGAATGCACGCCTTCCGATCTGGCGAAAGCCAAGGAGCGGGTTTTCGTGGAATTTGGCTCCTACGCCATGCCAGAGCTTCTTGTGGGGGAAAAAGGCGATACGGAGTACTCTTTCCCTTCGCTCGCGGAGGAGAAGGAAGCCTTGGCCCGTTATAGGGGAAAGATAGACTCGGCCAAATCCGAGTTGGGCTCGACTGTTTTTGACAGCCACCAGTAACGCTACGTACGGTTTGCCGAATTGGATGTCATTCTGAAAGGAAACGCTCGACATCGGCCAACATTTCATCAAATTCCTTGAAACTTTCCCTCGTTTCGGGGAGGGATTTCAGGAATATCTCTCCGTACCGCTTTCGCAGCAAGCGGCCATCCAACACTACAACCGCACCTCGGTCACTGCCGCGCCGCATGAGCCGGCCAAAGCCTTGTTTGAACTTCATGACCGATTCGGGCAAGGAAAGCCGCATGAAGGCATTTTCACCCCGTTTTTCCAGTTCCTCCCTGCGCGCTTCAAAGACAGGTTCATTCGGGCTTCTGAATGGCAAGCGGCACAATACCACAAGCCTGAGCGTGTCACCTGGTGCGTCGACTCCTTCCCAGAACGAGTCGGTGGCGAAAAGCACGCTGCTTTCATCCTCTATGAAATTCCTCAACAAGCGGGAGCGGTCGTCATCACCCTGGCGCAGACAGCGGATGCCCAAGGACTCCAACCGCGTTACCGCCTTTGCGAAGGAACTGCGCATTGCGTCGTACGAGGTGAACAGTACCAGCGCAGAGCCGCCTGAGGCCTCCACCAGCCGCACCACTGCACTATCTACGAATTCCCGGTAATCAGTGTCTTCCGGTAATGGCGCGTCCCGTGGTGCGGCAAGGAGTACGGAAGACTTGTAAGGGAACGGGGACGGGAAGATGCCGGTGAGGGTTTCCCTATCAGCAAGCGCATCAAGCCCTACCCTGCCCAACCAAAATGAAAAAGAGCCCGCCACCGTAAGGGTAGCGGAAACGCAAGCGACGGTCTTGTTGGGGAGGTACAAGGCTTCCCGAAGCACCGGTGCGACATCGAGGGGCGTCGATATGAAGCGCGCGTACGATTCGCCCCTGGACGTCCTGCCACGTTCGATCCAGATTACTTCCTGCGGACGTTCGCGATATTCCACGAAGCGCATGCAAACCCCGGCGATACCGTCCAGTCGCCTGAGAACAGCCTTGCATTCCCAGACTACTGCCTCATCACCCGATTCATCACCCATTTTTTCGAGCAAACCCCTGACCGTAGAAACAAAGCGCATTATTTTTGACCGGAGCCCGCTCAGGGGTTCCAGCAGGAAGGAACGGAGTTCGGATTCGTTCTCGCTTCGTAATCTAAAAGTGCCCGTAGTGTCGGTAAGGACGACGCCAGCATCGTCAACCCGATCCAAGGCTTCCCGTAGTTGTGAACTCGCCTCGAAAACTTCATCGAGGGAATTCCGGTCCACGCACACAGGTGGCAGGCGCAGTATCAGGCCGATCTCGCTGCCACGACGCCTGCGATACAATCGGCCTATCTGCTTGATGGCTGAAAGACGGTTGAAATCTTCAGAAAAGAATGAGGCCGCAGCTTCTTCGATGTTATGCGCCTCGTCAAGTATGACCCTGTCGTAGGGTGGCAGCACTACCGTTGATTCATATCCGGCGCCGGAATACCGTGCAGCCAGATCGGCGAAGAGTAGATGATGGTTGACAACAAGGATACGGGCTTCAGCAGCC
>CAXNJE010000047.1:0-20972 GCA_964202565.1 Breznakiellaceae bacterium | reverse complement strand
GCTTGTTGATCCGGCTGGCCGGAAAGGCCAAGGGCGGGGATGTAGGCCTTATCCAGACCAGCCATTGCCGGAATCACAGAAGCGGGACCCGCAAACGCATCGACCGCGACTAAAGACGCAATTACCAGAAATGCTGAAAAACCACGAATGTTCATAAGTGCCTCCAAAATTCTATATATTCAAATAATACTATGCAGTTACCATGCCAAGCAAGTTGAATCTGATTTTTCTGAATAAGACCGGTTTATTGCATCCTGAGAATGCCTTCGCATCAGGTTCCAATATCCGGCCTGCAGTTCGGGACGGTTTTTTCCCAATGCTTGGGTAATAATTTCCCGGACAAGCCTGTGCATTTTCATTGTTAATAAAAGTGGAAGAGGGTGGAAATGGTGGGAAGAGCGTTGACGGTCTTCTATGGTGGGTAGTGGTTTTTAAATATCCTCATTGCCCAAGGTCGATTTAAGAATTCCCAATGCCTTTTCCTCATCTTCCGGCCGCACAAGCAATTTGCATCCGTAAAAGGACTCCATGCCAGGGAAAAGGCCGCCGGCATCGTCGCACTGAAGCAGTACGTCGATGCCCTGGTCCTTCAGCAGTTCCTCCGCCATGCAGGCTTCGATGCGGTTGGTGGACTCAAAAATTTCAACCAGTTTCATGGCAGGGATCATAGCATGATGCGGGAAGCGTGGTTAGGCTTGTGTGACGGGGACGCTGGTGGAGCGTTCAGCCGAGGGGGCTTTCACAGGAGAAGCATTCCGACCGGTATGCCGAGTTTTCCGCTCCGCATTTGGGGCATTTTACCACTACGATTCCCGCTGCGGTTACGCTTACCGAAGCAATTGGCTTTGGCTTGGGAGGGGGTAACGGCTCGGGGGCCGGTTCCTCTTTCGCCACTGGCTCTATGCTTGAAGGAACCGTGGATTCCTGAAGTACCGGGATGAGGGTTTCAGCCGGAGTTGTGGAAACTACTTTGGGGCCGTTCAACCCGGTTGCTCCCAGGTTGACGTTGATCGTCTGGCCTTCCTTCCCCTCGCGGCCTGCCTCGCTGCGCAAGCGGAAGAGCCGGAATTCCTTGAGCAACTGCACGGTCGCCCAGGCGTTCAATCCGAGTAGTACGATTGCGAAGGGATAATACAGATCCGTGAATTTCACCTTTTATGTATCGGCACGCCCGATTCCATTCTGAACCGTGCAGTGCAAGGTAAATCAGGGGACGTTCTTGGGATTAACCTCGGATCCAGCCGGCTCCTCTTCGTCTGTAACTTCTTCAGCCTCCACGGACTTTGCGGCCAATGCGTCGGCTTCCGCCTTGGCTTCGGCGGCTTTTGACTTTTTATCGTCGTTTGAAAGTTTCCGGTTATACACGAATAATACCGCGGCGGCGATGAAAAGGCCGTCGAAGAAGGTTTTCTCGAAAGCCTCGCCAAAACCTATCTTGAAGAAATGGCGGACCAGGCTATAGAGAATCATGAAGACGCCTATTCCGGCGGTGGAATACAGGACCCAGGAACGTTTGATTTTCATCCCCGTACTATACCCCATAACATCCAGCTTGGGATAGAATCCGGGAACGGGAACAATTTTTATGTTTTTAGTTATATAATAAAGTTGTATAATCAGATTGAGGTCTTGATTTTTCTTGGAAGCTACCATCAAACTGTGTGCAGGCGGATAATATGAAGAAGGGCGAAAAGCCGAAGAATCTGAAAGCGCATAATACCCATACCGTTCTCGACCTGCTAAGGAAAGCGGATATGGTGACCGTAGCCGAGGTCTCCGACGCTATCAGGCTTTCCAAAACTACAGTGAAAAAGATTTTCGACCATTTGGTGGCAGAAGGTCTCATGCTGGGCGCCGGCAAGGGCGAATCCACCGACGAGGGCGGAAAAAAGCCCGAGCAATACCGTTTCAACAAAAATTTCGGCTATGTGGCGAGCGTGCACGTAACCCCGGACGAAGTCATTTCGGTAACGACCGATCTGGACGCCGACATCGACTACAAGACAAAAGCCTCCGTCTCTCCCGGGGCGGAACTGGACGAGATAATAAGTACCATCGTGCGGCTGATCCGCGAAAGCATCAAGCGCAAGGTAGAATCCAAAGAGAGGCTTATTGGTATCGTAGTAGCGCTTCCGGGTCTTGCAGACAGCATGAACGGCATCTCCATCTATTCTCCCCACTACCCCCGTTGGGGGCGCGACGTGCCTTTCATCAGTATCCTGCGTGCCGCGTTGGGCGACGACATCGATGTTCCCCTTTTTATCGACGACGTAAATCGTTACCAGGCAATAGCCGAACGCGAAAAAGGCGTAGCTGGTGGCGCGCGCAATTATATAGTCATCGATGCCCTTGACGAGGGTATAGGTTCGGGAGTGGTGCTGAAGAGCTCCCTCTTCCAGGGGAACCAGAGCCTGTGCGGTGAGATCGGGCACATGACCCTGAACCCGGTGGACGGAGCGCCGTGCATCTGCGGCCATACCGGCTGCTTCGAAGCCATGGTTTCCGCCAAACGAATTCTTGGCCTTGCCACTTCGGCCCATGCTTCCGGCCGTTCCTCGGTACTTTTCGATGGTCCTCCTTCCCGCCGCGTAGGTCTCGCCGATGTCTGTCTGGGTGCCGCCAGGGGCGACCCGCTCTGCCGCGAGCTCGTGGAGGACGCAGCCCGCTGGTTCCTGGTGGGCATAGGCAATATCGTCATGGCCCTGGATCCGGAACTCATCGTCATCCAGGGTCAGTACGTCAAGGCGGGCGATTATTTCCTGTCCTTGCTTAGGGATGGGCTCAGGCACATCGGTCTGCCCCTGGTGGAAAAGAAAGTACGCATCGAGTACTCGGTCATGGGCGAGGACCGGGGTGTGATCGGTGGCGCCGCCTTTACCATCGCCGACTTTTTCGAGCGTCGGCTGCATGTCTAGGAATCATTCCTGTTATCTTTATCAGTTGTAATTCTTAGTTAGAAGATATTGTTGTAAAACTTCTTGACATAGGAAAAATTCGTGGTATCATGATTCTGACGCCACGCTTCGAGCAAGGCGTCGTAATTCCCAAGGAGGTTCTTGATGAAGAAAACCCTCTCTCTGGTATTGGTCGTCCTCATGGCTCTCGCAGCCACATCGGCATTCGCGGCTGGAAAAAAAGAAGCGGCGGCGGGTTCGGGCTCTGTATTCATGGGTACGGCAATCCGGTCGTTGGAAAATCCCTACCACGCGGTTTGGGCGCGCGGTGGACAGGCTTTCTCAGACTCAGTCGGCGGAACCCACGTCATCCAGACCTGCGAAGGTTCGAGCGAGAAGCAGCTGAACGACATAAAAGCCCTCGTCGCGAAAGCCGGCAAGGATGCGATCTTCTGCATCGACCCCAACGAATCACCCAACATCATCCCGATCGCCAAGGCCCTTGAAGCCGCCGGCGTGTACTACATGTCCTGGTGGAACAAGCCAGACGACGTCAAAGTCACGGATTACCCCCACTGGGTAGCCCATATCGCTTTCGACGGAATCAGCGCCGGTGAATTCGAAGCCGAAGCCCTGATCAAGTCCATGGGCGGAAAAGGCAACATCGTGGCCATCAAGGGCATGCTTGCCAACTCCGTCGCCATCGACCGCTTCCAGGGTCTCGAGAACGTCCTGAAAAAATATCCCGACGTGAAGCTCCTGGCTGCCGACACCGCCGAATGGGACCGCACCAAGGCCTTTGAAAAGATGAAGAGCTTCCTGGCTGCGTATCCCAAGATCGACGGAGTCTGGGCCGCCAACGACAACATGGCCCTGGGCGCCCTTGAAGCCCTCCGCGCCGCCGGACTCGCCGGTAAGGTCCTTGTTACCGGCTGCGACGGTATCGTCGAGATGCTGAACGCGGTAGCCGCAGGCGAAGCCGCCGCCACCGTACTGAATGACTCCTTCTGGCAGGGAGGCATCGGCCTCTCCCTGGCATACGCCGCGTATTCCGGCAAGCTCAAAGTCGCGGACATCCCCGCCGACAAGCGCGCTTTCTTTGCCAAGGCTGTCGAAGTCGACCAGTCCAACGTAAAAGAGATTATCGCTACCTACGTGAACGGCACCCCCAAGTACGATTGGAATGACCTCTATTACAACTACGTCCGCCCGATGAAATAAGCGGAAATTCAGGCGGGAGCTTTGGCTCCCGCCTGTTATTTTCTGCCCTCCCTTGAAAAAACAACCCAACGAACGGAGACTTACGGGATGAGCGAAAACGGAAAACAATCGGGGAACGGTCGTCGGAGCTTTCTGAAAGCCGCGGACCGTATCCGGGAATTGGGTACGAAAGGCATAGCGGGGCAGGTCGTATCGCTCGCGATCGTAGTAGTCCTATTTACCGTGGGAACCGCGGGTGGCTACCTTTCGGTGAACAATATCCTTACCATCCTGAGCCTGGCGGGCATACCCATGATCATCTGTCTGGGTATCCATCAGATCGTCATTATAGGAGCCATGGACCTGTCGACCGAGGGTGTTATCTCCCTCTGCGCGGTCGTCGCAGGCTTCCTTATAAAGAATCCCTTCACACCCTACGATATAGGTTTCTGGGTAATTCCCGTAGCCGTGGTTCTCGGCGCCTTTATCGGCGTCATCAACGGGCTGCTGAATACAAAGGTCAGAATGCCGTCCTTCATTGCCACCCTTGGCATGTGGTGGGTGGCGCAGGGCATCGCGGTCATCATCGGCAAGGGAAACGCGGTAAAGATGCTGGACCAGCGCATGCAGAACATCGCCAACGGCGACCTCTTCGGCCTGCCCAACACGATTTTGATAGCCCTCGTCCTGTTTGTCGGACTGCAGATCCTGCAAAAAAGAACCAGGTTCGGGACGCATATGTACGCCATCGGCGGGGATGAAACCCTGGCCCGTCAGGCTGGCATCCCGGTGGATAAGGTCAAGATCATAACCTTCGCCATAACCGGCGCCTTCTACGCGATTGCTTCCCTCCTGCTCGTGGCTCGACTGGCCAGCTCCAATCCGCGCACCGGCAACAACATGCTCTTCCCCGCCATGACCGCCGTCGCTGTCGGTGGAGTGTCCCTGTCGGGCGGTATTGGTGGAGCCCTCAACGCGGTGTTCGGAACGCTCATCGTCACCGCCCTCAACAATGGAATGGTGCTCATGAAGGTGAGTCCCTATATACAGAACGCCGTCAACGGCGTGGTCCTCATCACGGCTGTAGCCCTGACGATCGACCGCAAGAAGATAGGCATAATCAAATGAGTACCGGAACCAACAGCACGATTCTGGAGCTCAGGGGAATCCGCAAGTCCTACCCCGGTGTGATCGCCCTTAAAGGCGTCGACATCGACATCAAACCCTGCGAGATAATGGGCCTGGTGGGCGAGAACGGTGCGGGTAAATCCACGCTCATGAAGATCATGATAGGCCTTCAGAAGCCCGACGAGGGAACCCTTGTCCTCCGGGGCGAAACACTCTCTCTCGATGGTCCGCAAGCGGCGATACGCCGTGGAATCGGGATGGTGTTCCAGGAAGGCTGCATGATCCCGAACCTGTCGGTGATGGATAACATGTTTCTTGGACACGAGGACGAATTCCGCCGTTTCGGCTTCTTGCGGAGGGGCTTGATGCGCAGTGTAGCCGGCGAACAGCTGGCCACGGTAGGGTTAGGCAAGCTGGACCCCGCAGTCGTCACGGGAAGTCTGAGCGCTGCCCAGAAGCAGATGATCGAAATAGCCCGGCTCTTGTGGCTTTCCAAGCGCTACGGTGTGGAGAACCCCATCCTCATCCTGGATGAACCCACCACCGTACTCCAGGAGGGCGAGACGCGCATCTTCTTCGGCCTCCTCGCGGAGCTCAAGAAGCGCGCTTCCATCGTTTTCATCTCCCACCGACTGGAAGAGGTTGTCAGCCTTTCGGACCGCATCGTGGTGCTCAAGGACGGCAACTTCATGGCGGAGCTTTCCGGCAAGGAAGCCACCGTAAAAGGTATCGAGCGGCTCATGGTGGGCCACGAGCTGGCCGAGGAGCATTACCGCGAATCCATGCAGGTTGAAGGGGCCGACGAGATCGCCCTTGAAGTAGCGGGGCTGGGCCTGGCGAATAAATTTTCCGGCTTTGATCTGAAGTTGCGCAAGGGCGAGATAGTCAGCCTGGTCGGCCTGCTCGGGTCGGGCAAGGAAGAAGTGTGCAAGTGTCTGACAGGTGCGGAAAAATCCGACGAGGGGACGATCGTGGTTGAAGGCAAACCTGTCCGTTTCGCCTCGCCCAAGGATGCGATAGCCAGATCCATTGGATGCATTCCCATCGACCGGCGCAACGAAGGCCTGGCTACGAGTCTAGACGTGTCGGAGAATATCAATCTCCTGGTGCTGGACAAGATGCGGTTCCTGGGTTTCCTGGATCCCCGTAAGGAAAAGGCCAATGCCCAGCAATGGATCAGGGAATGCCTCGTCAAGACGCCCGGTCTGCGGACTCCCTGCTCCACCCTGTCGGGTGGGAACCAGCAGAAGGTGGTCATTGCGAAATGGCTGGCGGCGGCTGCCCGCATACTGGTGCTGGACCATCCGACCCGCGGCATCGACGTGGGTGCCAAGGACGAAATCTACCGGCGCATCCGGGAACTCGCCGCCGCCGGGCTCAGCCTGCTAGTGATGTGCGACACGCTGGAAGAGGATATCGGTCTGTGCAACCGCATGATCGTCATGAAGGACGGTAAGGTTACCAAGGAAATCGCCTGCCCCAAGGAAGCCAAACCGACGGCGCTGGACGTCATAGGATACATAGTATGAAAAAGCCGAATCAGCGCTTGAATGAAGGAAAAAAGGTCGCCATTCGGCCTATCTACATATCCCTGGGGATGTTCGCGGTGCTCATGGCAGTCTTTACCGTCGGGAACCCGAGTTTCCTCTCCTCGTACAACATGTTTACCATCGTCAATTCGGTGGCGATACTGCTGGCGGTGGGGCTGGGCCAGGTGTGCGTCATCCTGACTGGCGGCATAGACCTGTCCGTAGGAAGCACCATGTCCCTGGTTTCGGTCGTCTTCATGTTGGCTCTCAAACCCCTCGGTGCCTTGGCCTATCCCCTGGTCATTGCCATCGGTGCG
Source organism: Breznakiellaceae bacterium (assembly GCA_964202565.1). Taxonomy (GTDB): domain Bacteria; phylum Spirochaetota; class Spirochaetia; order Treponematales; family Breznakiellaceae; genus SZUA-426. The sequence continues at coordinate 13,904 of CAXNJE010000047.1, read as the reverse complement.
GCCTGCGGCCTGCTCAACGGAATCCTCGTCTCCAAGCTCCGTATCCCCTCTTTTATTGCGACCCTGGGCACCCAGGGCATCCTCATAAGCCTTACCTACTTTATTTCTGCCGCGCCACTGTCGGCTCCGGACAATTCGTACGGATTGCTGGATATCGTGAACGGACAATCCGGACCGGTCAAGAACGTCTGGATCATTGCCGCCGTGATATTCCTGTTCTATTACTTCGTCCAGCGCTTTACCCGGGTGGGAAGGCATATCATGTATATCGGGGCCAACGAAAGGATGTCCTGGCTTTCTGGCCTGGACATAGACCGGGTACGACTGTTCGCCTTTACCCTCTCGGGTCTGGGCGCGGCGGTGGCGGGGCTCATCCTGTCGTCCACCCTGTACTCGGGTTACCCCACCATCGGGGCCGTCTACGTGCTCAACTCAATTGCGGTAGTTGTAGTCGGCGGTACCGCCATGACCGGAGGTGCGGGGGGCGTGGCGAATACGCTGATTGGCGCCCTTATCATGGGCGTCATCAATAACGGGATGACGGTAATCGGCATAGATGTCTACGCCCAGCAGGTCGTATTGGGCATTATGATAATCGTGGCAGTAGCGGTGACCTTCGACCGGCAGAAAGTAGCCGTCATCAAGTAGGTGATTTGGTAGGGAGACCTGGAAATGGCATTGAAGGTTGTTGAATTGAGCGATGAGGCCCTTGCGGGGATTGGGCGGGTGCTCTCCCCGGCGGTGCCGGTAGGAACGCGGATAGCGAAGGGTGAGGGTTTCTCCTACGACGTCGTTTTCAGCGATATCGGACTGGGGGCTTCGCCCAGCGCGGGCTGTCTGGATTGCGCGGTCCGGCCGATGCGGCTGGAAAAGATGGAGCGCCACCTGAAGACGGTGGAACTCCTTTCAGCCGTGGAGGGTGACTCCATTGTCTGTGTCGCTCCTCCGCAGGAAAGTTCAGCCGGTTCCCTTACTGGCATAAAGGCTATCCGGGTGCGCAAGGGCCAGTCCTTCGTGCTGGATACCGGTGCCTGGCACTGGATTCCCTTTCCCGAAGGCAAGAAGCCTTCGCGCTTCCTGGTGGTGTTCCGATCCCTCACCGGCAGCGACGATTTGGGCTTCTGCGATTTCGCGAAGCCTGTGGACATCGGATAAGCATACGTTCCGCTGATAGAAATATTCGCGCGTCAGATGCATGGATTTGCCATGCGAGGAGAAGTCATGTTTTCAGTAGCCGTTCTTGAACCCGGTAAGACCGGTGTGGTCGAAATCCCCAAACCCACGCCGGGTCCCTACGAGGCCTTGGTGAAAACCGAAATAGCCTACATCTGCAACGCGACGGACCGCAAGCTTGTTGCTGGCCATTTTCCCGGCATCGGACACGACCGCTACCCCCTGCTGCTTGGACACGAAAGCGCCGGGATAGTAGAGTCTGTAGGCGCGAAGGTTAAATCCTTCAAACCAGGGGACCGGGTGATAGGGGCACTGCTGTTCAGGACAGGTGACGTCCGGTACCAGAGCGGTTGGGGCGGCAATTCGGAATTCCTGCTGGCCAGCGACGCGGCGGCCATGCAGGCGGACGGCGTGGCGGATGCGGAGCATGGCTACGACGACGTATTCAAAATCATGAAGACCGTACCCAAGGACATAAGCGCTGAAGCCGCGGGACTCCTGTGTACCTGGCGGGAAGTGTATGCCGGTTTCTCCGATTTCCACCTGAAGGCCGGAGACGAGGTGCTCATTTATGGCGCCGGACCGGTGGGGCTCTCGTTCTGCATCTTCGCCAAACTGCTGGGGCTGGCCTGGGTAGGCGTCGTGGACATGAAGGAAGAAAAAAGGGCGAAGGCCAAGGAACTGGGCGCCGACGCCGTGTTCTCGCCCGATGATCCTGCACTGAAGGAATTGACGAAACGCCGGGGCAAGCCACTGGACGCCGTCATCGACGCGGTGGGCCACGAAACCATAATCAACGCGGCACTGCCCCTCATCAAGATGGCGGGATCCATCTGCGTGTACGGCGTGCTCGCCGCGCCCACCCTCACCCTGAAAAAGGACGAGGGTCCCTACAACTTCAACCTGTACATGCACCAGTGGCCCACCAGGGATGCCGAGGCGGCTGCCCAGGAACCTTTGGTGGATTGGATACGTAGCGAGAAGATCAAGGCCAGTGACTTCATGACAGCGACCTTCCCCTTCCGTGAAATCGGAAAGGCGCTGGCCGCGACCGAATTGCCTGGCGCACTCAAGACCATGCTGGATTTCAGGAGCGGGAAATGAAACGCTACATACTCGCCCACGACCTGGGCACCTCCGGAGACAAGGCAACACTGTTTTCCATTGAAGACGGCAGGCTCATAAAGAGCTTCACCAGTTCCTACGGCACCCATTATTTCAACAATAACTGGGCCGAACAGGACAGCGGGGACTGGTGGATCGCTGTGCGCGAAGCCACCCAGGCTATCATTGCAGGGATAGACCCCCGCGAGATCGCCGTCATCTCCTTTTCAGGCCAGATGATGGGCTGCCTATGTGTGGACAGGGCGGGAAAGCCGCTACGACCGGCCCTTCTGTACTGCGACCAACGCGCCGTCGAACAGGCCGACCGCATCCTGGAAAAGATTGATCCCTTCGAATTCTACAAGATAACCGGCCACCGCGCGAGCGCTTCCTATTCGGTGGAAAAACTCATGTGGGTCCGCGACCACGAGCCGGAAATCTACGCCAAGACCTACAAGATGTTGCACGCCAAGGATTACCTGAATTACAGGCTCACCGGCGTGATGGCGACAGAACATTCCGACGCGTCCGGCACGAACGTCCTGGACCTGCGCAACCTTTCCTGGTCGGAGCGCTTGGTGGGAATCACCGGCATCGATGCCTCCAAACTGCCGGACCTTAAAAAATCGACGGACATCGTCGGTGAGTTGTTGCCGGGACCCGCGGCCGAACTGGGTCTCGTGGCGGGGATACCCGTGGCGGCCGGTGCCGGTGACGGCCTGTGCGCGGGGATAGGCGTAGGCTCGGTATCTCCCGGTGTCACCTACAATTATCTGGGCAGCTCCTCCTGGATAGCCACTACCTCGACAGAACCCATCTACGACGACGAAAGGATGCGTACCTTCGTGTGGGCCCACGCCGTCCCTGGCCTGTACCACCCCTGCGGCACCATGCAGACCGCCGGCGGCGCCTACGCCTGGGCGCGCAAGACCCTGGGCGCGCTGGAACACGCTTTCGCCACCGAAACGGGCAAGGACTCCTACGAGCTGATGAACGAGCGGGCAGACCGCTCGCCTCCCGGCGCCAACGGGGTGGTTTTCCTTCCCTACCTGATGGGCGAACGCACCCCCCGCTGGAACCCCGATGCAAAGGGCGCCTACCTGGGGCTTACCTTGGAACATACCCGGGACGACCTGATCCGGGCGACCCTGGAAGGCATAAGCATGAACTTGTCGGTGATCCTGGAAATATTCCGCACCCGGCTGGACATTCCTGCGATCACGGTGATAGGTGGCGGCGCCAAGGGAAGGACCTGGCGCAGGATCATGGCCGATATCTACGAGGCCCGCATCGACGTGCCCGACTACCTGGAGGAGGCCACCTCCATGGGGGCAGCCGTCATAGGTGGAGTGGGCTCGGGGGTCTTCAAGGATTTCAGCGCGGCACATCGCTTCATCCGGATGACCGATAGCGTAGCTCCCGACGACAAGACCTTTGGAACCTACCGGAACTCAAAAAAACTGTTCAACGAATGCTACGACGCCCTGGAACCCCTGTTCCCCAAACTGGGCCGGAGCGCGGTACAGGAGGACAAAAAATGAAAACCACCATAGTGCGGGTTGGCCTTGCTGGGGCCGTGCATCCCAATATGCCAGGAGACGACACGGGACTCTATTCCCGGATCGCCGCAGCATTGGAAGCTCTTTCCCTATCCGAAGGCTTCGAACTGCGCGTCTTCCGCGACCCGATACGGAGCGAGGCGGACGGGGTGGCTGCCCGGGATTTCATGGATTCAAACCAGGTAGACCTTACCCTCCTGTTCAACGCAAGCCTGCCTTTCGGCCGCATCATACTCCCCTTGGCCAGAGTCAAAAGCGCGATCGGTCTCTGGTCGGTCCCGGAACCGACCAGCTCCGGTGTGCTCCAGCTGAACTCGTTCTGCGGTACCAATATGCTGGGCTCGATCATCGCAAATTACCTGCGGGAACACGACATCCGTTTCAAGTGGTTCTACGGCATGCCGGAGGAGGCCGCCTTCCTTGAACGTTTCCGTATCACCCTCCGCGCGCTGAAGGCTGTAAAGACCCTCAGGACCGCACGCATAGGCCAGATTGGCGGGCTCGCCAACGGCTTCGAGAACCTCTACTTCGATGAGCGCGTCCTTGAAAAGAAATTCGGCACCTATCTGCAGACACGGCATACGGTGGAGGAGATCGTCGCACGCGCCCAGGCTATCCCCGACGCCGCCGTAAAGGATGACCTGAAGGTATTGGGCAAGGCGGGCAAGATAGAGACCGGGCGCCTCGCCGTGGAACAACTGGAAAAGTCGTCGCGCGTATACCTGGCCCTTAAGGATTTTGCGCAGGAGAATGATTACAGCTCACTGGCGGTGAGTTGCTGGTCGCGCTTCCAGGAGGCTTACGGGATAGCGGTGTGCGCGGCCATGAGCAGGCTGAACGAGGACGGTATCGCCACCCCCTGCGAGGCCGACGTGGTCTCCGCCGTCACCATGCTGATACTGAATGCGCTGAATGGCCAGAAATCCTCACTCAACGACCTTGTCGCCTTCGACCGGTCCGACGACAGTATCAACCTGTGGCATTGCGGCGTGGCTCCGGCCTGCTGGGCCGACGAGCGCGGCGTGGTATGGGACAACCATTTCAACATCGGCGAACACCAAGGCTGTACCTGGTGCGGCAAGGGCGTCGTCGCGGATATGGGCTTCAAAAAAGGTCCCATCACCGTCTCCTGCATGAACAACGACTTTGACGACCTGTTCATCCTGACGGGCGAGATTCTGGACGGCAAAAAAGGCTATTCGGGTTCGAGCGGCTGGGTAGGAAAACTGGAAATCGATGGCGCTCCGGTAGGCCACGACGACCTGATGAACACCCTTGTGGTCCAACGGGTGAACCACCACTACGCGGCGGCCTTCGGGAACCTGACTAACGAGCTGAACGAGTTCGCCGCCTGGACCGGCCTGAACGTCATCGGAAAGGTGCCGTACAAGCCCTACATGCAGAACAAACCCCGCAGGCTTTGAGCGGAATACACCTAAAAGGTTTCGATCAGAGCTTCGGATGCACGTCAACCGAGCCGCCTTCGGTACCCGTTCTAAAAGAACACTTTAAGCCGCAGTATTAGTACCAACTCTGCAAGAGTTGGTACTAATACTGCAAGATCAAATTTCAAAAATTCCTGATTTTTGAAATTTGATCAGTCATCCAGAATCTGGTTCTGGTGTTCGGCCAGCCATTTCCGGGCTGCGTCCAGGAGTATCATGTCCACATCGATATCGCATACCGAGGGGAATGGTTTTTCTCCCTTGTCTATTCTGAGCAGTGTCTCCGAGAGCAGTTCCGCCAGGGGGCCCACCCCGAAGGTATCCACGTCTGCGACGAGATCGAAGTGGGACGTATCCTCCCAGTGGGCGCCGTAATATCGGGCAACGAAATTCCTGCGGGACTTGTCCCTTTTCTCGACAAAGCGTTCGGCCTCCACCCGGGACGGCATGCCCCGTTCCATCATGATGCGGTCTACCCGAATCGTAAAAGGTGCCGTTGCGCGGATGTGAACCGCGTCGGCGAAGCCCGATAGGGGAGCGAACCCGCCCCTGCCTACGATGACGACGTTGTCGGTCTTGGCGATGGCACGGATTACCCTGTCCAGGAACGAGAGGGTCCGTTCGGTCAGCTCCTCCTCGGCATTCCAGAACCCGCCGCTTGCCTCGTAGCTTTTTTCGAAATTGACGAAGCCGTAGTCGCGCATGACGCGCTCGATCACGACCTTGTCCGCGATGCGGTAATTCGCGAGTTCCGCGACTCGTCGCGCGAGCTCGATACCGCCCGACCCAATGTCCCGGGAAATTGTCAGTACCGCCATGACAGCCTCCTCGCAGGGGTTCGCAACGATCGGCGGACTCGCTGATCCAGTCGCGTGCCCTTCAAGTCAAAGTATAAAACCATGTGGGGAGGCATGCAAATCCTTCTATCACCCGTTACGATTGACAGACCTGCGGGAACTAAGCATTTCAACACAAGGTTTGCATTTAGGCCCGATCCGCGCTATGATGGAAATAGGTAGTTCTGTATATTTCCAGGAAACCTGAGGGTACAATGAGACGAATTGGTTCCGTTCCTTGTCTTTCCCGCCTTTTCTGTCTGGTAGTCTTTGCCAGCATCTCTATTTTCCCTATTTTCGCCATTGATTATTCGATGCAAATTACGCCACTGGTGGCAATCCCGTTTCAGACCGGTCCCGATGGAGCGGATTTTGAGGCGTACAAAATTGGCGGCGGCTTGGGTCTTGTCGCCGATTTTTCCTTTTTTGATATTTTCGCTCCCTACCTGGAAACAGGAATAAGACTGAGCCCGGTGAACGATACCGTTTCTCAGGTTTCCCTGAACTTGGTGAATGGCGGTGGCGGACTCTCGTTGGCCGTCAACCCCATACCCCGCCTGTCCGCTCGCATCGGTGGTGGTGGCGGGCTGTACGCGGGCATGCTGGGCGACAAGAGCAACCTCAGCCTGTATTGGTCGACGCGGGCTGATTTCGGTTACCGCTTCACCCCGACTTTCAGCATACTCGCCTCCACGGGCTACGCAAGCTTCCTGACCGATTCGACCCCGATGTATTCCGGCTTCTCGGCGGGCATTTCATTTCGTTTGGGCTTGGCCTTGCTTTCGGGAAGAAACACCGGAATGACCATAGATGAAACCCAGGAAATCGATGTATTCCCCCTACGTTACCAAGCGTACGAGAAAGAGCGTTTTGGCACCATCCAATTGACCAATCGGGAATCGGGGGAGATTCGTGATGTGCGGGTCTACGTCGCGGCCGGAGGTTACGGCTCCCGGGAAGCATTCTGCGGTACGATCCCCGTATTGCGTCGGGGCGCGAGCGTCGGGTTCCCCCTGTACGCGGCTTTCAACGAGGGTGTACTTGCCTTTACTGAAAACACCAAGGTGCAGGCGGAAATCATTGTCCGTTACAAGCTTCTGGATAGCAGCATGGACGCGAAGCAGTCAGTCGCCTTGCGATTCAACCACCGTAATGCGATGGTCTGGGCCGATCCTCGTCTCGCGGCTGCTTTCACCTCTCCCAACGATCCCGCGATCCTGGACCTTTCCAAATACCTCGCCGGTCTGGTGCGCGATCGCATACGGCCGGAGATCGACAAGAACCTTCAGTACGGTATGGGTGTGTTCGAGGGCTTGCGCCTTTCTGGTATCGTCTGGGCTGCCGATCCTTCTACACCCTACAAGGATTACCGGGGCGTACCCGACAGGCTGGACTATATCCAATATCCATATCAGACCCTCGCCTACAAAAGCGGAGATTCCGACGATATCGCCCTGCTCTGCGCGGAGGCATTTGAATCGGTGGGCATCAGTTCTGCGTTGATTCCCTTGAAGGACGAAATGCTCGTTGCCTTCCCTCTGTCCTCGGAAGAGGAGGCCTTGCGAGCATCCTTCGGTTCGGCGGCGGAGCTCGTGTACCTTGACGGCAAGGCATGGCTGCCGCTGCAGGTTTCCCTTATCCGCGAAGGTTTCCTCCGCGCCTGGCAGGGGGGCTCGAAAAAGTGGAAGGACGCCGAAGCATCCGGCCAGTCGCCCGAGCTAATCGTCCTCGCCGAGGCCTGGAAAACGTATCCGGCCGTCGGCCTGCCCGCAGTGGATTTCCGCCCTTCGAAGCCGCTTGAGGAATATGTGGCTCTGGCCTTCGACAATGTGCTTACCCGCTTCGTCGCCCGGGAGATCGAGCCCAAGGTCAAGAAACTGCTCGCCGATATCGGCCGAAATCCCACTCCTAAACAGCTCAACAGCCTGGGCATACTATATGCCCGGTACGGGATGCTGGACGAGGCCAAGGTCTATTTCCAGAAGGCTTCCGGCCTGGGTTTCGCACCTGCTTTCACCAATCTGGCCAACGTCAGTTTCCTGCAGAAGGATTACGAGACAGCCGCCCGCTGGTTCGAGGAAGCCCTCAAAGGGGCCCCTACCAGCAAATCCGCCATCATCGGTCTTGCCCGTGCACGATACGAGCTGGACGCCTACGCCGAAGCGGATGATCTTTTCGCCAAGGTGAAGGCAATGGATGCCGCTTTGGCGGCGCGTTATTCGTACCTTTCCTCCAAAGTGGATGGTTCGACTTCGCGCGCCTCGTCCGCAGCGGCCGATCGCGGCGGAGCTATGTCATGGTCCGAAGAGGACTGAAGCCACCGGCGACATTTCTGTCGGCCATGCACAGCTTCCCGATTCCCGCGTTGATTCTGGTTGTGGCAAGTTTTGTATCCGCCCAGGAAAATCCCGAGGTCAGGACTAAAACCTTTCCCCTCGTCACCCGGGTAGAAGCCCAGGCACTTTTTCCCGTATTTGAATTTGCCAACCTGTTCCGCGCCGGCGGTGGTGCGGCTTTTACGTTGGAGTATCCACTCACACCTTTCCTCTCGCCCTTTGTGCGGGCAGGGGCCTTTTATGCGCCCCTCAACGCCTCTGGCGGCCTTGTGCTAAGCGAGGGTAGTCTGGGATTATCTTTGGGGCTCAAACCCACAGAGCGCTTTTCGCTTCGGCTGGAAGGCATGGGCGGGTTGGTTTCGGTCGCCAGCGATGGCCTGTCCGGGATAGCCTACATGACAGGTGCCAGGCTTGGGGTGGGATTTCGCCTGCATCCGGCATTGACTCTTTTCGCATCTGGTGGCCTGTCCGCATACCTCGGCAGCGCCGAACCATTTTATCTGGGTGCCTCCGCAGGAATCTTTGCGAGCCTGGCCCTGGGCGAAGTGCGCACGGATGCATCCAGAGTCAAAATCCGTTCCTTAAAAACCGAGGCCGTATTCCCCGTTTTTTATAGTTATTATGATGAGAATCCCTTCGGTTCGATAGTAATCGCCAATGGGGAGGATACCCGCATAGAGGATGTGAAGGTAAGCTTCGTCGTGGGCCAGTACATGGACAGACCCAAGGTCTGTGTGACCATTCCTTCCATAGCGGCGGGTGCCTCGGCGGAGGCTCAGCTGACTGCGCTTTTCAACGATGGAGTTCTCACCCTGACCGAAGGTTCGACGGTGCGAGGCGAGATCGTCGTGGAATACCGGCAGGTTGGGGCAAAGCGCAGCGTGAGCGCTCCGGTAGAAATGCGCATGCACCACCGCAACGCCATGAACTGGTTGGACGACCGGCGTGCGGCTGCCTTCGCCACCCCCAAGGACCCCGCATCACTCTGGTTCTCCCGCTATGTATCGGGTATAGTCCGCGACAGGCTGAGGGGCGATATCGACCGGAATCTCCAGTATGCTATCGGCCTTTTTGAGGCCGAGCGCCTGTTCGGCCTGAGCTACGTAGTTGACCCCGCCAGCTCCTACGTCGAGAAATCGGCCAACGAGGCCACGGTGGATTACCTCCAATTTCCCCACCAGACACTGGACTACCGTGGCGGCGACTGCGACGACCTTACCATCCTGTACGCCTCACTCCTGCAATCGGTGGGTATCGAGACGGCGTTCATTACCATACCCGGCCATATCTATATGGCCTTCGTCCTCAGCACGCCGGAAGGGCAGGCGAGGCAGGATTTCTATGATCCGGGTCTTCTCATTTTTAAGGAAGGACGCGCCTGGGTGCCGGTGGAAATCACCATGGTTAAGGATGGCTTCGTCAAGGCCTGGCGGGTGGGTGCCAAGGAATGGCAGGACAACGCAAAGAACGGAAGTGCCGCACTCTTTCCCATCGCCGCCGCTTGGAAAATCTACCCCCCTGTCGGTGTCCCCGATGTGAATCCAAATCTCAACCTGCCCGCAGAGTCCCAAATAGCCCAAGCCTTCGACCTCGCGTTGGACCGCTATGTAGCCCGGGATATCGAGACCAAGGTTGCCTTGTTGCGCTCTGAGGCTGAAGGAAAGGATATTGCCGAGGCCTCCAATGATCTGGGCATCCTGTACGCCCGCTACGGAATGCTCAAGGAAGCTTGGAAAGCCTTTTCATCCGCTTCCAAAGCCGGTTACGCTCCAGCCTGGATCAACCTTGCGAACGTCGCGTACCTACGCAAGGACTACAAGCTCGCCATAGAATATTACGCGTACGCCGGTACCCTTCTCCCCGACGAGCCTTCGGTCCTGTTGGGCATAGCCCGGTCCCGTTACGAACAGGAAAACTTTACCGAGTCCGACAAGGCTTATGCCCGGCTCAAAGCGGTGGACCCTGAACTTGCCTCCAAGTATGGATACCTCGCCTCCATATTTGGTGGCGAAGGCCGAGCCTGGTCCTTATCTGACCGCATGGCTTCCGCCTTTTGGGCTGGCCAGAATACCGCCAGGAGTGAAGCCAAACCCTTGTTGATCGCCGATGCCATCCTCGTCCCCGAGCCTTTTGTACCTGCACCCGCTGTCACCACGCCCGCAGGGATTGCGCAAGTTACTGTTGAACCCGTCGTCGAAGAGAATCCGGAAGAACCCAACCCGGTTCCAAAGCCGGTCCCGCCCGCAGAACTGGAAGTCGCGTTTGTGACCCCCCCCCAATCGACAGCCCCTTTGATGGATACTGTATTGCCCGAAACGCAAGAAATAAATCTTCCGAAAATTGAAGCACCTCCAGAAATCGCGGAAGACCTGCCGGATGACCTGGACATAGCCGCGAAAAAAGTCGCCGAAGCAGCCATTCTCAACCAGCTAGCCAAAACGCAGGCCGTCGCTGTCGCTCCGGTCGTCGTGGAACCTGCTATAATTGAGCAGGTTGCCGCTCAGCAGGTTGCCGCTCAGCAGGTTGTCGCTGGACAGGTTCCTATGACCCCTCTGGTTGAGGTGCCGGTCGTAGTTGAAGTGGCTGAGGTAGTTGAAGGGACTGAGGTAGTTGAAGGGACTGAGGTAGTTGAAGGGACTGAACCTGCCACCGAGGTTCCCATTGTAGTTGAGCCAATTCACCTGGGTCATCTGGATGAGGCACCGGTTGAAGTTGAAATAGTTGAAATTGAAATAGCTGAAGTTGCAGAAGTAGTTGAGCCTATTGTCCTCGAGTTACCAGTTGAAGCGGAAGCTGTCCTTGTCGAGCAGGTTCATGCAGCCTCTGTGACCCCGGCGGTTGAGGTGCCGGTTGTAGTTGCAGCTGTCGAACCTGTTGTCGTCGTGTCTGTCATCGAGTTACCAGTTGTAGTTGAACCAGTCGTTGCTGACGCTGAAGATTCTGTTGTTGTGGAACCTATGGCAGTCATTGAACCCGAACCTGAACCTATACCTTTGCCGCTTGTGGAACTTGCCCTCGCAGAGGGGCTTCCGGCCGAGTCAGAACCGGCAAGGCCGACCCCTCACATCACTCTCCCTGTCCCAATACCTGTTCCCGACATACCCCCGGCAAAAGAGTATGCTCCGGATTTTGTCTATGAGAGCAGACTTGACTCGGAACATACGGTGGTAGTCGAAGGTTTTGATGGGATGACTCCCGCTACCGGTTCATGGGCGATGCTGGGGAACACGGCAGTTCAGCTTGACCCAAAACAATTTTATGCGAAGTTATCTTTTCCGCTTAGACAGGGTGATAACAAGATTTCGTATTCCTTCAAGGCGAGGTCCATAGGTACTGAATGGGTGGGCTTCGGTATCCATGTATTCGTCCGGGCAGTCAAGACCCACAAGGGATACGGCGAGGGTGAATCAATATTGGTGTGGTTTACGAGCGACCCCCTCCACGGCAGTGACGGATCGACGCGCATTCAGGTGTACCGATCCATACGGGATAGCGCCATGGTCAGTCCCTTTGTGGAGACCGTGATTTCCGAGTCCCTTTTTGAGGTCCATGATTTCCGAATAGACGTCGATCCGGCCAAGGAGTCCCTGGCAGTTTCTGTTGACGGAAGTGAACGGTACCGCTTGCTGAAGACCCCTGATTTTTCCATGGCCGACTCGGTCGCGCTGCGCGCCTTGGACAAGGTTGAATTTTCCGATTTCCGTGTAGAAGTAGCACGGTGAATGATTCTGGAGGACAAAGATGGCGGCGAGAGTAACATATAAGTCACGGCAATGGACGAACCTCGCGGCCACGGTCGTTTTTCTCGCCATGACCATTTCCTGCGAAAACCTGCTCACCGGGAGCGATATCAAGCAGGAGATCGATGACCAGGTTACCGAGGCGAATGCCGATCCCGTCATAATCACCATTCAGGCAGATCCCGATGTCCCCGGCGGAGCACCCAACCCCGCAGGTACCATCGAAATAAAACAAGATATCGCTTTCCCGATAGGTACCTCTGTTTTCGCTGCCTACGCATTTAAGGAATGGACCTTCACGAGCGACACAGGCGGCGAAGTAGTCTTCGAAGATGCCATATCCGCAACCACGAAAGCGACAGTCACCAAAAAAGCCGCGGACATTGTGATAACGGCGGTCTATGATGAACGTCCCTATGTCGCAGAGATTGATCCTGCTTTGGGGAAAAGTCCGGTTCTGAGGAATACAAAGATATTTATTTATTTTTCTGAAAAGATCGACCACGACAGCCTGGTACTTGGTGGCTTGGTTAACGTATACGGGAAAAAAAATAAGGAAGCGGATGAGAATTATATTCTATTGAACGAATATCTCTCACTTTCTGTTGAGGATGATATATATAGGAGCATTGCGACCATAATACCCACAGGAAGCTGGATTTATGGTGCACAAAATAAAATCAAGGTCAGTATTGGAAAAGATCTCGCAGATGCATCAGGAAGCTCCATGGAGAAGGCTTTTGATTCTAATTTCGTAACCGGAAATAGTTCTGATAGTTATCCCCCAGTGATCGACGAAACCACTCTTGTTGTCAAAGATAGAATTACTTCGGTGGTAGTTTCCGAGGGTAACCGAACAACATCGAAAGAACTGTACCTTGCATTCGCAGCCGATGATGATGGTCAGATGACAAGTATACGGGTTACCGAGACTGCAATCCGGGATATTAATGGAAATGCAATCCATATCGTATCAGACCCGATTATTTATGATTATGATCTGGGAACCAATACACAGCGTGTTTCATATTCCTTGCAAACGTCAGGTGATGGTGAAAAAGAAATTGCAGTAGAAGTTCTCGATTCTTTTGCTGAAATCGATCCGGACAACCATACGAGTATGCCGGTAAAGATGAAATTGGTTCTTGATACGACTGGACCAATTGCATCTTCCATATCAGTTTTGGAAGGGGCCACAACCAATCAGGATACGGTAACTATAAATCAGGTAGTGACCGATGGAGCTTCCGGTCTAGGATGCCCGGTCGATGATTTGATGGTCTCATTCTCAACTGATGATGGAACAACCTGGTCGGCTTACTCCACATTGACTTCATCAATGAATCTTCTTTTGGGAAGTGTGGATAAACAATATTCGGTACTCGCAAGATACAAGGATGAACTGGGAAATATTACCGCCGATGCCGCAATGTTCCCGGTACAGCCGATTTTAAAGGACAGTGTAGCCCCAGATGCCTCAGTCACATCCATAGTCTCGACGAACACGTTGCCGACCACGTGGGTGAAGAACGGTGAGAGCATCCAGATAACCTTCACCGTCGTTGAGGCGGGAGCAGGCTTATCCGGCACTCCGGTGGTGACCATCGGCGGGCAGAACGCATCCGTGACGGGCGGCTTCCCCGATTACACGGCGACCTACGCGTTCAGCGGGACGACTGTGACCGAAGGTGATATCGAATACACGATCAGC